>NZ_JBTYYZ010000008.1:0-145072 GCF_054881455.1 Companilactobacillus sp. FL22-3 | reverse complement strand
ATAGAAAAAAATAAAAAAAAAAATCATCCTAATTTTCACAATTAGAATGACTTCTACTAAAACGATAATTATTCTTTTTCTGGAGCCTTGTTCCCTTTATTCAAGATTTCAATCGCCTTATCGATCGATTCAAAAATATCGGTATTAAGCAATTCCATAATCGGACTGAGTCGATTAAATTCATGAGCCATCAATTTTTTGTTTGGTTCTTGATCATTCAAACGCCGTAATCTCAAATTGTAATCCATCAAAGCATTGACTTTGATCTTAGCGGCATCTAGTTCTCGGATGACGTCATCAATCTGATCTAAGTCGTAAGTCCGTGTATCTACAATATTATTTTCCTTCATAATAAATGTCCTCTCTATTTCTAAGCCAATAATTATTTATTTCTCATTTGGTCTACACCATTATTCTAAAGTGTAATTCGTAAAAAAACAGCATCTTATCCAATTTGTATATATTATTTTATTGTAAAAAAAGTATAAATCCTTATATGGATTCCAAAAATATATAAATTTATTAACTTTAATATATTAGAATTATTTTCAGAAATTATATTTGTGTGTTACAATAGTCTAGTTTCTCCAGAACAATAGATTAAAAGGGGATATCTAGCTTTATGAACTTATCTATCAATGAAAAACAGAATTACTTAATCGGCTTTGCTTTCATTATTTTCATGGTTGCAATCGCCACTTTACTAAACGACCTGGAAATTATCCTTCCCGAAATTGGAGCCTTAACGACTGGAACTTGGATTTATCACAACAGCGGTTGGATCAATCAACCTAGTAAAATTTTCTTAGCACCATCAGGAACTGCCATTATCGGCTTTGTTATCAATCAGTTCCCCATCATTTACGCACAAAAAGTTTTGATAGGCTTAATTTTAATGCTGTTATTATTAAGATTGCTACATTCTAACCTAGCCCCATCGTTTGCAACTGGTTTACTGCCAATTATCATCAATGCGACCCACTGGTCATTTATCGTTGCCATCCTGCTTTTCACTGGACTGCTTATGGTTGGCGTCTACTTACAAGGACATTACCGAAAAGCTCCTGCAAGCAATCTGATTCAAAATCATCATATGATAATTTTTACAATCATGGCGATTCTTTGGGTTGGTGGCGTCTGGGCCTTTGGCTTTTCACAAATGGCTGCCATCCCACCTGTAATGGTGGTTTTCTTTGAGGTTCTACAAAAACCAACGTATGACTGGAAAATGGCTAGCAAACATTTTTTAGCCTTAGTTGGAGCTGCCTCAATTGGCGTATTTATCCATCTAATCTTTAGTTCATGGTTAATGTCGGCCTTGATATCATTACCATTAGTCTTTATTTTGTTACAGATTCTCAAGATAAAGTTACCAGCCGCATTTGCCTTTCCACTTTTGGCTTTAGTTTTACCAACTAATATGTTCCACATGTTGCCTATCACTGCAATTATTGCCTCAAGCTTTTTCTTAGGCTCAATCGTGATTTTAAAAAAGATTGTTTTTCAATATCGAACCAGTACTAATAATGAATAAAAAAAGCTGATGAATGAAATATAATTCGTTCATCAGCTTTTTTGAAATTTATGTGTGTACCCTATTATTTTCCAGGATCGATTTGATCAATGATCTTACGTGCATCATCAGTCGTCTTCGTCTGCATCAAATCATTTCTAATTGCCGAGGCACCTTTCATCCCTCGAACGTAGATCTTAAAGAAACGTTGTAGTGGCGCAAAGTGACCTGGGATACCCATGGCTACAAATTGATCGTAAAGATCTAATTGATAGCGTAGGAGATTCAGCAATTCATGACTCGAATGTTGCTGGGGTTCTTTTTCAAAGGCATATGGATTCATAAAAATCCCTCGACCAATCATAATACCATCAATTCCAGGATGATCTTTTGCCAATTGTAATCCTGCTTGATAGTCGGCAATATCACCATTGATCTGCAACAAAGTATCTGGTGCGTAAGTATCACGCATCTGGACCAATTGGTCGATCAACTCATAGTGAGCGGCAACCTTGCTCATTTCTTCTCTAGTTCTAACATGGACGGTCAAAACAGGAACTTGTTGTTTCAAGAGGAAAGGAATCCAGGTTTCAAATTCTTCAATCTGACTATACCCCAGTCGAGTTTTGACACTGACTGGCAGATCAGCCTTACGAGCGCCCTCAATAATCTCCTTGGTCGTATCAAAATGACGAATCAAATCACTACCACTATGATTTTTTATCACAGCAATATCGGGGCAACCCGTATTGATATCAATTGCCTCATAGCCTTGCTTTTTAACCTCAATTGCGGCTTTGGCAAAATCTTCGCCATTATTCCCCCACAGTTGAACGATTGGCTTAGGATCCTCTTTGGGGTCGATATATAAGCGCCCTTTGGTAGTTTCTTTTGCCAGTGGATGAGTAATACTCAAGGCATTAGTAAATTCGGTATAAAAAACATCTGGCGCTGCAGCTTTCATAACTACCCGACGAAAAACCGATCCCGTAACAGCCTCCATTGGTGCCAAACTAAAAAAAGGACGATTTTCACTCTTAGCTTTATTTGCAATGCGATTCCAGTAAGTTGACTGGGTCACAATCTCACTTCCATTCACAATTAATTCAATCCTATAAACTATACCGACTATCCATTAATGATTGCAAGTTTTAAGTTTAATTTTCTGAATCAATTTGCTCCATCTTAAAACTGATATCTAAATGAATTTTTCAACAATCAAAACTTTTATGGGTATAATATAAGAAGAAATGAAAACGTATTTATGGAATACTAAAATAATTTGGGGGTTCAAAATGGTTGAATTATATATTGTCAGACATGGTGAAACTGATACTAATTACACTGGAAAAATCAATGGTTCCGCTACCGATCTCGATTTGAATCAAACAGGTCGCAAACAAGTTAATTATTTGCTTAAATCTTTAAATATTAATGATTTTGATGAAGTTTATTCCAGTCCTTTAAAACGTGCCTATCAGACGGCCGAGATTTTGAACCAAAATGTTCACGAGATTCATACCGATGCTCGCTTGCGAGAAATCAATTATGGATCTTGGGACGGCTTGGTCGCAGATGAAGTCAAAGCAAAACATCCGGATGGCTTTGATGAAAATGGCTATATCACTGAAGACTATATTAAGTACGCCCAACAAGGTGAATCATATCAACAAGTTTGGGAGCGATTAGAAAGCTTTCTGAAAGATATGAAAGAAAAAGGCGATCAAAAGATTTTAGTTGTCTGTCATGGTTTCGTCACTAGATCATTGGTTAAATTAGTGACCCAAGTACCAGATATCGTCGATATTATGGAACCTGATAATGCGAGTGTCACCAAGTTGAAATTGTCGGATAGTGGACGTCGTTATTTGATTTATTATGGACGGTTGAGCGATATTAAATAATTAATCACAAATTAGGGATACTAATTGAAAGATTGGTATTTTTTTTTCTTACAACAAATATCATTTATAAAAAGCAATCATTAGATTCTACTCAAAGAAACTAGTAATATATAATGATATGGAATTAAACAATTAGATTAAAGGAAGTAATGAACGTGACAGAATCAAATTTTTGGCCAGAGATTGCTGCTAAAGCTCGGAAAGAACATCGGCCTTTCTTCACGATGGCTCCAATGGAAGCAGTTAGCAACACTGTTTTTCGCCAAGTAATAGCTAAAGCCTGCCCCCCGGACGTCTTTTTCAGTGAATTCGTTTATGCCAAGAGTATCACTGACTCCACTACCAAATTTCCTGCTCATGGACGACTATATATGGAACCTACTGATAAAATGACACCTGTCGTACAACTTTGGGGGAACCAGCCAGAGGACTTTGTGCTCGCCGGTGCTGCTTTAAAGGATCAAGGATTCAAGGCAATTGACATCAATACTGGCTGTCCTGACGGAACTGTCATTAAAAATCATGGTGGTAGCGACCTGATCCGTAATCCACAATCTGCCGAAGCTGTTATTGAAGCCGCCAAATCTACTGACCTTGCTGTCAGTGTCAAAACTCGCCTAGGTTACAGTAAAGCAGAAGAATACAAGGAATGGATTCCAGTGTTGTTGAATCAACACGTTCAATTGTTAACGATTCATTTGCGTTCAAAAATGGAAATGAGTAAAGTTCCTGCTCACTTTGAATTAATTGATGATCTAATCAAATTACGTGATGAAATTTCTCCTGAAACACTCCTCCAAATCAATGGTGATGTACCTGACTATCAAGCTGGTCTGAAACTAGCTCAAGAACATCCCGGATTAGATGGTATCATGATTGGCCGTGGCGTCTTTGCAAGTCCTTTTGCTTTTGAACCGAAACCCCAAGAACACTCATTAGATGAACTCCTAGAATTATTGAAAATGCAGCTTGATTTATTTGATGAGTTCTCAACCCACTACGACGTTCCCCGTTTCCCATCTTTAAAACGCTTCTTTAAAATCTATGCCCGTCCTGAACTGGGAGCGACTGATTTAAGAAACGCTATGCTTGATGCAAAAAGTACTGACGAGGTGCGAGAAGTTTTAAAAAATCGTGATCAATATCTAAACTAATTTGTTGAAAAGACTAAACCCGCAATGATTTATTTACATTGCGGGTTTTTGAATACAATTGTTTCCGTGAAACAGCGTCTTAATTGACAAGACAGTTTGTCTGATTTAGTGTAAATACACTGAATTATCTAATAAAAGAATTTTTGTCCAATTAAACTGATGACAAAAAAAGCTGAGAGATGAAAGGAAGTTATTATTTGCAGAAAATCAGTTCAGAAAAAGTAGAAAAAATTGGGACAGTGGCTAGTTTGATGTCAGTTTTGATGTATGTTTCGTACATCCCACAAATCATGTCAAACCTATCAGGATCTAAGGGTAATCCTATTCAGCCATTAGTTGCATTTATCAACTGCACGATTTGGACAGCTTACGGTTTGCTCAAGAAAGAAAGGGATTGGCCAATCGTCTGGGCTAATATTCCTGGCATTTTCCTTGGTGCAGCCACCTTCATCACTGCAATCTTTAACTTTGGATAATGAAAGACTATATTGATTGTTAGATATTGATGATACAATCAATTATTTTGATATTAGTAACTGTTATATTTAGTATTTTTAGGACAAAATCATCTTGGGACATGATAATACCTCTTTATATTTTCTGATTTTCGTTTCGCGGCAAAAATCGTGGTTATATTATAAAGGATATTATTGATGTCCTTTTTTTGATTGGTCTAAAAAAATCGTGTCAGTAGAAATAATCTACCAACACGATAAAGTTTAGACCCACTTTTCGTAATTAATAATCAGTGTGTGGAGTATAGCCAGGATTCAAATTTGGATCCATTTGCCAGTAATAATAAAAATCAGGATCAGATGTTGGCTCAGGCAATGGGTGGTTAAAAGTCATATGGCTAATTGGCACATAATCGTCATTAGAAATTTGAACATACTTCTTACCTAAACGGTTAACAATGTATTTACCAATTCTCCATTGAGAACCTTGTGGCAAAAAGGTATCAGAAAAATCATTTGACCTTTTGCTGATAGTAAGTGTTCCACTTGGTGTAGATACTGTTCCAATCAAAGCAGTTTGAGCAGGTTGTTGTGTAGCGCTACCATCTAAGCTCGAATCGGCTGCTTTCAAATACTCATTAGTTGCAACTTGATAAAAAGTTTCATTATTAATAGAAATTGTTTTACCAACAGCCCATTTAGTATTTGGAGCGAGCTCTCGATCAGTAATCAAACTTCCAGTAGATGTATAAAGTCTAGCTGGACCTTGAGTAGTGGTTGTGGCAACTCCAGAAGCCGAAACATCATTTTGCGATGTAGCAAGTCCCCCTATAGTTGCTATAGCTAAAGCGGCAAGCAAAGCTACAGATTTTGCAGTTTTCATAAAAAATCCCCCTTATAAAAGTTCATCCTATATTATGAACAATTTAATAATAGAGTAAATTTATCAGCAAATCAATATTAAAATAATTATTTATAGTTTCAGGTGATCCTCACCATATCGGTTTTTATTTTTATCCTAAATCACAAATTTATTTTCCTAAGGTTACAATAACTATTAAGCATATTATTTTTTATGTCTAATCATATTAGGAAATTATTTCTTACATATAATGATATATTAATGTCCTCACATAGAACTAGAATACGAATTGGATAGTAATTAAAGATAAAATTATACTTTTAAAAACAGGAAAATTTATTGTGAGGGATAATAATGAAAAAAGTACATTCTAATTCATACAAAAAATTTAATAAAAAGTTTATCGTAACTGCCCTCGGAGTAGCAGCTTTAGGAGTCCAATTAGTTCAAACTAATACAGCAAAGGCCGATACTACATCGGATTCAACTGGTTCATCTACTGAACAAGCAAGCAATGTTAACAAGAATGAAGCAGCAATCGCTGACAGCTCAAGTATCAAAGACAATGGAAATAGCAGCATCACTAATGAAACATCAAATAAGATGGATTCCAACGCTGGCCAAAATAATTCTGAAACTGACACAACCAAATCTGGTGTCGTAGCTGCTAGTGATGATATTTCAAATACTTCAACCGGTACAACAGCTGGAACGAATTTGGAATCATCAACCACTACTAATAATACAAATAATGGCTCTGACACCGATACCACTAAAAATTCAACTCAAGAAGCTCAACCTGTTGTTGATACTGCCACAAATTCTGACGATGTTTTGATCAATAATCCAGAAGTAAAGCCCCTTAATTATCCAGATCCAGTTAAGGCGGCAGTTTCTATCAGTGCAACTAATGACAAAGCCAGTGCAACATCTCAATCAACTGATGACAACAAAGATGACACTATAATTGTAGATGCACATGCAAAAACTATAACTGCAAATTACACGATTACCAATACCTCTGATAAGGCACAATCTGACTATGAAACAGTTTTGATGTTGCCAAAATATGAAAAAATGTATAATAATAATAGTATTCTGATGTCTGATGACACTGACCTAAAGTCCTACATTACCGGACTACCTACAGGGGCTAAAGTTACTTACCTAACAGACACTGGTGGCTACGCTACTTATGAGCAACATATCGCAGACGATCCTAATTTTAAACTATCCAGTGTAAATGAAATTAAGATTGTTCCATCTGGAACTTCTTTAGGAGTGGGTCAAACAATCAAGGTAACCATACCTCTTGTAAATAATAATAAGAGTACCACTCAAGCCCAAACCGCTACGCTTGGTGTTTATACATATACAAACTATTTTAGAGAAGCTTATTTAACAGCTTATTTTAAAGGTTTTAGTGATAATATATCTGGCAGTAGCATCAAGGGGCAATATCCAGCCGTAACTGTCAATCAGTTGAATGTTTCTTATACAGCAGCTGATAAAGAACTTCAAGATCAAATGCCTTCTTACATTTCTGGTAGCGATATCCAAATCAATAATTTTAATCAATCAGACAAGAACCAACTTGTTGATGCAAACAAAACTAATTGGACATATATCAGTGATATCTACGTTAACTTGGTTAACAACGGCATCACAAAAATTGCAAACAACGATGGCTACTCAATGCTTTTGAATCCTGACGGTTCACAGCAAACTGAATATTCATATATAAATTCTGGATCTCAAACTGGCCCCACTATTCATCCTAATCCTAACAATGAAGGCACTTCAGGTGGCTCTTCTATTGGAACAATTCCTGGCATTTATATTTCCATGAGACACGTCATTAATGCCTCCGATGGCACTACAAAAGTTGGTGAAACTTGGACCGCAGCAGACAACTTGAAATCAGTTCAAGACAACAATGATACCACTTTAACTGGTAATGATGCTGTCAATGCTGTTTCAACAACAATCACAGACAAAAATGGTGTTCTAAAAGATGGTAAAGTCGTCAAGGCTGGTACGTTCACTGTTACTTATACTTACAAGCTAAAAGATGGTACTCCTATCATTAAGACAGTCACCGTTACTGCAGACCCTGCAAAGAATAACAATTCTGGATCATCTACAAATAATTCTGGCTCTTCAAATAACTCAAGTGGAACGTCAACTGACACAAGTGATCCACTAATTTCACCTAACTCACCTGAAGACATTAACGATGTTGACCGTTTAGTTTCTACACATCCTAAGTTGGGCAATGTCACTCTTTACACGCTTGAAGTGTCAAAAGTTCAAAATCGTAGTCTAAAACCCGCGACCGACTGGTTCAGTGATAAAGAAATGAGTTTCGGTGGTGATACATACTATCGTGTTGCTACTAACGAATGGGTCAAAGCAGCGAGTGTTTATGTCTATGAAAATAGAAATATTGTTATCCAAACTAATGCAGATCAACAATTAGTTGACTCACAAGGCAATAACATTACAAGCCATGAACTTCTTGCTAACACTGCATGGAGAGTAGATCGTATCGCTTATATCAATGGTAAAACTTACTATCGTGTTGCCACAAATCAATTTGTTCCAACCGATGCCGTAACTGTTTTATAAAATCCAGCGAATTAAAAAAACGTAAAGCCCAATGACTTTACGTTTTTTCGTACCTAATTAAAATTCAGCATTACCTGGTGTTCTTGGATAAGCAATGACATCTCTGATATTTTCCATACCAGTAATGTACATAACTAATCTTTCAAAACCAATACCAAAGCCTGAGTGAACTGTACCACCGTACTTACGCAATTCTAAGTACCACTTGTAGTCTTCTTCGTTCATATCAAGTTCAGCCATTCTCTTTTCAAGCTTATCTAAACGTTCCTCACGTTGTGATCCACCGATCAATTCACCAATTTCAGGAACTAACAAGTCAGCAGCGGCGACAGTCTTACCATCGTCATTAGCACGCATATAGAAGGCTTTGAATTCCTTTGGATAATCAGTAATGAAGACTGGCTTCTTGTAAACTTGTTCTGAAAGATAACGTTCATGTTCGGAATCAAGATCAAGTCCCCAATATGGTTTAACTTCAAATTCAACGTCAGTTGCTTTTTCCAAAATATCGATTGCATCTGTATAAGATACATGAGCAAATTCCTCACCGGCAGTTGCCTTCAAGCGGTCGATCAAAGTGTTATCAACGTTTTCGTTCAAGAAATCAAGTTCTTCTTTAGCATTGTCCATAACGTAGTTGATTACGTATTTCAACAATTCTTCTGAACAATCCATTTCATCTTGCAAGTCTGCAAAGGCCATTTCTGGTTCAATCATCCAGAATTCGGAAGCATGGCGTCCAGTATGGGAATTTTCAGCTCTAAACGTTGGGCCAAATGTGTAAACATTTCTGAAAGCTAAAGCAAATGGTTCAACTTCAAGTTGTCCAGAAACGGTCAAATTGGTTTCCTTTCTAAAGAAGTCTTCATTGTAATCAACTTTACCTTCATCAGTTTTAGGGACGTTGTTCAAATCTAATGTTGTAACTTGGAACATTTCACCGGCACCTTCAGCATCTGAACTAGTGATGATTGGTGTGTGAACATAAACAAAGTCATGTTTTTGTAAGTATTCGTGAATGGCAAAGGCTGCTAGTGAACGAATACGGAAAACGGAATAAAAAGTATTTGTTCTAGGACGCAAATGAGCGATCGATCTCATAAATTCATATGAGTGTGCTTTCTTTTGGAGTGGGAAGTCGGGATCTGATGCTCCTTCTTCGACAACTTCAGTTGCATGAATTTCGAATGGTTGTTGAGCTTTTGGCGTTAAAGCTAATTCACCGACAACTTTGATTGTTGTACTAATAGGAAACTTTACAACTTCTGCGTAATTTTCCATATCGCTAGTAATAACGACTTGCACATTCTTGAAGAATGAACCATCGTTTAGTTCAATAAAACCAACACGCTTAGAACCTCTAATTGTTCTGATCCAACCTGATACAGTGATCTTGTCACCATCAGCAAATTCTTTTTTGTATAAATCTTTCACTAAGACATCTTCCATTGTTATTTCTCCTTAATTCTTTGGAATACTATGTGATGAAATGAAAAAAAGATCCTCCATCCCCAGTAAAAGGGACGAAAGATCTTTCCGCGGTACCACCCAAGTTTTTTTATAAAAAACACCTCAAAGTACATCAAATACTTGCCAATTATAACGTACTGGAATACGTCTGAACCTACTCTCGAAATTTCAGCCAGAAGACCAAAGATGTTTTTCCTATATACCGACACGCCAAGTTCTCACTTATCTTGACTCCCTGTGGATAAAGTACATAGTACTCCTTCTTTTCAATATCTAAGATATTTTTATTTTCTTAAATGTAGCATATTTTCATAAGGAATGTAAAGTACAATATTATTAGAAATAATTGAAAATGGAGGAAAGCATGAAAAAAGTCTCAAAATTTTTGCTTAGTTTGGGTATATTTCTAATTATTCTAGTTATCGCCAGTATCAGTTTCATTAAAATCAAGGAGTATCCTCCCTCCGTCTTAGCCAACAACGCCGCCAAAGAAAGCACAGTCGTCAGCAATACTATCAAATTTCAAGGCGATGATACCAAACCAATGATTATCTTCTATCCTGGGGCCTTAGTTGACCCTAAGAGTTACAGCATTTGGGCGCAAAAAGTAGCTCAAGCAGGCTACAGCGTTTACATTGTCAGATTTCCATTAGACTTGGCAATTTTAAATACGAATGCAGCAAATAAGGTTCAAAACAACCAGCCTTACATCATCGGTGGTCATTCATTAGGTGGTACGATGGCCTGCCGTTACGCTAAGAATCATGCCGACAAGTTAAAAGGTGTCTTCTTATTAGCCAGCTATCCTGAAACTGAAGGTGATTTACATAAGATCAAAATCCCCGTCCTCTCCGTAACTGCTTCAAGAGATGGAGTTTTAAACAGAGCAAACTACCAAAAGGCCAAAAAGCTGTTACCAGCCAATACAGATTTTGAACAAATTGCTGGTGGCAACCATGGTGGTTTTGGAAGCTATGGATTACAGAAAGGTGATCACAAAGCTCAGATCAGTAACGTAAAACAACAAAATATTATAAGTTTATTACTAATAAATTGGCTAAATCAGGAAATCAGTAGTTAATTTAAAGCGTTTTCATAAAAAGCCACAAAAGCGGATACATTTTTGTTATACTCAGGTTAGTCGTTATCATTTTTTGGGGGAAATATGACTATATTAGTAAAGAAAGACATCAATCTATCAACCGCTGCCACATCATTTCTTCAAGAATATCTTGAACACATCCAAGCGGTTAATCAAAAAGACATTTATGAGGGTTTAAATAACCACCAAATTCTAAAGAATAAATTCATCTTTAAAATCTACCAATTAGAAAATCTTGATTTAGCGCATGTTGACACGCATTTCGATGGCAAACAACTCCAAGTTTTTGCGAACATTTGGAATGAAGAGTCAACAAATATTGGCTCGATAATCTTGGACGACGACTTAAAGTCTGCACTCAAGCAAGATTCTTATCCTACCCTTTTGATTCATGGTGGCCCTTTTAAAGAGGTTGTCACGGATGAATATGGTGATGACAAAATCGTCGACGGTGTCGAACCATACCATCTAACGCTAGAAATTCATCAAAGCGAGCCACGTAACAGTTCGATCCAGAGGTTAGATACCGCCTATCATCAAGCTTTTAAGACTGAAAATAGTTTAGTCAATTTTGCTAAAAACTTAATTAGATGTTTTGCGGTCTTAGGCTTAATCATGGGTCTGGGCTTTATGTACTTCGGCTTTTTATTGACTGGCGTCTTAGTAATCATTGCTTTTTTCGGATTCAATCTATATACTCTACTGCTTGCTGACACGCATAGTAATGCCAACGTATCGCAACAACGAATCAACCCTTAACAGTAATAAAGAGAGGACCTAATTCACACGAATTAGGTCCTCTCTTTTTGATTAATAGCCAATTAGCTTATTTACGATAAATTCCTCGATCTTTAATATACCAAGCAACATCGTCAGGAACAAAATATTTCAGCGACTTTCCTTCACGAACCCTTTGCCGAATAACTGTTGAACTAATTTCAATCACGGGCGTATTGACCCACATAATTGGGAAATGAGACTTTTTCTCAAATCCTTTTCGACAGACACCGACGAACTGAACTTCCTTGACAAGTTCATTGATATGGGACCATTTAGAAAGATTCTCAACCATATCATAGCCGACGATCAAGTAATATTTCGTATCAGGATGACGCTGTTTTAGTTTATTGACCGTTTCATAAGTATAACTGACTCCACCAAGATCGATATCGGTCATATCTAGCTCAAAGTGAGGATTGTCTCTGATTCCAAATTTTACCATGTTGATTCGATCATCGACACTAACTTTGGGAATATAACGACTGATTCCTTGATGTGGCGGTACTTTATCGGGAATAAATAAAATCTTATCCAAATCCAATTGTTCATAAACTTGTTCAGCAATCATCAAATGACCATTGTGAATCGGATTGAACGGTCCAGCCAAAATACCGACATGCTTCTTATGTCCAGTCGTTTGTAATTGGGGCTGGACTTTTGGTTTAGTAATAACTGACGTTGCAGCATTCATAAATTCACCTGCTTTAAGAAACTATTTTCAGTTATTATTATAGTCTAAAATCTTATTATTTTTGATAATCTTGAATTGATTTTTGCAGCCGCGTTAAACCATCTTGAATCATAACCTGTGGACTGGCAATATTCATGCGGATAAAGTGTTGACCATCGCCACGATAAACTGAACCGGGATTAACGATCAAACCGCTGTCTTGACGAATAAAGTCACTCAAAGCTTGTGAATCTTGCGTGAGCTGTCCCACATCAAACCATAACAAGTAAGTGGCTTCACTGGGAACTAATCTAATTTCAGGAAGCTTCTGTTCTACAAAATCAGTTACTAATTGCCGATTACTCCGTAATTGTTTTTTCAAAGCTTTTAACCAGGCATGTCCTTCATTGTAAGCAGCAATCGTTCCGGGAACAGCTAGAAGATTGGGTTCAGCCAATTCTTCACTATTCAACCCCCGGTTAACTTGGGCTCGCAAGTTGGCATTTGGAACAATCAAAGTTGCTGCATGTAACGCCGCTACGTTGAACGTTTTGCTTGGTGAAACGGCCACTACCACATTATCCAAATACTTAGTCTCAAGTCCAAAGAGTGGCTGATAATCCTTAGAAGTTAAAGTTAAATCGCCATGGATCTCATCGCTAAATAATTTAACTTGGTATTGCTGACACAATTTAGCAATTTTGGTCAATTCTTCAATACTCCAGATTTTACCGATTGGATTATGGGGATTGCAAAGAATCATCATATTAGTCAAAGGATCACTTAACTTTTCTTCCAAATCAGCAAAGTCAATCTGATAAGTCAGGCTCTTTTGGTCGTAGACTAAGTCGTTTGAAACGATATGACGCCCATTATTTACGATCGAATTGTAAAAGATATTATACACCGGAGCTTGAACTAAGACATTGTCGCCTAATGAAGTCAGTCGTCTTACTGCCGAAGAGATAGCTGGTACAACACCGGTCGCAAAGAGCATCCAGTCAGTTTCTGGCTTGACATGATGTTCTGTCTGATACCAGTTATCTACTGCCTGGAAATATTCATTTGGAATCTCCTCGTAACCAAATAAGCCCATTTTAACTTTTTCTTGCATGGCCGCGATGATTTCAGGGGCTGTGGGAAAATCCATATCGGCGGTAGTCATTGGTAATTCATTAGTGCCAACATCCCACTTAGAAGAGTTGCCGCCACGGACACGATTTAGAGTTTCAAAGTCATATTCCATCTAAACACCTCGTGAAGAACTTTTTTCTTGAACTTGAATATCGGTTGCTTTTGGATCGATCTTAGGATCATCAAAAATAATCTCATCGACTGATTTCACTTTGATCAAACCGCTGATTGGATTCTTGATACTCATCAGACCGGTAGTAATTTCAGCCCTTATATTTGAACAGTATTCAAATGCCAAATCGGTTCTCAAGACTTTACAATTGACCATCTTTAGACCATCGATATAACAGAGTCCTTGATCACTTTCAATTGTACAATTGATCAACGTAATATTCTTGGTGTTCCAAGCTAAATATTCACCACTGATCTTGGAATCATAAATCGTGACATTTTCACAATTCCAAAAGGCATCTTTAGAGACAAAAGTTGAATTATGAATTTCAATATTCTTCGCACCGTCAAAAACATAGTTACCTACTACATTAAGATTCTCGGCATAGATATTGTCACTATCTTTACCAAAGTAATCTCCATTAACTTGAACATCTCGCAGATCAATATCGCTACACGTCCACAAAGTCTCTTCAGCATCAGCAAAATGAACATTTTTGAGCCGAATATCAGTTGCTCTCCGGAACAACTTAGGAGCCTGCAAAGCCGAATTATTGATTTCAATATTATGTGTATACCAAATACCAGAACGGGACATAGTTTCAAAAATACTGTTGGAAACTTTGATGTCTTTGGCATACCAGAGTGGATATTTCCACTTGAATACTACATTATCTAGGGTTAAATCTGAAACTTCTTTCAATGGTGATTCACCTTCACCAAAGGTTGTATCTTTAATATCTGTAGCTTGAATTTTGAATAGTGGACGTTCACCATCAAAAAAGCCTTCTGAAATTTGTTTTCTCATCTAAGTACTTCCAATTATTGATTTATGATTTTAGTTTAAGGTTTAAAAAGAAATATGTTAAATACTCATCTTAAATAGTTAATCATGCTTTTTACTTATAATTAATTTAAATCATCGTTTTGTAATTCATACAATTGTGCATAGTGACCACCTTTTGCCAACAATTCTTCATGCGTACCTCGTTCGATGATCTTGCCTTGATTCAAGACTAAAATCTGATCAGCATCCTGAACGGTTGATAAACGGTGAGCCACTGCAATTGTAGTCCGGTCGTCACGCATTTTAGCAAGCCCTTGAGTAATACTCTGTTCCGTCTGAGGATCGATATTAGCCGTCGCCTCATCAAGAATCAATACTTTGGGATTTCTGACGATGGTGCGGGCAAAGGATATCAATTGTCTTTGACCGGTTGAAAAACTAGCTCCTCTTTCACTTACTTTAGCATGATATTTATTGGGAAGTTTTTGAATAAAATCATCAGCGTCGACAAACTTTCCTGCCTGCTCAACTTGTTGTTCCGTAATTTTCTCATCAAACATCCGAATATTCTTTGCAATATCACCGTAAAATAAATATGGTTCTTGAATCACTAAGCCCAAATTCTGCCGCAATTCTTGTGTTGAATAGTCTCGAATATCATGACCGTCGATCAAAATCTGACCTTCACCAAACTCGTAGAATCGCAGCATCAAATTGATAATGGAACTCTTTCCACTTCCGGTGTGTCCTACAAAAGCTACTGTCTGCCCTGGTTGAACGGTAAAATTAATATCCTTTAAAACTGGCTTACCAGGGACATAACTAAAGGTCACGTGGCGAAATTCAATTTTACCAGCTGTGATCTTCAACTGACTGGACTCATTTTGCGCTGGAGCAGCAGTTGGATTATCAAATAGCTTCATGATTCGATATCCGGCCACGAGACCATCTTGGTAAAAGGACATGTAATTCATCACATCGGCCAAAGGATTGAAGAAGTTCTCTTGGTAAGATATAAAAGCATAGATCACACCAGCTTGGACGACCAGATGCATACTTTGCCAGCCAAAACCGCCAAGAGAAATTACTTCGGCCAAAACAAACATCAAGCTGATCGTAGGATAGAGTAACAATGAATTGACATTGATCATCTTATTTCTCATTTGAAAATAAGCTCCGTTACGATCTTCAAATTCGGCAATCATTCGCTGTTGTTGACCAAATTGTTGAATAATGTTGATCCCCATCAATGATTCGTTCAACTTAGTATTGATCTGACTCAAGTACTCCCGTAAATGTTGATAAATGGTGAAACTCAACTTTTGATATAACATGATCAAGCTATACCAAATAATCACAAAAAAGGCTGTCGCCAGTGCCAAAATTGGTTTAACTGTCCACATTGCGATAAAGGCTGAAATCATCGCAAAGAAGGCCAAGACCAAGGTTAAAAATAACATCCAAAAATCGTAAAGCGTCTTTGTGTCATTGGTAACTCGGGATACGATTGAACCTGCGGGCGTCGTATCGAAGTAATTTAAACCTAATGTATGTAATTTATGAAATAATCTGCTTCGAATTTTTTCGAGAGTTCGTTCAGCTCCCATAGCAAAGGCAAATTCTTGGATAAATTGAACAATTGCTTTGATGATAATACCAATCGCATAAACAGTTGCAAAGCCAATGATTATCTGCAGACCAGTACTCTGTTTCGATAAGTAATTATCCATATAGTATTGCAACATTCTTGGTAACAAAACATTGATCACGCTCAACAGCAAGGCAAAAATAATAGCAATTCCAAACTGACGCTTAAATAACCAAGCAAATTTAAAGAGGCGTTTTAAAACTTGTCGTTGATCTTGCTTAGTTAAAGTAGGCATCTCGTTTGGATTTTTTTTATTCGGATCATTCATGATTTAGCCTCCCCTCAATTTGAGCTCGGTGAGCTTGAAGATTATAAGTATCGGCATACCAACCGGCTTGTTCCAATAGTTCTCGATGATTACCTTGTTGGAGGATAGTTCCGTTTCCAATTACTAAAATTTTGTCAGCATTTTCAACTGAACTTAAACGACTGGCAGCAATAATTGTCGTACCTGTTTGGCGATTTTTTTGTAATCGCGCTTCAATATTGCGTTCAGTCTTGGCATCAACCGCTGACAAAGAATCATCCAAAATCAACATCTTAGGATCACTCAAAATAGCTCTGGCAATATCTAAGCGTTGTTTTTGGCCGCCTGACAAAGAAACCCCTAATTCACCAACTTGAGTATCGTAACCTTCTGGCATACGGGCAATATCTCCATCCAGGTCAGCAATATGACTCGCCGCTTCAACTTGTTCTTGAGTTGCGCTGATATTGGCGAATCTCACATTATCACGCACCGTGGTCGAGAACAAAAAATTAGTCTGAGGAACATACCCAATTGTGGCCAAATAACTTTCCAAGTTATATTTGCGAATATCGATCTGTCCGACTTCGATTTTTCCGTCGTAATGATCAAAATCACGCATTAACAAACTAATAATGGTCGATTTACCACCACCAGTTGGTCCAACAATTCCTAAAGTCTGTCCTGGTGCTAAGTCAAAGTCGACATTACTTAAAGCAACTGCCTGATCATCTGGATAGTGAAAAGTATTGATGTCAAAATTTAAAGTCGCATTGGGTACAGTCGTCAGAGCATCTTTGGGTTGAACCAAAGATGACTTCTCTTGTAATAATTCATTGATTCGGTCATAACTAGCAGAACCTCGCTCCAATAAATTAAACAAACTTCCGACCGCATACATTGGCCACATCAATTCGGCCATATAAGTAATAAATGAAACTAATTGACCAATCGTAATTCGGGAATGTAACACTGCCAAGCCACCAAAGATGATGGTGATAACATAAGACAACCCCATAATAACGGTCGTTAGTGGATCAAACAGCGAATCCAACCGATAAGAACGTTTATTAGCTTTGATATTCTGGTCAACATATTTATCAAAGTCCGCCTCGTCCTCTTTTTCCTGACCTAAAGCTTTGAGAACCTTGATTCCGACTACACTCTCTTGAGTCTTATTATTGATACTGGAAAAAGCAGCTTGGGAATTTTTAAAAGCAAAATGAACCTTCTTCCCTAAAACATTTGCCATGACAGCTAATAATAACATGGGCAAAACTGCTAATCCGGTCAATTGCCAGTCGATCAATAATCCCATCGCTAAAATCATTGAAGAACCCGTTATCAAAGAATCGGCTAAAGTTAAAATACCCGGTCCGGCAACATCTCTGACCGCATCAATATCGTTAGTCGCATGCGCCATCAAATCCCCGGTTCGCCACTTCTGGTAGAAAGTTGTATCCATCCGCATAAAATGCCGAAATAACCGGCTCCGCAAATCCCGCTCCAAAACATAAGAACTGCCGAAGATCATTTTTCGCCAGACAAAACGCAATAAATATTGACCGATCCCCGTAACTATTAGAATTACTAGATTAATTATTAGGAAACGTTGCGTCATATTCTTCTTGCTGACAGCATCGACAATATCCCCGATGATCCGTGGTGGAATAACATTACAAATTGCCACAAGAATTAAGGCAATTACACCAAGTAAATACTGCTTCCATTGGTGTTTAAAAAACCAACTTAATCGAGAAAAAATCCCCATATTTATTTCACCACCTTTATAAACTTTGTTCTTTACTTTACACCTTAGAGCTCACTTTAACTCAACAAATTTCTCAAATGTCTCTAAAAAAATTAAATTTTTTCACAGAAACCAGTCAATTTTTGTTTTTTTGGCAATATAAAAAGCCTCGGATTTTCCGAGACTCTTTGAGTCCACTATTAAATTTTTTTAACTTAGTCTAGTAATTCAGTATTCTTAACATCGTTAATAGTCTTTGTGCCTGCTAATTGCATAGTAATTGAAAGTTCTTTGTTCAGATGTTCAATTACATCAGTAACACCTTGAGCTCCACCAAGATTCAAACCATAAATAATTGGACGTCCGAGTGCTACTAAATCAGCACCACTTGCCAAAGCTTTGAAAACATGTTCACCCCGACGAACTCCACTATCGAAGATAACTGGGACTCGTTTGTCAACAACTTCAGCGATATATGGCAAAACTTCAAATGAAGCAGGACCACCGTCTAATTGACGACCGCCGTGATTGGAAACCCAAATACCATCAGCTCCAAAATCAAGTGCTAATTCAGCGTCATCTGGAGATTGAATTCCTTTAACGATCACTGGTAGACCCGACATATCTTTGATTTTTTGAATATCAGTTGGTGCGATTGCTTGTTTAGCCGAAGCATATATTTCGGAAATTCCCTTTCCTTCACCATCACCGGCTGAGTATCCTTCCAAATTAGGCATTGGTAGTGGGAATTGGAATTTATTTACGACGTCAGCTTCACGATATCCACCTAGAGTTGAGTCAACTGTCAAAACGATAGCCTTAGCACCGGCCTTGACTGCTTTATCAAGTAAGAATTGATTAAATTTGTCATCTTTACTCATATATAATTGGAAAAATTGGGGAGCATCTGGAGCAGCGGCAGCGGCATCTTCAACTTTAGTGCTGGCATAAGTACTGATAGAAAAGATTGATCCCGCAGCGGCAACACCTTTGGCAGTATCGGTTTCACCTTTAACATGAGCCAAACCTTGAGCGGCTGACGGAGCTTCAATGATCGGTGTCTTCAAATCAATGTCCCAAATCTTAGTAGTTAAATCTGCGTGATCGATTTCTTGCAAAACTCGAGGCATAATTTGTTTGTCGTTGAACGCAGCGGTGTTTTCACTCATCGTCCATTCATCTTCAGCTCCACCACGAATGTAGCCAAAAGCACCCTTCTCATTGCTCATATGGTCTCTGACTCGAGCTTCCAAACTAGCCAAATTAACAATATCAATATGGTTCTCGGCTGTACTTGCTTCATATTTCTTATTCATTGCACATTCCACCTTTGACTTGTTTTATTAACAAGTTCAGTTTAATCTACTTTTCCAAAATAAGCTGGGATTTATACTCGATGAACATAAAAAATTATTTAGTAATCTCAACCTTTTGATGAATAATTCTATTAAAAATAATTGGGCAGACTAAACACGTAATAATAGCTGCTAAGGTGATTGCACTGGACTGAGCTGAATTGATTAATTTTAAATTACGACCAACTTCCAAGATTGGCAATACTAAGGTAATTGTGGTCGAGGTCAAAATTGTTGCCGCCAAAGCATAGTGATTCCCAAACTGTTTTTTAAAGGCAAAGTAAACTAATGACTTCGACAAGACAAAGGCAATCAAGAAAATTGGGATCAACATTAGAGCGTCTTGATTAGTTACTAACTGTCGCAGATTCAATTTAACTCCCGTAGTGATGAAAAAGACCGGAATAAAGAACCCATATCCCATTGAGCTAAGCTTTTCTTGAGTATCAGCTTTTGGCTTCAACAATTTCATCACTGCACCCGCTAAGAAAGCACCAAGGATACTTTCAGCGCCGATTTGTTCCGCAAATGTCACTAATGTGAAAATCAAGAAAAAGGCTAACCGAATATCTAGCTGAGTCGTAGCTTTATCGATCTTATCAAAGAATATATAGACTCGATTGAATCGGTATAAGAGAATAATCGCAATGATAAAGATTGCAGGTAAGCCTAAGACGGACAAGAAATGACCTTGCTGAACTGCAGAATAGACTGTCAGCGCCATTAAGGGAATAAATTCACCTAAGGCAGATGTTAACAAGATCGTTTGTCCGTAATTTGTTTTGACTAGATCGACTTCTTTTAACAACGAGATAATCACACCCATTGCGATCGTACTCAATAAGATCACTGCTAAAATCAATTGCGTAAAAATACCCGTAATATACAAAATCAAACTAAGAATTATTGACATCACAAAGATCGCCAAAAATCCCCAGATTGAAGGCTTTAATGGTGAGTAAACTGTCGGATCCTTTTGAGGATTGAATAATGAAAAGTCGATCTCCATTCCACCCAAAAAAATCAACATGATCACGCCCAAATTGGCGATGTACTGAACACTAGTACCCATGTGCACGATATTTAACCCAGTTTTACCAATGATGATACCCATAATAATTTCCGAAATTGCCGTCGGCATTCTCGTTAAATGAAATTTAGCGGTGATTAATGGTGTCGCTAAAGCCGCAAATAAGACGATTAAAAGTGCAAATTTTTCCATCAGCAGTTCCCCCTGAAATAACATCACTATATAATACTGCACTTAAATCAAAAAAACAGCCTCATTATCGAGACCGTTTAAAATTATTTATCATTTACGACAACAACTTTACCTAAATTATGTCCACTTTCCAAATATTCATGTGCCATTTTAACTTGATCTAGTTCAAAGACCTTGGTTGGTTTCACGTTCACATGATACTTCGTCACATAATCTAACATTTCATTGAGTTTTTCACTAGTAACTTCTCCAGATGACATCGTGGTTAAATATGCTCCTTGATGAATCACAGCAATCGGGTCAAAATCTTCCAAGAACCATTTACCGCCAAGCTCCCCAGTCTGACAAACAATTGCTCCTGATGTGACATGATTAAAGGTATCTTTTAAAGTCGTTGCCCCAACTAATTCTAAGACTTTATCGAATTTCTCAGCAGTCATCAAATGATTATCTCGATCTTCAACAGCTTGATCATAGCCATTTTCTAATAAAACAGCTTTTTTATCCGGATTACGAACCGAACCAGTCACCTTTATCTCTGGATACTTAGCTTTGATTAGACGCAAAGCCGCAATCCCTACCACACTAGCACCTGAACGAATCAAAACTTGATCAGTTTGTTGTAAGTGAAGATTCTTTAAGGAACCAAAAGCCGTGTAATAAGTTTCTGGTACGGCAGCTAAATCAGGCCAAGCTAAATCAGTTGTCACCGGATAGATTTGCTCATTAGGCAATAGGACATATTCCGCATAAGAACCATCAAAGGCTCGTCCCATTTCACCCATAATGGAGATTACTTTTTGACCTTTGGTTAACTTATCGGTAGTGCTTTCTTCCACGACCCCAACACATTCAATACCTAAGATTCGTGGAAACTTAACACTAGGTGAATCCCCTTGCCGGGTAAAAATCTCAGAATGATTGATTCCAAAACCTTTTACTAAAACCAATGACCAGCCCGGTTTAACTTTAGGCGTTGGGACATCCTGATATTCCAATACTTCAGGCCCACCAGCTTTTTTTACAACAATTGCTTTCATAAATTGCCTCCATAACTCTTCAATTAAAGCCATTATATTCCAGAACAAAAAAAACGTGGAATAAAACCTCTCCGAGTCTTCCCCAGAAGGTGTTTTCTCCACGCAAATAATTTAAATAGCTAAACGTACTAAAGCTAAGGAAATGATTCCAACTACCACAATCAAAAGTAACTTCTTTGTCAGTATCGCTGTTAAAACAGTTGGCAGAGAAGCAAACAGATTCGCATAATTGATTGTTGGCAATTGACCTAAATGTTGCTGGAATAGATTCTCAAACCACAGAGCTGCCATAATCGTAATCGTTACAAAGCCTAGAAATTCGACAACTTTTGCTGACAAATTAAACTTTTTCAAGAATAGAAAAGGCAACGTTCTTGATAACCAAGTGACTACCCCACAAAATATAATCGTTGTTAGGACAAATTTAATTGATGACATGTTTTAAAATCACCCCTAACGCACAACCAATCAAGGTTACAACTAGAATCAATAAATCACTCGAAATAAAAATCAGGCCAAAATAAACTAACGGCAACATTATCAAAACCACAAGTAATTGGACTTTTAAAGAGATGGACTTATCGTTGATTATTTGTAAATACAACAATCCAATAAACATTGCCACCAAGGCAAAATCCAATCCTAAAGCTTGAGGATTACTAATAACTTTGCCTAACATTGCCCCCACCATCGTTGACGCAGCCCAAACCAGATAGGCCAACAGGTTTACCGTATTGAACCATTTGAAATTCAATTTTCCATCGGTAAAATTCAACTTGTTCATACTCAGTGCAAAACTTTCGTCGGTGATCAAACTACCAATCAAGATATTTTCCACCAGTGAATTCTTTTTAAAAAAATTGGCTGTGGTCATACTCATTAAAATCATCCGGGAGTTGACTAAAAAAACTGACAAGACAATTGAAATCATTGGTGTGCCAATAGCTAAGAGACTCACCAAAATAAATTGTGCTGACCCAGCATAAACGATCAATGACATCAGAGTAGCCATCAAAACACTCATCCCTGCAGAAGCGGCGACAATTCCAAAAGAAATTCCAATTCCTATATAACCAAAAACCGTTGGCAAAGTATCTTTAATTGCTGTATCAATACTTAAACTATTGTTCACCTTCATCCCCCCTTTAATATAAAACATTATATTAATTTTAATTTGATTAATTGTCAAATAGCAATTAAAGGTACTAAGCTAACTCTATCAACCAATTTGTATTAAAATAAAACTATTATCAAGTGAAAGAAGAATTCAAAAATGAAACTTGCGATGTATCATCAACAACCCGTCCTAGTCACTAAAGATAGTCTTCAACAAATCAACGATTACCCAGATATTCAAACTTTACTGCCCCATCTGCAGGAAAAACTATCTCTAGGTTCAAAGCAAACACTACCTGATCCTTTGGACTTGTCTGCTCCAATCACCAATCCCAAACAAGTCTTTGCAGTTGGCTTCAATTATCGTGATCATCTTAACGAACTGAAAACCAAAGCTCCCCAAGTCCCAAATATTTTCACCAAATTTGTCAGTTCACTGACAGGACCGAATCCGACAGTTCATATCCCCAGCCCCAAAACTGATTGGGAAACTGAACTAGTCATCGTGATCGGTCAAGGGGGTCGTAATATCGACAAAGACAAAGCCTTGGCTCATATTGGCGGATTCATGGTCGGCCAAGATCTCTCCGATCGGCAACTTCAATTTGCAAATGACCAGCCCCAATTTTCATTGGCCAAATCATATGAAAATTTTTCTCCAATTGGTCCATGGCTCACAACCACAGATGAAATTGATAATCTAGGTAAGTTGGATATCACGACTACCCTCAATGGTGTTGAAAAGCAACACAGTCAGCTTGCTAATTTAATCTTTGATCCGAGTGCCTTAGTCAGCTATCTTTCAAGTATTACAAAACTCTATCCTGGTGATTTAATCTTTACTGGAACTCCTGGCGGTGTCGGCGCTGGGCGTGATCCCCAAGAATTTATTCAACCAGGAGATACTTTAATCAGTTCCATCGAACAGTTAGGCAAACTAACAATTAATTTTAACTGATAAATCAGTACTTTTATTTTAATAAAGTTTATACTCAATTTAATAAGTAAAGAATTGAGGAGAGATATCAGCATGAAAAAAGCTATTTTCGAAAAAGCTGGACAAATCAAACTTGAAAATGTTGAAAAACCAACCATTCAGGCACCAGACGATGTAATTATTAAAGTCATTCGGGCTTGCGTATGCGGTTCAGATCTGTGGGCTTACCGTGGACTTGAGGACAAAGCAGAAAATTCTGAGAATTCTGGTCACGAGGCGATCGGAATCGTCGAAGCTGTTGGTTCTGAAATTACAACCGTTAAAGCTGGCGATTTCGTCATCGCTCCATTCACGCATGGATGCGGATACTGCAAGGCTTGTCGGGCAGGGTTCGACGGTGATTGTCAATCTCACAGCGATAATTTTAGTAACGGTAACCAAGCTGAATATATTCGCTTCCAACATGGTCAATGGGCACTAGTCAAAGTACCTGGTCAACCAAGCGACTACAGTGAGGGCATGCTCAAATCACTTTTAACTTTAGCCGATGTAATGGCAACGGGTTATCATGCTGCTCGTGTGGCCCAAATTAAACCTGGCGATACTGTCGTAGTCATGGGTGATGGAGCCGTTGGTCAATGTGGAATTATTGCTGCAAAAATGATGGGTGCCACAAAGATCATTTCCACCAGTCGTCACCCTGACCGTGAAGCCCTAGCAAAAAAATTCGGTGCAACCGATAACGTAGCAAAACGTGGTGACGAAGGTGTTAGCCAGATTTTAGATTTAACCAATAATGAAGGTGCCGATGCCGTGCTCGAATGTGTTGGAACCGAACTTTCCACAGAAACTGCTATGGCAGTTGGCCGCCCTGGTTCAATTGTCGGACGTGTTGGTTTACCACACACTGGCAAGATGGATGTTTCTAAATCATTCGGTCAAAATATCATCCTCGGCGGTGGCCCTGCATCAGTCACGACTTACGACAAATCTGTCCTACTTAAGGCTGTTTTAGATGGTGAAATAAACCTTGGCTTGGTCTTTACGAAGAGCTTTACTCTCGATCAGATCAATGATGCTTATCAAGAAATGACTGACCGCAAGGTTATCAAGTCAATGATTGTTGTTAGTGATTAATCAAAAAAAACTTAAAAACAAATAGGGATGACGACTTAAACTCAAGTCGTCATCCCTATTTGTTTTTTTACTCAATCTTTTTCAATTGAAAATCCATTATTATGACTCAATTCAGAATACCAATGACCCGATTTTTTCAAGGTCTTTTGTTGAGTATGAATCTCGTCACGAATCAGACCATACCGATTACGATAAGCATTTTTCCAAGACCAACAATCTATCGCTGTCCAAACAAAGTAACCATTGCAGTTAGAACCTGCCTCTATTCCTTTGTGTAGTTGAACTAAATGATCTTGCATAAACTTGATACGATAATCGTCTTGAACAATTCCGTTTTCAATAAATCGTTCTTCGTGTGAAACTCCCATACCATTTTCTGAAACGAACCAAGGAATATTATGATAATTATCACGGATATTAATAGCAATGTCATAAAGTGTCTGAGGATAAATTTCCCAACCTTTATCTACATTCATCACTCGACCTTTCATTTCATAATTATCGAAATAAATATCCGGCATCCAATTTTGCAAGCTCTTAGGCGAAACACTAGGTTGTTGTACCCTTTCAGGATGATAGAAGTTTACTCCTAAAACATCGATAGTATTTTCCTTGATTATTTCTAACTCCTCAGGTGTACTGTTCCACAATACGCCTGCCTCTTTAAGAATTTTTACTAAATCTTCTGGAAAATGACCTAATACTGCTGGGTCTAAAAATAAATTATCATCCCACATTGTCGCAAACTTCGCTGCTTTCAAATCCTCTACACTATTTGTAGCGGGATAGGCTGGTGTCAAATTCAAAATAATTCCAATCTCTGCATCAGAATCATTTTCTTTTTTCCATACTTTAAATTTCTTAATCGCTTTTGCAGAGGCCAAATTCAAATTATAGGCAACTTGAACTGCTGCAGGACCATCAACCTTTAAAGGATAATGAAATTGATATAAATACTCTCCATCCAGAATAACTTTTGGTTCATTGAAAGTCGACCAATGCTTAACACGGTCTCCAAATAACTCAAAACATTTATTGGCATAATCAGCATAAAGATCGGTTACATGTTTAGATTCCCAACCACCATACTCTTCGTATAGCTTCACTGGCAAATCGAAATGGAATAAATTTATGTAAGGTTCAATCCCGTTCTTTAACAAGCAATCTATTACATTATTGTAAAAATTAACCCCTTCAGGATCAACCTCGCCAGTATCAAGATTTTTGATTAATCGCGTCCACTGAATTGAGGTTCTCAAAGCTTTGATTCCGGCTTGTGCCATCAAAGGTATATCCGTTCGATAATCATTATAAAAATTAGAAGCCGTATCGGGACCGACACCATCGTAAAAATCATCTGGACTTTCTTCAAACCAATAATCAAAAACATTTTGATTAGGCTTGTGAAAGTTCCCTTCAGATTGAGGTCCAGAGGTCGCAGCACCCCAATTGAATCCCTTAGGAAATTTCAACATTACTTTTTTTCTCCTTTGAATATGTTTGGTAAAAATCAACTGCTGCTCCACGCAAATTGGCCTCATCTGTATAATGACAAGCAACTACTTGCGGTTTAATCGAAGCTATTTTCACAACTTGACGAATCTTTTCAATATTCAGATTTATATTTGGAATTAAATTTTTATTGTTAGAAACCGCACCACCTAAAACAATCAATTCAGGATCAAAACTATATTGAAGATTATAAATTCCTTTAGCTAAAGAATAATACATAGTTTGTACTTCTTTTTGAGCCCTTTTATCACCATTATCAGCTAATTCAAAGACTTCTTTTCCTGAAAAATCAGTTTGTGGTACTGAACCGTGGTTATATCTTTCGGCAACTCCCACTGAAGTTCCCAAATTACTCAAGGTTTCTTGATCATTTACCAGTGTAAAACCAAATTCCCCACCAAATAAATGAGCACCGTGCCAAATCTGATGGTTAATAATAACTGAACCACCAACGCCTGTTCCAATGATTAAGAACAATAAGCTATCGACATCCCTGCCAGCCCCAGAATCAAGTTCAGCTAGTGCGGCACAATTAGCATCATTTTCCATGCTGACGGGTAGGTTAAAGCGTTTCTCCAATTCTTGTTGAATAGGAAAATTATGAATATATGGAATTGCTGAAGCTCCTTCCACAACACCTGTTTTCTTATTGACAGCACCTGGAGAACTAATACCAACACCTTCAATTTGATATTTATCTTTCATCATTGCTACTTTATCGGTCAATAAAGTATAAAAATTTTCAAGATTCTTTGGTGTAACGATTGAATCAAATTTCTCTAACTTATCATCCACCATAGCTGCAAATTTAATTGAAGTGCCACCAATATCAACCAATCCAATATTACTCATCATTTTTTATCCCCATTTCAAATGGCGCTAAAGGAGCACCGATTTCATTAAAAATTGTACATTCAGGATAGTTTTCATATGCATAACGTATCTTATCCGCTCCTGAAATATTATTGACAACAATCAAAGAACCGTATAATTTTGCGCTCCTTATTCTCCATTGATTATCAATCTGTACCATCATTTTAATTTTACCACGATTGATTAAAGCGCTTACTTTATCTACAAAAAGAATCAAGTTATTGTTCATAACTTCATAACGATAAACAGCTGGAGTTCCATTATACCTGACATCTGAAACTATTAAGCCGATTCTTGTGCCAGCGATACGCTTGTGTGCCGGATGAATATTGTGTTCTTCACCAGTATCAGCAATCGAGATTAAATGGACGTCGTTCAGATTCTGAGTGACTTGCATTTGCTTTTGACGGATTTTTGCCCAAGCGTTATGTGGCTCATCTGCATATCCAGGTAATTGAATAATATAAAAAGGCAACGTTGACTCACGAAATAACTTTCTCCAACTTAAAACCAATCCAGTTAATAGCTTTTCATAAACATCTGCATTTTCGGCGTCATTTTCACCTTGATACCAGATAACTTTATTAACTGAGTAATCCTTAACTTTTTCAATCATCGTATGGAAAAGACCATTGGGGCGAAGATACGATGTTGGTGTCATTGGTGGTGGCCATGGAGTATGACCGACTTTATCCTTTGCATCACTGAGCGATACAGTTGGGTTTTCCTTTAAGAATTTATCCAAATCTTCATTATGTTTTTTTACTAATTTATTGTAATGAACTAATTCTTGATCATATTCAACCTGACTTTTACCTTCAGTAGCTTCCAAAAAAGGTTTTATATAATGTTCTGATAAAGAGGTATCACTCTGCAGTACTTCTTCAGGCACCCATGACGATGCAGAAGTTCCTCCCTTATAACAGTCAATTATTCCAACAACCATATCTGGTTTAAGCTCTTTTAAACGTTTAACCATCCAATAACCAATATCAGACATTTCCCAGATATTATGTTTATTGGCGGTTTGCCAGACATTCTTTTTGAGATCAGTAGGTAAAGTTATTTTTTTATCTTGATATTCCAGTTGCGGAACATTGTAAAATGAGACATTTTTAAGATCAAATTTATCTACTTGATCTGAATATTCACCATCATCTCTAAATTTGAATTCAATATTCGACTGACCGGTTAAAAGTAAAACTAGACCCGTCTTTACTTTATTAATAGTAACGGTTTCACCACAGCTCTCAATAACAATAGAAGTTTCTATATTATTTGGTAACGGATGGATTTGAGCCAACCAAGCTCCTGTGGCATCGGCTTGAGTTGAAATAACCCGCCCAACAACCATCACTTTAACCTGAGCATTTTCAGTAGTTGTTCCACTGATATTAAATGTCTTGTTGCTAGGAACAACCATGCCGTCAGTGTATATATCATTTAGAATCAGTTTATGCATGAGAAGTGGTACTTTCTTTAAGTTTATTAATTTCTCTATGTAAATTGATAACTTTCTCAGCCACTGTCATCATTATGTCCGCTGACATGAAGTGATCTTGTGAATGAATCAACATGATCGATTTTTCAACTTTTTCACCATTCATTTCATCAGTCATCCATTTTGTTTGAATATTATGGGCTTTATGTAAAATTTCACGAGCCTCTTTTAGAATATTATCTGCTTCTTTAATATTGTCATCTTCTGCTGCGGTCATTGCCTCGATAGCTTTTGACTTGGCAGTCCCAGCAACAGAAATGAGTTCCATCGCTCTTTTAAGCTGTTTTTCGTCCATTTTTTTCTCCTTTTTATGCAGGTTCAACATTATTTGTAGATGCTTCGTGAGCTGATTCCATTTCTGCATCTTTCACAGCTACATCAGGATTCAATTTGTTGTCCATTCTGACAAATGGATAATAGATAGCTGTAGTTATGATTACAATAACTGCTTGTACGATCAAGCCATTAATTGAGCCTGTATACAATAATCCGGATATCAATGTTGGTACAGTCCAAGGAACATTATTAACGATAGGTCCAATAAATCCAATCTTTGTAAAGAATAGTCCAATGTAAAAGGCCAAAGGTTGTGCTACCAACCAAGGAATGAAATACAAAGGATTTAGAATGATAGGTAAACCAAATGTTACTGGTTCAGAAATATTAAAAATAGCTGGCATTAATGCAATTTTTGATACTTTCTTAGCTGCTGCTCTCTTTGAGAACAAAATCAACGCTAACACTGGTGAAACTGAACATGAACCTGCAGCGACAGTTGAGAAATTCATAAATAGTGTTGAATAAATATGATGTGCTTGACCCAACATATTTTGAGTATCATTGATGTTCCATGTTAATCCAAAGATAGGTCCCCAAATTGATGTTGGATGAATACCAAACCATTGCAATAAGCTCCAAGTTGTCTGTGATACAAAGGCAAAAAGTCCTGTACCAGAAATTGCTAAAGCTGGTTTTTGTAAAGCTGTCAAAAGTAATTCTGGCATTGTTTCACCGGTAAAGGTTGTACTAATACCAGTTAAAATAATAAAGACACCCATAGTAATAACGCCGGGAATTAATGATTCAAAACTACGAGCTACTGCTGGTGGAACTGAATCTGGCATCTTGATTGTAATATTCTTTTCAAGAACCTTATTATAAATCCAAACTGAGAAACCACTGATCAGCAAAGCTGCGAATACTCCCTTAGTACCAAAGAATGTTGTATCCATGTAGTTTAAAACATCAATTGCTTTTTTTGATCCATCTGGAGTGTATTGAAACTTCCAAGGCATACAGATAAAGAAGGCACCTAATGCGTAAAGAACAGAAGTCATATGTTCCTTACTTTTTGGGAAATATTTACGTGAAAATGTATGTGAAAAAATAACAACTAATAATACCGCAAAAGTATTTAATGAACCATTTGAAACTAATCCAATTAAATTACCTGTTGTCGTTAATCCGTTAAACAGGCCTGAAGATTGCCATGCAGCCCAAGAACCGCTTATTAGTTTTCCCAATTGCAGACCTTGTTTACCAAAAATCAAACCATTGGTTGGATCGACGAAAACATTTTGAATCATAATGGCAAAACCAGCAATCATTGAAGTGGCAGCAACAATGATAAATGAATCACGCAATGTAAGTAATAATTTGTTAGCAGCAATTTTACCAGCAATACGAGTAAAATTTGCTTGGAATTTTTGCATCCCATTTCCATTCGATTTACTCATCTTAATCTATCCCTTTCTCTTTTAATACATCAACAATTGTTTGACCATCCATACTGCCAAATTGTTGCATTGTTAAAAGAATGACTTTTGTGTTGGGATAGGCCTTTTGAGTCTGGTCAAAGGCCCAACCAATTTGTGGTGCCAGAAGAATTACGTCAACATCATCGCCAACTTCATCCATCATTCCGAAGTCATAAGCATCAACTTTAACGTCTTTTCCTTCCGCGTCATAAACTTTTTGCATCTTGGATCCAACTAAACTAGTTGAAAAACCCCCACTACAGAAAATTGCAATCTTTAATTGTTTCATTCTAACTAACCCCTTTCCTATTTGTTAACGCTTTCAGTATAAAAGCATATACTTTTAAAGTCAATACAATTTTATAAGTTGTTATAACAAATTATAAAATTGCAAAAAAAAGCACATCGGCTTAAAAGCCAATGTGCTGATTAAATTGATTCATGCAACGAATACTTTGACGATCTAATATAAGTGTATGTATATTCAAATATTTGTCCATTATCTAAAAAAGACCTTTGTTCAATTGTAAGCAGTGGTTCTGGTTGTTTGAGAGACAATATTTTAGAAATCTCAGTATTTGAAATTTCGGATGATATTGTTCTGATAGCAGTCCCCACCGTTAAGTCTAACTCTTTCTCAATAAATTCATAAATCGAACCCATCAAGGAATCCATTCGCATACCCTGAATTATTTTTACCGGCATATAAATATATTGTAAAGCAATAGTCTCGCTGCCACTTATAATAGTTCTCTCAATTTCATAGGTTAAATCAAACTGATTAATATTCATCTGATTCATTACGTTTTTATCCGGCTTACTAACGCCAAAATTCAATAACTTCACCTGATATTTATTGAAATCAAAAATTTCTAAAGAATTTTTTTTACCAATTTCTTCACCAGGCTGATTATCCTTAACAAAGGTACCAGATCCCTGTATTCGATAAATCAGTCCTTCTTTAACTAAGATATCCAATGCTTTTCTTACCGTGATTCGACTGACGTTTAACGATGAGGCAATTGCATTTTCTTGTGGCAATTGTTCGTTAATATCATACTCTTTTTCTAAAATTTGCTGTCTTAAACGATTCGCCACAACTACGTATTTAGGCGTCTCTTTCATAAGTTTCCTCCAAAGAATCGCAAGTTCAACAAATTGTAAAATTTGTTATAACAAATTATGACTTGCATTAAAAGTTATTATAACGCAATAGATACCCATTTTCTACGATGATTAACCAGGCTCCTAATCAAAATGATTATTAATCTCCTCTTAAAATGCCATTCGTGACTTCACTTTCAAATAACTATCCACCAAAACCTCTTGAGAATTCTTCAAATAGTTAACGTTATCGGTATCTAATATATTATCTAATCGATTAGTTGTCACAATCACGGTTTTATCCCTGTTAGCTAAATTACGAAACCAACTGAAAATATTTTTAGAATCGGCAAGATTTAAATCTAATTCTGGCGCATCAAATAAATACAACTCCCGGTCTAAAATCACATTTAAATATATCAAAACGAGTTTTCTTTGGCAGCGACTTAAATCATTAAACTTATGCGACAACAATTTCTCAATTTCAACCGGTAGCAATAACGGCACAAATGTCCCCAGTTGATTAGTAAATTCTAAAATTTCTGCAACCGTCAAGCTAACCAAAAAGTCATTTTGTTCTGATAAGTAAGCAATTTCTTCGACCCGTGGAAAACCAATAAAAGCTTCATCCCTACTAGTTTCAGCAATTTTATCCAAAAGCAATGTCTTCCCTGATTGTTTTGGACCGAGAATAAAATTAATTTCATTATCTTCAAACCTAAAATCAACCTTTTCAAATATCAGCTTATCCTTGGTTGAATAACTAAAATCTGCTATTTTCACTACTTTAACTGACTTTTAATCGAAACGTGTTTAAAAATCATTCCTCCTATTATTAAATAAACGCTGGCAATTATTAACATAAAGAAGCCATAAGAGTTAGAAACGTTAGGAATTTGATATATTCCGTAGATCGTTTGAAAGGGATTAAAAGCACTCAAAAAATAGTGCCAGACCCCTACTGGATGCAATCCAAGAGCACCGATCCCAATCACAAACAAACACCCGATCAACCAGTTGAAATAGATTTGTTTCATCTTTAAAACCAGTAAAATCGACAGCATTGCTGAACAAATTACGGTGGCTAAAAAAGCGACTAAGAATCCGTGAACTAGCGTGAAAATTGACAGCGGCGTGATAAAAAATGTCACGATCAAATTAAATAACAAGATCTCAATTTGAATTACAATACACTGAACCAATAAATTAGCTAATATAATTGAATGCTTTGATTTCATCATATATGAAAGGGTTTTAAAGAACCCGCCTTCTCGTAAACGGATAATATTAATTAAAAAGCCATTGAAGATGGTCGTGACAATAATATACGACCAGTACATATAGATTGATTCATTATCTTGAAAATATTGGTTCTTGTTTATAAATGCCATAAAAGTTGGCAAGATCAAAGTGTAGATAAAATAAAACTTTTCCCGTAGTGCAATTTTAACTTGAATCTTGAGAATTGCACCATCATTTTCGAACATTAAATCTCCCCCTATTCCCCATTTCAAATATCATTAAAATTAAGGGAATTTAAACTAACTGTCAATTAGTCTTTTGATATAAGCGCAAATATTTTCTTCAATAAAAAAATATAATTTCTTTGTTCATTTCAAAAAGATTTCAAACTGATGTCATTTTCAAAATAACTAGTGTCTTTTAAATAAAAAACGTGTATGATATTGGAGAAAAAATTTTAACCGAGGAAAAGCCTATGAACTACTTACTACTGTTAGTGTCAATCGGTTTTGAAGTCTTGGGAACTTCACTTCTAAAAAAAACAGATGGCTTCACTAACCTCTTACCAACCTTAGGGACTTTGGCGTCATATTTTATCTGTCTCTTCATCCTATCGCACGTTTTGAAACGTCTACCTTTGAGTTTGACCTATGCCACTTGGGGCAGCGTGGGATTGATCTTAGTTACTATTGCTGGGATCGTTTTTTACCACGAATCAATTTCACCGACCGCTATTGCCGGACTGATCTTAGTAATCTCTGGAACTGTCCTGATAAACGTTTTCTGACAACAAAAAACTGCCTTTTGATTCTGAAATTGAATCGGAGGGCAGTTTTTTTAATTCAACAATTAATTATTTATTTTTCCGTCTTCTCCGGTAGTAGATAATGACGATGACTCCAATTGCAACTAGGATCAAAATCAGTCCAAGAATGATCCAAACATCCATCGAGCGGTTTGGTGTCTTATGATTGATCTTGTTAGCCTGACGAGCGGTAATTGTGAAATCACGTTTCAAATTCCAAGAATTCTTGCGATCATTAGCCAAAACTTTGACATAAACTGTATATTTTCCTGGCTGGAGACGTTTATTCTTATTTGGACCAGTTGTATTATTAACATCAATTGGAAGACTGAATTTACTATCGGGCGCAAAAGTCATATTTTTTTTCGACAGTTTCAAAACAACTTTTTTACTATTTGCAGGTGTAACTCTAGCATCGACTGAGACTTTTCTTTCCAAAGTTGGTACATCGTTATCTAACACTGCATTGACAGCAATTTGACCATTAACGTCATTTTGATAAGCACTGACAAATTTCAAATCAGGGCGCACTGGATCAGTGTTTTGCTGCAATTGTAATCCCAATACATAACTATAACGATTTCTTAATGAGATCCCCTTGGTGGCTTTGGCTTGGGAGACTTGGTTATTCTCTTCAACAAAGATGCCTCCAAGCAATACTCCATCAAAATTTCCCTTTGGTGCATTTAAATTAATTGAAACTTCCTTGGAAGATTTGGCACTGACAGAGACTTCATGCGGATAAGTCACTAAATCTTCAATGTTGTAACTCAAGTCATTGCCAGGTGTCACTCCATGTGCTGAATAATCAATAATGCCATTGAAATCAGTTGTGGCACGATTCACCGACACCATATAAGTATGATCTGTGGTGTCATAATTATTAATCTTAAATTTGATAGTTTGCTTTTGATTCGGGTCGACTTTGAGGTCGTAATATCCAATATTTTGAGCTACTTGATTATCAGGCAATTCTGGTGAGATGCTATAATTGATTTGCGATGCTGTAGCTGCTGCTTTAACTTCACCTTGATTAAAAACGATTGCTACAAATGCACCAACAACTATGGTTAGAAAAACCATCAGATATTTCTTCAAAAGATTACCTCCTATAAAAAAAAGAGGCATATAAAAATATACCCCTCTTAATTCATTTTTTAAGCTGGTGCATTAGATAAAGTCCAATCCAGAATGGCTGAATATGAACCACCGATATTACCAGCAGGCACGCTCAACGAAGCATCACTGTTGTTGAAACTTGTCATAAAGGCACCGACACCAGTATCAGTTGGTGCATTTAGTACAGGAGCTGGTGCAGTTGTGATTGGAATACTACTTGTGAAGACAGGTGCAACTGAAACGTTATCTGCATCTACTGCATGCACTGGACTTTCAACTGAATCTTTAATCGAAAGTTTAGCTCCTAATAAAGTTTGACCGACGGCAGTAGTTGGTGTATCAGTTGGTGTCCCCATTGCAAATCCTGGACTTGAAACGACAACATTCCAACCTGTAGGTTCACCAGGGTTAGCAACTTCCAAACCACTACTAAAGGTCGACGACTCATAAGTAACATCATTAGCACTAGATTTTACGGTGCCAAAATCAATGTTAGGTACAGTCAGCAACTGAATTGTACCCGGTTGCAAATTAGCTGTAGCACTACTTGATAAACTAGTTTGGGTAGGTGTTTCCGCCGCCTTGACCACATAGCTTGATCCAGCTACCGAAGCAACACCTAAAACAGCTGCACCGATTAACATACTATTTTTTAAAATTTTTTTCATGAGATATTCCCCTTCATATCTATCAAAAATCGATATGTTATAGTCCCTTATCTTGCAGTAGTCTATCTCAGGGACCATCGGGAAGAAATGCAAGACTAATCTGGTTTAAAAATTAGAGATCAACCAATCTCTAGGTAGGTTATATAATTTTCAGGAATTATTTACAAACATAAGAAGCCAATTAGACGAAAGGTCAATTATAATAGTAGATAATTAAATAGTTAAAGGATGAATTTAAAAAATGTCAGAAGTGAATTTTCAAAATAAATTATTCATCAACGTTGCTAATATCATTTGGAGCTACAATCATGAAACCAAAAAAGTACTAATTCTGTTAGTTAAAAATTCTTTGGGCAATTACACTGGCCGTTGGGGCTTACCTATCACTGCTTTACGGAGTGATGAAAGTGCCGATCAAGCTTCACTACGACTGATCCGTGAAAAAATCGGAATTAATCTGCCCAATTTCTATACAGAACAATTAGCTACTTTTAGCAATGTCAAACGCTCTGAAGAATATCGAGAAATTGCATTAACGTATATGACTTATTTGCCAACCATGCCTAAATTAAAAGCCGGTTATGGAGCCGAAAAAGTGAACTGGTTTGAAGTTGGCTATTCAGCTGAACAATACTTACTAAAATACCAAGATTTAGAGTTTACGACTCTTAGTTCAAAAATTTCGGTTGAAGACTTTTATAACACCATCGACCAGTATCAAGGTCAAGCTCAACTTGTCAGCGATCATGCGTTGATCTTGCGTTTAGCTTTCAAACGTATCCTTAACCGACTGGATTATTTACCAACTATCCTGTTGATTTTAGGCACTAGTTTCACTCTGAAACAGGCTCGTGAAGTCTATGCCACATTCCTAAAAGAAGATATTCAACAAATTGATAATTCCAATTTCCGCAAAACTCACGCTCACCTCTTTAAAGAAATCGGCTTGGAACACGGAAAAAGTGGACGTCCAGCCAAACTGTATCAATTGAAATGATAACTTGACCATCAAAAAGACTAGTGGTAGTCTTTTTTTATAGTATTAAAGGTAAATTTTACCTTTACTAAAAATAGTAATATTTCACTATAAATCTTGGAGGTGCAATTTGGAATCACAAAAGATTGAAACATCTAAACGCGGTGGTCTAAAACTTTTAATGGTCATTGGAACGGCCTGGTTATTCGATGCCGCCGACGTTGCTTTATTATCATTTATAATGCCATTGATCAAAAAGGATTGGGGATTGACTGCGAGTCAGATCGGTTTAGTAGGCTCAATCACAACAATCGGAATGATGGTCGGAGCAGTTCTCTTCGGCTACTTAGCTGATCGTTTTGGAAAGAAAAATATCATGATGGTGACCTTATTGATCTTTTCGATCAGCAATTTATTTTTAGCTTTAACTAATAATGTTAATGAATTTCTCTTCATCCGCTTCTTAACTGGGGTCGGTCTAGGTGGCGAATTGCCAGTAGCATCCGTTATTATTGCTGACTCATTTTCAGGACACCAACGTTCCAAGATGTTAATTTTAGTCGATAGCTTCTGGGCTGTGGGTTGGATCTTTGCTTCACTACTAGCAACGCTGGTGATGCCTGCATACGGTTGGAAATTTACTGTCATCATTACATCAGTAACTGCTCTCTACACACTGGTTTTACGTCATCACTTACCAGCAGAAACTAATGTGAAAAATGATAAATTAAAAATGAATTTTGCTTTCAAAGAAATTTGGTCGACCAAATTTAGTCGCACGACGCTTTGCTTGAGTATTCTCTGGTTCGTTATCATGTTCGTTTATTATGGTCTCTTTCTGTGGTTACCTAGTATTTTGATCAAACGTAACTTATCGATCTCATTGAGTTTCACTTACACCTTGATCACTACATTTGCTCAACTGCCAGGATACTTTCTAGCTGCATACTTAATGGGAAAAATCAGTCGCAAAAAAGTTCTGACAATTTATTTGATTGGGACTATTATTGGCGCCTTTCTCTTTGGAAACGCCAATTCTGAAGCAATGGTACTATTCAGCGGATGTCTCTTATCATTCTTCACTCTAGGCGCTTGGGGTATCATGATTGCACTAACGCCAACTCAATATCCCATCGAATTACGAGGTATGGGTATCGGCTTTACGCAATCAATTGGAAGAATCGGAGCTGCGGTCGGACCTTACCTGATTGGTTTCTCTCTAGGAATCGGTATTAATACCACGACGATCTTCTTTTACTTCATTTGTGCCTTAGTTATTGGTATCACTGTTTTAACTTTTGGCTTGATCGATATCGATCGTTAACAACTGTTTAATTTTTAATAGATAAAAAGGCAAAATCACTAGTTTATCCTAGTTGATTTTGCCTTTTTTATGATTACAAATTGTCAGTTTGGGGATGTTCCTTACTCAAATGTTCAATCTTACCGTCAACTTTAAAGTAATCTGCAATCAGTTTTTTCAATTCTACAACAGCTTCATTAGCACGCAAAGCTTGTTTTTGATTGATGGCTTCAATTACCAAAACTGAATCGGTAGTATCTTCTGTTAACATAGTTCGTTGAGCTTCCCGCCAGTTCAAACAACGACAGATAGCTCCAGCTTCATCATAATAAATTATCTCGCCTGGTAATGCGGGTGAATCTTCAGTCGCACCCAGTGGTTTAAAATTCTCGCCACCTTTGGCCTCTCCTAAATGTAAGTCACCCACAAAAGCATTGATATTTTCACCACCACAGGGCACACCATATTTCAAAGAAATACTGTTATAAATGTCTACTAAGGGGTTAATTGGTGTAAATTCTCGTCCTTGACTGACCCTTTTTAATAGCGCCTCAATTGAACAACGGACACCCTTCTTAGTTTTGAACTTACGAAAGGCTTGTCGCCATTCATCAACCACTTCATTATCTTTAAATGATTCATTGGTTATATATTGTTGTGAAATTTGAGCTGCATCATTCAACAGCTTGGTAAAATAAGGATCATCCTTTTCGTTGACATGATTGTCAATTTGATGAATGGTCAAGGTACTTATTTGTGCCTCTGGGAATAGCTCCCAAAATTTTTTATCTACGATTACTTGTGTCATTTTCCCTCAAATCCTTTGTTAAAATATAGTCAGTCTGCACTGAATCTCCCATACAAAATCTATGTGAACCAAAACGTTTAAATCCTTTTGATTCGTAAAATTTCTGAGCTGTGAAGTTTTTCTCCCACACACCAAGCCAAGCTTGATGTTTATGTAATTCAACCCCGCGCCTCAAAGCTAAATCCATCAATTGGCTTCCAAGATGCTGTCGTTTAAACTTAGTTCGGACATAGATTCTTTGAATTTCGATAAAATAATCTGCCATCTTTTCCGTTTGTGCATCCAAAATATTTATCTTTAAAAAGCCCGCAACTTGACCATTAACTAGAATAAAATAAAATTCCGAATGTTGATTCAATAGCTCTTTTCGCAAGGTAGAAAGATTGTAAGCTTGCTCTAAATAGTCCGCTAAATCTTGCGGTGTATTGGATTGTGCAAAAGTATCGGTAAAGGTTTCAATACTGACGTTTTGTAAAGTGGCCAAGTCGTCTAAAGTACATCTTTTAATCGTTATCATCAATAGATCCGCTTATTACCTTTCTTGACGTACTCCCAATTGTCAGCAATATTACTTTCAACAGTTTCCAATAATTGAAAAATCTGTTTACGCTCACTGGCGGACAATCCTTTCAAAGCAATTTCATTTGAATAATGCTCCTCACGAGCCAAAATTGGATAAGTATCTTTGCCCTTTTGCGTTACAAAAAGCTTCTTCTCTTTTTTATTGTCAACAGACTGCTCTCTAGTAACGAAGCCATTATTTTCTAACTTCTGAATTGCTCTTGCGGCCGTAGTTCGATCCACTTTGATCATTTCTGCAACCTTTTCTTGAATAATTCCGGGATGCTCATAAATTCTAGCCAAGTAAATGTATTGTCCCTTGGTCAAATTATATTGTTTAAATTCAATGTTACTGATTGAATCTAAGGAACGAGCTATTACGCCAATCGATCTCAAAATATCAGCCATGATAATTGCCTCGCTTTCGAATAAAAAATATTGTACGCTCATTTTGTTGCAAATACAACAAAAGATTTAAAAAAGGCCAAAATAAAACCCCAGCAAGCTGAGGTTTCGGTAAAATATTCAATTTTTAATTAATTGCATAGCCAACATTGTGAGCAAATTGATTGATTTGTTCCATATATTCTTCGCCACCCTCAAGTTGATTAAGGGTATGTTTAACTTGTCGATCATCACGTAATCTACCAAATAAATATTGGAAAGAATAATTTTTATTTAATAAATTATATGTTTTTAAGACAAAGTCCTTAGTATATCCCTCTTTATCTAAGTCCTTGGCATTATTAATATCGGTATACAGCTCCGATAGAACTCTCTTTGCTTCGGTATTGTCATTCAATTTCATCAATACGCACCACCTAATTAATTATTAAAACCACACAGGCATACTTTGTGAAAGCGTTTTCCTTTCTACCTGTGTAATCATTATATAACTAATTAGAGAAAATTTCACTTATATACCAAATATCATTATTTTAATCAAACTTGGTAGCAAAATTATGCTTTAAGCTAGGCCAGATCCACTTATCTGAAGCCGCAATCAAAATTCCATTGAAGATAAATGAAAAAATTGTTCCAATATTAACTGAATATACGTTGTGGATTGCTAAACCGGCAATAATAATTATTATAATCGGTGGAATAAAATCAATAATTTGGGCTGCTGTTGAATTACCTTTCAAATACATGAATCGCAAGATATTCGTCGTATCATCGTTAGGGTGCATAACTATATTGGCTCTTTGATAAAGTGAAATCGCCACACAGAAAAAGGCCACACCTAAACATGACAAAATAGTGCGCACAAAGACTGATAAGTTTGGTACCCCGATTGCATTGAGCATAACGGTAAAAACATTTACAAAATAACTAAAGAACATCACATATAAAATTTCCCCAATTAATCTCCGACCATCAAAGCGACGAATTAGAAATTGATTGGTGATCGCATTGATCACCCCGATAATGAATAATAATAATCCAGTATTCCATCCAAACCACTTTGTCATATTGACTGCAGAAGCTGTCCACAAGCCACTACCCATGTTGGCTGAAATACAGAGTCCATTGCCAAACGCATTGAGGACCAAGCCTGAAACCAACCCGATGATCCTTGTCTGTATTGAATTTTTGATAAAATCACTCCTTCTCAATGAAGATTATGTTACAACAAAATTGCCATTAGACACAAAAAAAGTTGAGTATTCAACTCAACTATTTAAGTAAATCATGAGCAACTAGATAATCACGGGCAACTTTTGAAGCTTTCTCATGCTTAACAGTTACTAAATAATTCATTTTTTGCATATCAGACTCACTGATTTTTCCAGCTAATTTATTTAAACTTCGCTTGATTTCAGGGTGTTCCATGGCAAATTTTTCCGTCATCAATGGTGCTCCTTGATAAGGTGGGAAATGATTCTTATCATCTTTCAGTGCTACCAAGTTGTACTCTTTAATTTCGGGATCAGTAGTATAGCCATCAACTAAGTTAACTTTCCCATTAGCAATTGCCTTATAACGAATCGATGGCTCCATCGTCTTAACGCTAGCTATTTCTAAGCCGTATTTCTTTTGAATACCTGGGAAACCATCTTTTTGTTGATAAAAATCGGGATCGAAACCAGCGTGAAGTCGATGTTCAACTTTCTTTAAGTCACTGATGGTTTTTAAATTATATTTTTGGGCAAAGCTCTTTTTCACCGCTAAATCATAACCATTTTGATATTTCATTGGTGTGAGGTATTCCATATTGGCTTCTTTTTTCAACAAAGATTTGGCCAGCTGATATGTTTTTTCAGGATTATGACTGACAGTCTGTTTGGTAGTGACTAAAGCTTGCAAAACTGTCCCCGTAAATTCAGGATAGATATCAATTGAACCTGACTGCAAAGCCTTATACAGAAATGAAGTCCCACCAAAATTTGGTTTAACGGAAACTTTTACATTCGGATTATCTTGTTCAATCAAATCTTTGTACATATTGATCAAGATCTCCGGTTCACTACCCATCTTACCGGCAATTGTAATGTCGACAGGTGGTTTAACAATACTGCGGTATCCTGCCCAACCGCCTAAAACGACCACAAATGTTGCAAATAAGATTCCCATTTTTTTCAGCGACAATTTGGAAATACCTTTGATCAGACCACTGAAAATCAAGGTCAAAATGGCCGAAAGAATGGCACCTACGAGCAGTAAAGCATTGTTGTTCGTCTCAATTCCCAACAGAATATACGTCCCAAGTCCACCTGCGCCGATCAAAGCTGCCAAAGTGGCGGTTCCGATGATCATGACCATGGCAATACGAATACCTGAAATAATCATTGGCATTGCTAATGGCAATTGAAATTTTAACAATTTTTTTGAACGCGATAGACCAAAGGCTTCTGCCGCATCTTCTAAGTTAGGATCGATATTCGTTAGACCTGAATATGTATTTTGAAAGATAGGCATCACGGCATACACGACTAAAGCAATTATCGCTGGAATTGTCCCGATACCTACAATAGGAATCAAAATTCCTAACAGTGCTAAACTTGGAATCGTCTGTAAAATACTGGTTATTTGTAAAATTATTTCCGCAATCCGTTTATGCGTCATTAAAATAATAGCCAAAGGGATGGCGATTACAGCAGCAATGAATAATGAAATCAAGGAAATTGAAATGTGTTGACCCAAAGCTTCCCAAATACCACTACTTTGGGTTTGTAAAACATGAATTAATGCGCTCATTATTCCTCACTCTCCTTAGCTAAGAAGTCCAATAAGTCAGCCGTAGAGAGTTGATAGTTTTCACTATCATCATTAAAGACCACTACACCCTGATTTTCCTTTAATTCAGTGGCCAAACGATTGATGGAATCGGATTTTAATAAGGTCGAATTTAAGACCTCATCAGTGATCGTACCAAAACCAGCGTCAATGATTTCTCCGACCGTATTTTGGCCGTTCTTTTCATTTTGAAAGAAGCCACGAACAAAATCATTTTTAGGGTGGTTCAAAATTTCATCCCGATTGCCAACTTGTTCTAATTTACCCTTACTCAAAACTGCAATTGTATCTCCTAAACGAATCGCCTCGTGCATATCATGGGTCACAAAGATAAAAGTTGTCTGTAACTCACGGTGTAATCTCAAGACTAGATCTTGCAATTGGGTCCGAGAAATGGGGTCCAAAGCACTGAACGGTTCATCCATCAAGACTAATTGGGGACTTGTTGCCAGTGCTCGAATGATTCCTACACGCTGCTGTTCCCCACCAGATAATTCATTTGGCAAACGTTGGGCGTATTTTTGAGGATCAAGCCCCACCTTTTTCAATAAATCCCAAGCGACTTGATGGCGTTTTTCTTTTGGCCAGTGTAAAGAATCAGGTTGGATCGTGATATTTTCCTCAATTGTCAAATTAGGAAACAAGGCAATGTTTTGTAAAACATAACCCATATTCAGCCGCATTTTTTGTAAATCATAGTTTTCAATATTTTTATTATCGATGAGAATTTCCCCAGCAGTTGGCTTGATCAATCGATTGATCATTCTCAGAGTAGTAGTCTTGCCACTACCTGACGTACCAACTAAAACAAAGAAGTCTCCATCTGAGATCTCTAAATTTAAATCGTTTATAGCTAGAGTGCCCTCATATTGTTTAGAAACGTGCTCAAACTTTATCATGTTAATCTCTTCCATGTAACTTTTTAAGTAACATGAATAATATAGTTTATCCCTAGATTAGTGTCAATTCATTAGCATATCACCAAATTATTGACTATTTGTTAAAAAGTAGCTAATATAGCGGTTGTAATAATAAAAGTTACAGATTGAGGTAATATTTTATGAGAGTTTCCACACGTTTCAGTGATTCGGTTCACATTTTAGCATTCATTGAAGTCTATCAGAGTCAAAAACTATCCAGCGAATTAATCGCTCAGAGTATCCAAACTTCACCGGTAGTGGTTCGTCGTTTGATGAGTAACCTCAGAGAAAATCAGTTGATTGCAACTAAGAAAGGTACAGCTGAACCACGCCTTGCCAGAGAACCTAAAGATATTACGCTGTTAGATATCTATTTAGCAGTCGAAAACGACCGACAGCTGTTCACATTGGACACGAATACCAATCCAGAATGTATTGTGGGAGGAAATATTCAAAAAGTCCTCGGTAATTATTATGAAGAAGCTAAAATGGCGGCCTTGAGAAAATTTAACAATGTTACGCTACAGGATATTATTGAAACAATCTTAGTCGAACAAAAAGCAAAAACCTTAAATAATTAGCAATAGCCACTGATTCTAAAAATGCGAATCAGTGGCTATTTTTATGCTTGATAATTCTGTTTTAAATATTCCTCTAAAGTCAATGGTCCATGACCCATAATTGTCTCAAAATCTCGGCTAGTCTCATTCAACAAGCCAATTGCTCCAGCATCATACATCGACGCCAACATATGACCTTCGTTACCCTGATTATACATTTGGGCAAATTCACTCGAACTGACTGGCTGGTAACCAATCTTTGTTCCGGAAACTTTCGACAAAACTTCTGCCAGCTGGGGCATCGTATAATTACGAGCTTGTGTTAAAGTATAAACTTTACCAGTAACCATTAGCGTTTCAGTTGCCGCAACTTTGGCAAACGCTGCCGCGCTCTCGGTTAAACTAATAAATGACAAAGCCTGATCTTGCATCGGATAAATAACATTTTTTCGTTCGATCAACTCAGGTAGATATGGCACCAATGGATCTGCATACAAAGCATTTCTGATGATAGTATAATTCAAACCACTGCTAGCTAAGCGTCTGGGCAAATAACCATAGAAAGCTGACAAGGCAAACGGATTATTTACTTGATCGGCAATAAATCCCATCGCCAAGAAATGTTTGATTTTGGCAGTTTTAGCGGCCATGATGACGTGCTCTAATTCCGACACACGACTAAAACTGTCATGACTTTTGCTAGGCACGTAAATCAAGACATCTTGATTCGAGAATGCTTGATTCAAGGTCTTAGGATCATTAAAATCAATTGGGCTCACTTTGATACCAGCATCTTTAATTGCCTTGGCCTTGGCAATTGTATGAACTCCAGCAGTTACATTTTTCTTTGGTACTAATTTCAACAATTGTTGCAAGATCTGATGACCTAAATGTCCAGTGGTTCCAGTTATTAAATAGTTCACAGCAAATTCCTCCCTTAATCACATAACATGTTACTCACACAGTTACAGCTAGTCAATTATTTAATTTTTGATTTTCTGAAATATCAGCTAGTAATAGCTTATAATGGGTTTATATAATCTTTCGGAGGGATTACGGATGCAAAAAATTATTGTAGATCAAGAATTTTGGGATATTTTCCCTGAGGTAGAAATCGCCGTTATGACAGCTCACAACGTTGATAATCACGATGCAACAAATGTTCCAGCTGATTTGATTCAAAATGCCAATGAAATTGCTAAGAAATGGGTTCCTGACGATCCCATCAGTGTCAATCCGGTTGTTGCGGCTTGGCGAGAAGCTTATCGAAAGTTCAAAACCAAAAAAGGCGCTCGCAACGCGGTCGAAAATTTACTAAAACGCGCTAAGAACAATAAAGGTGTCGGCAATATCAATCCAGTTGTTGATGTCTACAACTCAGTTTCTTTAGAGTACGCTTTCCCCATTGCAGCTGAAAATCTCGATAACATCATAGGTGATATTCATTTAACCGTTGCTAAAGGCGGTGAAAAGTTTACGCCTATCGGTGAAGATGAGATCGAAGAAGCCTTACCAGGAGAAGTAGTTTATCGCGATGATAAAGATATCCTATCCCGCTGCTGGGCTTGGCGTGATAGTGCCAGAGTTGCAGCAACTGATGACACTAAAAACTTACTTTTCTATATGGAAAATATTCAACCAGACCGAAAAGAAGATCATGTCAAGGCCGCTAATGCTTTGAAAACCCGCTTTCACGACTATTTAAATCTTGATATCAACGATTTGACCTTTCTCAATAAAGATAACCGTGAGTTTATCTTCGTTCATTAAGAAGCGAAAAGACAGCTAATCCAAATTAGGAATTAGCTGTCCTTTTTTTTACCACTGTTCATGATTCCAAAGCCGTCCATCGACTTCGCCTTTTAATTGTTCCAAGCGGCGATTTTGTTCGTCAATAATATTCTCCATTGCTACTAAAAAAGCTCGGTTTTCGTAAGAATGCTGTTCTTTTGATAGTTCGTTGACTTTGTTTTTTAACCAAGCACCATTATCATCCATACTTACTCATCCTCCCCTTTTTTAATTAGACCAATCGTGCTTTTCAACTGTTCAATGTCTTCTGATTGTTGAATGAATGTATTTAAAATCGTTTCGCATTCATTACAATTCGTGCCATCAAAGTTTTTAAAGCGATCGGTAAATTCTCGTTCAAACCATTCTTGACGATGTGTCAACGTATCAGGATACTCTTGAGTCAAAAAACGCTGATAGTCGATCAACAATTGCATCTGGCCTTTTTCTGTCAAATACTGAAATTGAGCAATTGTGAAGGTAGGCATGATCTGCATTTTTCCCCGTTTGGCAATCGCATAATAAGGCGCCATGATCTCATCGATCGTGAAATTTTCGCTTCCACCACGACGAAAAGCTGTTAAGGGCATTCCGGTACTGACCACGATACCAAACTCTTTGTCAGCTAAATTGTCATCGCCATCACCATAAACAAAATTGCGGGTCAGAACTTGATCCTCCCAATGCTTCAATCCTTCAGGAGCAGCGTACCAGTATAATGGAAATTGAAGGATAATCCGATCATTTTCAAATAATAACTTCTGTTCTTTAGCAACATCGATCGACTGCAAACTCTCAACATGATGCCAAGTAACATCTTGTAGTTTGGCACCCTCTTGTAAAAATTGTTGTGTCTGTGAATTATTAATCTCTGGATGAGATACTACTACTAAAGTCTTCAATATTAACATCTCCGATCACTCTTAGAATAGCAAAAAAAGCCTCATCTTTAAACCAAACAAACCTTGTTCAATGATATAATTTAAATGTTAATTTAAATCGATAGGAGATTCAGACTGTGGAAAAATATTATATTGTCGATAGCTCGATTCTTCCTGAATCATTTGATCGCGTGATCAAGGCAAGAAATCTTCTCGAAACAAAAAAAGTTCATAACGTTAGTGAAGCGGTCAAAAAAGTCGGCATCAGTCGAGGAACTTATTATAAATATAAGGATCTAGTCTTCCTACCTGATGAAGAGATGAACGACCGTAAAGCCGTTATCTCAATGATGCTTGATCACGAACAAGGTATTCTTTCAAAGGTCCTCGTCGACATTTCTGAATCGAATGCCAGTATTTTAACGATCAATCAAAATATTCCAATTCATAACGTCGCTACAGTGGTCATCTCGTTAGATATCAGTCACCTCAATGGGACAATTGGTGAATTGATCGAAAAATTAAAACTGTCTACTTCCGTCGACAATGTTCAATTAGTTGCCGTCGAATAAAACGATTATCTCTACCAATTTCATTCACATACATATAGCTTGCTGAGCAAAAATAAAAGTGACCTAATTCAAAATACGAATTAGATCACTTTTTTTATATTGGGTTCCAAAAACTAGACTTACTGGACCTCTTTTTTACTTTGGCCAAGCTATATACATTGCCAGCAAGATGTTGACTGTCCCAATCAAATAGAAGATTTTTGCGGCTATTCTACTCTTCATGTGACCGCCAAAATTTACTAAGCTGAGTCCAAGAATAAAAATCACTGCAATTATCAAAAAATTCATTGCATCACCCATTTTTCACTCATTTAATATTTTAACTGCTACTTTAAAGAAAAAATGTGACGATTTAATGAATTCGCTATAAAGATTTGCGGAATATTAATCAGCTTCCCATAAAAAATGCTCAATCTCATGTAAAACTCGAGGATTACGACGAGTTAAAGCACTGTGTTCTGCCTTGGGACCAGTGAATAGATGTGCTTGATAGCTTTGGTCAGGCCCTTTAAAGACTTTTCTTAAAGAACGTGCAGATGAAACGGGGACTGCTTTGTCAAAGTGGTCGTCAGGACTCAACTGTCCCATAATATTCAATTCTCGGATCGGTAGTTTTCTAATTTCAGAGTTAGGTTTGGTATATGACTGAAAATCTTTGCGTAATTGGTTCGAATAACGCCAATCGTTGCGACGATAAATATCACGCTGGAGAACTTGCATCGGTGCAGCAATGTTGACTAGTGATTTAATCTGGGGCTGATTTCTTTTCTGACTGTAGTTCTCTAAGTAATACATAATGGCATTATTACCCCAAGAATGAGCCACGGCATTAAAATGGTCGACACCATACTTTTGATGCAATTTCGTTAGGATAGAATCAATCCACTGAGCCGTATGATGATAATCTGATTCGTGGTTATTCTCAAACAACACTTGAATCTCAGGGTTCTTAGCCGATTTTGGCCAAGAGCCATAAGTTAGAACCTTGCCACCAGGCGTTACAACGATGGTCAGCGTTCTTGTAGCGAAGCCATCACGTTGAGATTGATCGATCAAATAATCCATTGACCGCTGTGTACCGCCAAAACCATGGAAAAAAAGGGTCGGTGTTTGTCTTTTTTCGGTGCTGGCACTAACAGTTTGTTGATTACTAAAAATAGGAATCATGATTAAAAGTAATAGTATGATCCACTTAACTTTTCTCATAAATTCACTCCAAACTTTTCTTATCTTCAAATTCTAAAACATTTTTATTTTTAGTCAACAAAAAAAGACCTCAACGGTCTTTTGATTAAAGGTTTTGTCCCTTCTCCCAAGTTGTCTTAGAAAGTAGCAAACCTTTTTTAACGATTTGGTCAAATAGCTTGTGAGTACGACTTGATATTTCAGTAGCGGTCTTCAAATTGCTTTCAGTCAAAAACTCCGAAACATCATCAGTAAATCCATCGATGACTCGATCAGTTACCTCTAAGCGCTGACGTGCAAATGACTGACAACCATCTAAATAGGCATGGATCATGTCAGAATATTCATGATAATGTGGTTCGATCAAGACGGACAAAGTTTTTTCGAGCCAATAAACATTATCAATGTCGACATCATTAGTCGTATTCTTGTAATCCTCAGGTGTATCAGTGATATTTGTATAGAATGGAACGTATGGACTGTAAGCAAAGAAGCCCATTGATAGCCATTGTATGGCAGCATGATTTTCGTCAACGTCATTTCTAATTTGTAAAATTGAAGAAGCTTGATTACGATCCATTGCGATTGAACGGAATTGACGTTGTTGTGCGGCAGTTCCTGAAGCAAAGGTTCCAAATGGATCATACTTCGTTCCATTGTAATGTGATGATAAGAAGAATTGAACATCCTCAATTGAAATCTTCTTCGTAGGTTTTCTCAACAAAGGCATATCTTGAGACGTTGGTTCTTGTTCGATCTCAGGATTGAATAACTTCTGACCGTACCAAGTACGGGGTGTATTGTAATAAGCATCGGCCTCATCTTGAGTTCCAAAGATATCTCTGAAATTAAAGTGGCCAGGTTGAGGATTCAAATGATGTTTCTCAACGAAATCAACTAGATCAGTGGCAACTAAGAAATTGTCAGTGTCATTGACATCAACTTCTTGCATGACTGTTTGGTTAGGAACAATTGCATAGGTATCTTCTGGCAAGCGCATTGCAGCCCAATGATGACCACCAGCTGTCTCTAATAGCCAAATTTCATCCTTGTCATTAAAAGCAATACTATTGCATTCGCCTGTACCATACTTTTCCAACAAGGCACCTAAGCGTTTTGCTCCTTCTTTAGCACTTTTAATGTAAGGTAAAACTAGTGTCAACATAGCTTCTTCATTGATACCATCATTTACTAATGGATCATAACCTAAGACACGAGCGTTAGTTGCGGTTGTTTCAGTAGAACTCATCCCAACGTTAAACTCATTGATACCTGCCTCTTCGTACTGACCATCGCTTTGGTCAGCTTGTGGTGTAGCGGTATAACGGTAAGAGTGATTAGGTAGCGGAACTTTAACACCAGTAGTTACCGAGACATAAAAAGCATCTTTTTTATCTTGAGCTTCATGAGCAACAAACTTAATCGGATTGATTGGACCATAACCGTCTTCATTACGGGCGACAATAGTGGAACCATCCATACTAGCGGCTTTACCGACTAGAATTTCAGTACAATCAGAACTTGTATTTTTCATTTAATTCACTCCCTCTTTGCTAACTAGTATAGGATTTACGAACTGACTTTGCAAAGTGTGAATTAAACAAAAAAAGACTTGAAATTAATCAAGTCTCTCAATAATTGACAATTTATTCTTAAAGTACTTCAACAGATGCAGTTGTTACACCGTATGAAGGGATTTGGTTATTTGGCATAGCAACGTCTAATTGGTTAGGGTTACTGTATGCAAATGTACCTGTATCATTAACTGTTCTGATCAAAACTGTACCATCAGAAAGTGTGATCTTAAGTGTTGTACCCTTAGGGAATACTGAAAGGTTAGCAGCAACACCACCATAACCCATGTTTGAACCTAAAACAGCTGGATCATAGAATGAAATCTTGAATGTTCCTTGTGATGTACCTGTAGTAGCAGTAGTTGATTGTGTGGCTGTTTGTGTTTGTGAAGCAGCTTGTGTTGTTTGTGTTTGAGTTGATTGTGTTGGTGCTTGATAACTTGTATCAGTTGTTTGTGTAGTTTGTGTAGTTTGTGTTGCTTGGGTTGATGTAGCACCTGGTAATGTAACTGTTTCACCTGGGAAAATCAAGTCAAATCCGCCAACTTCACGGCCGTTTGCTTGTTCTAGTTCAGCGATTGTTACACCTGCATTAGCAGCGATGCTCTTGTATGTGTCCCCTGCTTCAACTTGAACGTGTTTACTGTCGAGTATTACTGCAGCTTGAGCAGTCTTAGTAGTTGTTGCGATTGCTGTTAAAGCCATAGTACTTACTAAAGCGATTGATAAAACTTTTTTCATGAATTGATTACATCCTTATATATAAAATATTTTTCTTAGCCCTCATTTGCTATGTTGCATATACTAACAGGAATATATTACATGACAACGTCTGTAAGTTTACAAAAAAGCTGTTTTCTGTAATCTTAGTAATATAATTGCAACATAAATGGTACTTAGCGTTGATAATTCAACGATCCTTTTTTTATAAAAATTGACATAATCCGACACAAGACAGCGCCATTTTCATTTATTTCATTAACGTTTAGGTTATAAAAAGATTAAAAAAGATGCCACCGTCCTTGATATAAAAGGATTATTGGCATCTTTTTTTAAAAGTTAAATTTGAAACTTTTTTTGCATTCTAATTTATTTTTCATGTCGCTTTTGAAATTCTGCAATTTCTTTGTATTCCGGAGATAAGATATCAGACAATCTGATCCAAATCGGTAATAATTCACGATAAACTTCAAAGTTTTTTTGATTAGGCTGGTGAACGTGGGTTACTCCAACCATATTTTTTACGGCCGCTAAATCATCAATATAACCCAGAGCGTACATCCCTAAAACCGCTGCTCCCAGACATGAACTTTCAAAACTCTCGGGAATGGTCACTGGCTGTTCAAAGATGTCAGCCAACATCTGTCGCCACAAACTTGACCGTGAAAAACCACCAGTTGCCTGAATACTGACGGGTTTACCGGTAAGTTTTTCGATTGTCAACATGACTACGTACAGATTGTAAACTATTCCCTCTAAGGCTGCACGAACCATATGTGCTCTCGTGTGCTTTCTAGTTAAGCCAAAAAATGAGCCTCTAGCATAGGCATTCCAAATCGGTGCCCGTTCTCCGCCAAGATAGGGATGAAACAGTAAACCATCTGAACCAGCGGGAATCTTTTCAGCAATTTGTGTCAAAAGATCATAAGCCGAAATTTGCATTTGTTGGGCTGTAATTCTTTCTGGGGCAAATAATTGATCCTTGACCCAACGAAAGACGATCCCACCATTATTGACGGGGCCGCCAAGGACCCATTTATCGTTTGTTAATGCATAACAGAACAATTTTCCATCAGGATCAACGATAGTTTTATCCACTACTACACGGACGGCACCGCTAGTACCAATTGTTACCGCCACTACTCCTGGCTCAATTGCATTCACCCCTAAATTTGAAAGTACCCCATCACTAGCTCCATAGACGAATGGTGTTTGAGTATCAATCTCTAAAAGATCCGCAAATTGAGGTTTTAATCCAGTGATCATGTCGGTTGTCTCGACTAGATCTGGTAATTGCTCTGATTGAATTTGCAAAAGATCCAAAACCTGTTTTTCCCAATCCAACGTAAAAATGTTGAACAATCCAGTAGCCGAGGCCAACGAATAGTCCATTTTATAGACACCAAACAATTTGAAGAAGATATAAGACTTCAAATCAATAAACTTCTTAGTTTTTTTGAATAATTCTGGCTTTTCATTTCGTAACCACAAGATTTTGGACAGTGGTGCCATAGGATGAATTGGGGTTCCGGTTTTTGCGTAGATCTGAGCTCCGCAACCATTTTCATTTAGTTCTTCACTGTATTTGGCAGCCCGGTTGTCAGCCCAAGTAATGGCTCGCGTCAAAGGCTGATCATTTTTATCCATCAGAATCAAGCTATGCATGGCACAAGAAAAGGAAACGCCCTTTAGTTCATCGGCTTTAACATCAATCTGACGCAAAGTTTGACTCATCACTTCAATTACGGCATCAAAAATTTCTTCTGGGTCTTCTTCAGCCATATCTGGTACTTCTTGATACAATTTATAACCACTATTGGCATGGGCTATCACTTTACCTTTTAGGTCATAGAGTACACTTTTTGTACTTGTCGTACCAATGTCAACGCCAAGCATATATTTCATAAAATCAAAACTCCTCATTATATAAGTAGAAACTCGTTTTTAATTGTAAGCAGTCAGACAAACATTGTCCACTTAACTCCTTATTGGTCCCGAGTTTGAGACCTTAAATTAACCACTATTTTCGAGACAAAAAAACAGTGAACCAACCAACTTTGCTGGTTCACTTCAATGAAATGTTTATTGCCTGAGAATGAAGCTACACTTCAGACCCAACCACAAATTAGCTGTCGATCCTATTGTTTCTTCAAATCTTTCCATTCATTTCTTAAAATTCCATATTTAACGCTATCGTAATACTGGTCATGGTAATAACGGACCTGACGGATACAAGCTTCTTGCTTCATCCCCACTTTTTGGGCGACATGCATCATGCGTGGATTTCCTGACCAAGTCGTCAAACCTAGATGTGGTAAATCATATAATTTGAACAGATAATCAATGAAAAGTTTTAAAGCACGGCTACCAATCTGTTGGTCCCACAAATCACTACGATAAACAATTATCCCCATATCTAACCAACGATGCAAATCACCATCTTCAAAACCTGCTCCGACTGAACCAACAATTTGATCATCATAAGTAATCAATAGTCGGTTGGGACGGTTGATCCAATTCTTATAGGCTAAAACACTGACGAATTCTTCCTTGGTTGGTAGTTTCTGATTAAAATAAGGTCCATTGAATTTAGTCCATTCAGCCCTGGGGTCACTGAATCCAATTTCCCATAATTCTTCAACTTCTTCAGGCCGAGTGGGTCTGATTTTAACTTCACCCATTAATGCTACACCTCCGGTACAAAAAAAGGACTTGCCATTATTATATGACAAATCCTAATAAAAAAATCGTTTTTAAGAGACTCTTAAATTAATTAGTAGCAGCTGGTTCACGACTACCTAAACTTACTTTTTCAACTTCATGACTGTGATCGAAATCTTCTTCTTTGAAGCCAAACATATAAGTACATACAAAGGCAACAACGATTGTAGCTGCAGAAGCAATCAAGTAACCAGTAAAGCTACTGTCAATTCCCTTAGGATTGATAAATGATGCAAAACCGATCAATGAACCGGCGAAGCCCCACATATCAACATGTAACAAGCCGGTCAATAATCCACCTACCGCACTACCAATATTAGCAGTCCAGAAAATACGACCATACTTCAATTTAATACCATACATTGCAGGTTCAGTAACACCAGAAAAGGCTGATAGCGTTGCAGCACCAGCAATTTGCTTAATATCAATATGGTTCTTAGTCTTAATGAAGACAGCCATTGCAGCAGCACCTTGAGCCACCATCGTTGTTGAAACGATAGCATTCAAAGCACTATGTCCAGTTGTCGCAATTTGACTGGCAACCACTGGAATAACGGCCCAATGTAGACCAAAAATAACCAAACATTGATACAATCCACCAATGATCAGACCTGAAATAGCTGGACTAATTACTAGCATTGCCACGATTCCGGCAGCTAAGTATGAACTAATTAAAGTAATAATAGGTCCCACAACGACAATAATGATTGCGCTGACAATAAATACTTCAAGTAAAGGACTGAGGATCATTCTCAATGAGAGTACGATGTGTTTCTTGAGCCATGGTTCCAGCTTAGAAGCAATCCATGCGGCAGCAATCATTGGGAAGATCGAGTAGGTATAGTTGGCAATATGAATCGGAATACCAAAGAAGTTTGAATTGATATTCATCGCCATTGAACTCGATTTAGTAGCGACTTGAACTAATGTTGGATAAGCCAAGACACCACCGATAACTCCCATGATAATTTGGTTTGCACCTAAACGTTTTGCAGCTGTGAATCCAACTAAAATTGGTAAGAAATAAAAGACTGAATCGCCCATTGCATTAATAATCATATAAGTTGAACTCGTAGCAGAAATCCATTTAGCGGAAACGATTAAAGCTAAAAGTCCCTTCAAAATACTTGAAGCGGCTAACAGTCCGATAATTGGCATCATACTTGCAGTAATAACACCGATTAATGAGCTGAAATAAAACTTAGTTTTTGGCCAGACACCATCTGGAGCCTTAGCTTTTGGTTGTGCTACTGCGTCATCGCTGTCTCCAAAACCAGGTCCTAAGGCCTTGACAACAGCATCATAAACGTCCACAACTGCTGGTCCGATAACAACTTGATATTGTCCACCAGCTTTAGCGACATCAATGACACCATTCATCCCTTTGATGACAGCATCATTAGCCTTATTGTCATCCTTGAGATAGAAACGGACTCTAGTAATACAGTGAATAACGCTGCGAACATTTTCGACTCCACCGACATTTTTAACAATATCGGCACCTAATTGGTCATAATCGACTTTGCCACTTGGCTTTGCAGCAGTCTCTCCAGGAGCAAGTGGTAAGACTTCGGCTGCATCATCACCAGCCTTAATATCACCAGTCGTCACATGAATCTCTTTAACGACCTTGGCAGTATTAGTGATAGCGACAATAATATCGGTTGCTTTACCAGCCTTATTGACTGCATCAAGATCCATTGTGGCAATCTTGTCGCCAGCTTTGACCGTGTCGCCTTCCTTAATAAAAACTTCAAACGGTGTACCATTGAGTTCAACCGTATCAACACCCATATGTACCAAGACTTCTAAACCATCATCGGTCGTAAAGCCTACAGCATGCTTGGTTGAAGCAACTAACATAACTTTACCAGAGACAGGAGCTACGATCGTTGAATCGTTAGGGATAACGCCGAAACCTTCACCCATATCTTTAGCAGAGAACATAGGGTCATGAACTTTGGTCATTTCAATGACTTTCCCAGAAACGGGAGCAAGTAGTTTAACTGAACCCTTCATTGGAAAAAACCTCCTTTAGTTTTGTAAATGGTTACATTCCAACCAAAGCTATAGTACAACTGAATATGTGTAAACATCAAGTTAGAAGATTTATTATTATGAAATTTGCATTAAATATAGATTACCATGTTGTATAATAGTCTACGTAGAGATGTGTTTAAACATATATTCAAGACTTGTTCCAATCTAACTTTAATATTCTACGGAGGATCTTAAGATGAAATCAATGTATTTAAAGGTCACAGATACTAAATTCTATTATGCCGATAATATAAAAAATATTGATGATAATTTTTTTGCTTTCAGTGATGATATGGAATTAAATCAAATCCTACAAAAATTTAAAGAGACATTTAATGACTCCTTTGACGTGATTATCATTACTAATCCTAACGTATTTTTACTCAAAAATAATATTTTTGTTTTCCAAAACAATATCGTCGACTTTGCCACTGCCATAGAAGACGTCTTCCATATTCCCGTGATCAATCTGGATGAACTTGAACATGACGATATCCACCAAGCGGTTCAAGAAGAAATCGATAATTCCACTTGGCATCTGGATTACTATGGAGTCAATCACGGTAAACGTCAATACGGTCAAGAATCTATGCAAACGATTGGCAATGGCTTCTTGGGATTACGGGGTACTTATCTTGAAGCCAAAGCAAATGACGACAATTATCCAGCCACTTATGTAGCAGGTGTGTTCAATCAATTATCAACACCTATTAACGGACGTGACATCATCAATGAAGACTTAGTTAACTTACCTAATGCTCAATATATCAGTTTTGGAATCGATGATGGCGAACCTTTTACAATCGATGAAGACTTTATCCTAGAAAGCAATCGTTCTTTAGACTTGCGGACAGGTGTTTTGACGATCGATATGCTAGTGAAATTGCTGGATGGCAAAGAATTAAAGATTACCGAAAAAAAGCTGGCCTCACTAGCTCACTATCATGATTATTACTTACAATACATCGTTGAGCCGCTCAACTTTTCTGGCAAAGTGACAATTTATACTCAAACAGATGGCACCGTTGTCAATTCAAATGTCGAAAGATATCGCAACTTAGCCAAACGACATCTTGTCGTTGATACGATCAAAAATTCGGCTGCCCAATCATTGATGTTGTTGCACACTAACCAATCAGAAGTCCAAGTGGCAATTAAGACTGATATTGACTATTCAACGATTAAGGACCCTCAATATTCGGTAACTAATCAAGATGAAATTGCCGAACAACAAGTTGCTTTCACAGCGATTGCCGGTCAAAAATACTCTTTCGAAAAAAAGGTCACGATATATACTTCCCTTGAAACCGATATTAATGTCGAGCTTGCGGCGGAAAAACACGAATTTTTGCCAAGCTTTGCCCAAGCTCAAGCAGAAACTACAGCCTCATGGAAAAAAATCTGGCATAACGAAAACATTGTGATCAAAGGCGATATAACGGCGCAAAAATTGCTCAGATTCAACATTTACAGTATGAATTGTGCAGCTCAAATCGAAGCTAACCAATATCTTGATGCTTCGATTGGGTCCCGTGGTCTAACAGGTGAAGGCTATCGTGGTCATATCTTTTGGGATGAATTATTCGATTTGGACTACTACGTCCTCCATCAACCAGACTTAGTCAAAAGTTTATTAATGTATCGTTACAATCGTTTAGGGGCTGCAAAAGATTATGCGTCAGACAGTGATTATAACGGTGCTATGTACCCTTGGCAAAGTGCGATGTATGGGGATGAACAATCTCAAGAGGTCCATCTCAACCCTATCACTAATCAGTGGGACCCAGACAATTCACGTAAACAGCGTCACGTTTCCTTAGCTATTGCTTATAATATTTGGAACTATTACCACTTGACTCGCGATGAAAATTTCATGGCAGACTACGGCTTGGAAATGCTCCTAGAGATCAGTAAATTCTGGCTAGATTTAGCTAAGCTTGATCCAATTACCGAGCAGTACTCTATTTCAAATGTCATGGGACCTGATGAATTTCATGAAGGATATCCGGGCAATGATGACGATGGACTAACAAACAATGCCTATACCAATATCATGGTCAGCTGGCTCTTCAAAAAGCTGCTCTATCTCATCACCAGTGAACCAAGTGACGTCTTAGAAGATAATTTTGAGAGAACTAATTTCTCCACTTATGAGATTCAAAAATTGGATGATGTCAGAAGAAGTCTTAAATTAGATTTCAAAGATGACATCCTTGGCCAATTTGAAAACTACTTTGATCTCAAAGAACTCGATCTTGATAAATATCGTCAAAAGTACGGCAATATCTCACGAATGGACCGGATTCTGAAAGCCAATGACGATAATCCTGATAATTATCAAGTCGCAAAACAAGCCGATACATTGATGGCTCTGTTTAATCTGACTGATAATGAATTTTTCGATATCTTGTCTGATCTAGGTTACTCCATCACCAATACTGACAGATTTCTGGCCGATAATATCAATTATTATTTGGCTAGAACCACTCACGGTTCTACGCTTTCACGAATCGTTTATACAATGTTACTGTTGAAGATCAACAATCATCCTAAGGCTTGGAAGCTATTTTACGAAGCTTTAACGAGTGATTACTATGATATTCAAGGCGGTACAACTGCTGAAGGATTACATCTCGGCGTTATGGGTGCAACCTTAAATGTCGTTACGACTTTCTTCGCCGGAGTAGATACTCGTGGTGAGGTATTAGAGATCAATCCTAATTTGCCAGAGCAGTGGCATGAAATTGATTTCAGTTTGATTTTTAAAGGTACGAAATATCGTTTCCATATTACCAAAGGCGATATTGTTATTAAATCTGACCGCGATGCCACCGTTATCTTCACTGGCAAAAAATTACCTTTAGTTGCCGGACAAGAGATTCAATTGACCTTTTAACTGACATACAGATTGTCTCTGGTTTCAATTCTGAAATCAGAGGCTTTTTTGTGCTATAAAACAAGCCTGAGCCTGTCTTTAAATTATTCTTTTAAATTTATCTTGATTTATAAGTTATTACCATAGACTTAATAATTAAACATGCTAAAATATTCGTATTCTAAAAAAAGGACGGGGACTTTTATGATAGATCTGACACAAGGCAGACCTATGAAAGTCATATTTCTTTACACGATTCCTTTATTACTAGGTAACTTTTTCCAACAATTTTACAGTTTCATTGATACTTTAATTGTTGGGAAAACAATCAGTGTTGATGCTTTAGCCAGTGTTGGTGCAACGGGGGGATTAACTGCTTTAGTTATTGGCTTTGCTCAAGGTATGACCAGTGGTTTGACGATTCTTACTGCTAGAAAATACGGAGCAAGCGATGAACGTGGGGTTAGAAAAAGCTTTGCTTCAGGGATAATCATTTCCTTTTGGATTGCTGTTATCTTTACTATCCTGGCGCTCTTGATAGCTTATCCTCTGCTTATAGCAATGCAGACTCCAAAAGTTTTGATTCATGATTCATTTATCTTCTTGGAAATCATCTTTGCAGGAATATTCTCTTTTGTAGGTTTCGATTTTTTAGGAAATACCATGCGCGCTTTAGGCGATTCTCGAGTACCGCTATTTTTCTTAATAGTAAGTACCGTTTTGAATATCCTATTGGAACTGGTTTTCATTCTCTTACTACATATGGGAGTTGCTGGTGCAGGACTGGCTACTGTGGTCGCACAAACAATCACTTTTGTAATTCTCTATTTTTATATTCGAAGTCACGTTCCTTATCTAATCTTGAGTAGAAGCGACTTTAAAATAGATAAAGCAGAAATCAAAGAACTACTAAGAATCAGTTTACCAATGGGTTTTCAATCGTCTATTATTGCCATCGGTTCAATTATCTTACAAGTTATGTTGAATACACTGGGAGCTAATGCGGTAGCTGCTTATACTGTCGCTGGACGTGTCGAGCAGATTGCCACATTACCAGCCTTCAGTTTTGGATTAGCTTTGGTAAACTATACCGCTCAGAATTTAGGTGCCAAAAAGTTCCATCGAATCTTACAAGGTGTCAAAGCCGGCATTATTATTTCCGTTTCCTCTAGTTTGGTGATTGGCGCTTTCTTAATTATCTTTGGACAAAACATTTCGCAGCTCTTTATGAACGGCAGTCAAGATGTAATCCTAAATTTAATTCAAATATATTACTACTTCAACGGTTCTAGTTACTTTATCCTGTCAATCTTGTTTATTGTCAGATACACCCTTCAAGGACTTGGTAACCAAAAGGCACCAACAATTGCCGGAATTGCGGAACTTTTGATGAGAATTTTTGCCGGAATCGTCTTGATCCGCTTGTTTGGATTCTATGGTGCGGCAATGGCCAACCCACTAGCTTGGATCGGTTCTGTATTAGTCTTAGTCAGCACTTGGAGAATGGAGCTGAAAAAACTCCGTCAACAAAAGGATCAGTTAGAAACTGAAACTATCGAAAATAGCTGATTGGAACAATTCGCAACAAATTTTTTCAAACTAAATACCCGCTGATTCTTGGATTTCAGAGAATCAACGGGTATTTTTGTTTTTAGATATTCAAAATAAGTATTTTCTAATCATTCAGCTCTTTAGCACACTCTAACAAACTGTCTTCCACAGCTGGAATCTGGTTGACATAATTTAAGAATGCGTGAGCTAAGCCACCATAGCGAATATATTTAGCCTGAGATCCAGCCATACCAATTTTTTGAATGAAAGTCTCATCCTGCAATCGGAATGGATCAAATTCACCAGTTAAGACTAAAACATTCTTAAAAATCTTTGGATCAGCATATAGTGGCGATAATATTGGCGACGACAAATCAAACTTTTGGTGGGCCGTGTAATAGTCTGTCATGATCGTATCCAATGATTTAAACTGCGTGTAATTGTTATGCAAAGCTCTTCTTTGAGCATCAACAATATTGATCTTTTTATCGTCCCAAAGCGCACCCTCATGGTCCGAACCGTGAACCACTGTAGGATAGAACAAGATGTGTTTATCGATCTGGCACAATCCCATCAAATTGCAGAGCTGACTGACGCTTAAAGCAATCGCCGCTCCAGCTGAGTCGCCACTAAGTGATAGTGAAGTGTAGTTTGACTTGAGAGCTGAAACAACTGATAAAACATCTTCTATGGCAGACGGATACGGATTTTCTGGGGCAATTCCATAATCCACGCTATAAATAGTTCCTCGAAATTTTGTGGCTAAAAGTTTTAAAAATGGCAAAGTATCTTCTGGCGTACCACCATAGAAGGCCCCACCATGCAAATAAATCAATGCCTTGGTCGAATCTTTAACTGGTTTTTGATGAATCTTTAGATATCTGACTTCTCTTCCTAATTCATCAATCGACTCATCCTCAACCACTACATTTTGATATTCTTTTTGATCAATGTCTTCATGATTATTGCCGTCTCTTAATTGAGTTAAGTCGTTGGGCAAACTAGGGTCGTCTGGCAATGTTTTCAGATGATCATAAATCATCGGTTCATATGAATGTTTATCAATACGGTCTTTAACAATCATGGTCACATCGTTCAAATGAGGGATATCAACTGGCTTGATTTGACTTAGACGTTTTAGTTCAATATTGTAATCATTTTTTAGCATGGTTCACCATCCTTGTAAAATTTGATAGTTATATAATTAGATTCATTATACATGTTGTTTAAACATATTTTAAATTAATATTCAATAATTTTTTTTGTTAAAAGCGGTTTGAAAAATATCATTTAGGAGTATTCTTATGAGTTTAAAGGCCTAACTATCACTTTGATAACAAAACTCTTTGACCATTTTACAACTATTTGATAATGACGAACAAATTTCTGCCAAGCAGCTTTTATCCGATTCAGCACGTGTTTGAAACCGCTTTACTTATTTGATACAATATCACTGCTTATTTAACTAAGTTTATTAAGGAGTAAATATGATCAAACTTGTTGCTTTAGATATCGATGATACTTTATTGAATTCGGTAGGACAAATCACTACCCAAACTAAGAAATCACTTCAAAACCTGCTTCAACAAGGGGTTAAAATCGTTCTCTGCTCTGGCAGACCACTGGCCGGAGTCAGCCCATTCTTGCAAGATTTAGGACTACACGGCGATAATCAATACGTAATCACCAACAACGGTGCCATTATTGAAACAGTTTCCGGTTCGATTTTGCAACGTCAAACCCTCGATAATCAAGTCTATCGTCAGTTTGTCGACTTCGTCACTAGTAACAAAATGCCCTACTACGTGTTAGATGACCAAAGCAGAGTTATTACTTCCGATCGAGATATCAATCGTATCGCCGTTGTTCAAGCTTATGAAAATAGTGCTGGAATTTATCAACGAACTCCAGACGAACTACCGGCGGATTTTGAAATAACTAAAGCGGCAATCGTAGGTGAAAAAGAAGAACTCGATAACTACGAACCGCTGGTCAAAAAAACCTTTGGCGACATCGGTTATGTCGTTCGGGCAGGCAAAAACTTCCTCGATTTAATGCACCAAAATGTGAATAAAGGCAGTGGCCTTAAATTGCTCACCGATATTTTAAATATTTCACCCGACGAGGTCATGGTCTTTGGCGATGAGCAAAATGATTTGCCAATGTTTGACTTTGCCGGTACAGCAATCGCTATGGGCAACGGTACAGAGCTAGTTAAGTCACATGCAACTTATGTTACGGATAGCAATGATAATGAAGGAATTGCTCATGCAATTGCCAAATTTTTCATTTAATTAATTTGCTAAAATCAATTGCTACGAACCAATCATTCCAGATAAAATCATTACTATAATGTTTAAATTGAGAGGAATAATTATGACAATTAAATTAGTTGCAACTGATATGGACGGAACATTTTTAACCGACGATAAGCACTTTGATCACGCTCGCTTCCAGCGTGTTTATGACTACATGACTGAGCACGGGATAACTTTCGTTTCAGCTAGTGGTAATCAGTATTATCAATTACGTAATTTTTTTAAAGACTTTCCTAAAACGCTCTTTGTAGCTGAAAACGGTGCTTTGATCGGCAGTCACGAAGAGGTTTTCCAACAAGATACATTCGATGAGGCCACTTTGCAAAAAACGATTGCTGTTTTAAACAGCTTGCCTGATGTCACCGGTATTATGTGTGGCCAAAAATCTGCTTATATTTTGAAGTCTGCTACTCCTGAATATTACAAAATTTCCAATTTTTATTTTCCAGAGTTAACTTCGGTTGACAGTTTCTCCGATATTGACGATGGTATTCTCAAATTTTCATGTAACTGTCCCAAAGACCAAACTGAAGAATATATGCAGAAATTGTCTGATTTAATTGGTCCTGAAGTTTCGATCGTTACTAGTGGTCACGGTGACATCGACGTTATCAGAGCTGATGTCAACAAAGCAACTGGTCTACAATATCTTTCTCGCAAGCTAAATATCTCACCAGACGAAATGTGCGCTTTTGGTGACGGTGGCAACGACCTAGAAATGTTGAGTTACGTGGGCCACGGTGTAGCAATGAAAAATGCAGCACTAGATGTTAAAGAGACTGCACCTTTTGAGACTGTCGATAATAACCAACAAGGCGTTATTCAACATTTAGAAGAACTTTTTGGAATTTAGTAATCAAATAATCTTCACAATTTGTTTAAGCTTTCGTCTCATCTTCTCAACAGATATTTCAAATTCGGTTGGTAGGATATAACCATAATCAAATTACAAAAACAAAATTTGATTATCCTCCCCCTATATAGAAATTTAGAAAATGAGACTAGAACATTGTTTATCTTTAACATTGTAGCATAAACGTGTTTTGTCCCGTTTTCATGATATAACAAAAAACAACCTTTTTCTTAATCAAGGTTGTTTTTTCGTGTTCACATAAAATTTGAATTAATCAGTTAATTTTCATAGTATTTTTGCTTTTCAGCTTGCCAGAATTTCTTTTCATCATCGTTAATCTCTCGCAAAACCTTGCAAGGATTTCCGACGGCAATCACATTATCAGGAATATCTTTTGTCACAATCGAACCTGAACCAATGACAACATTATTGCCGACAGTGACACCGGGATTGATAACGACATTACCGCCAACCCAAACATCATTGCCGATCGTAATTGGTTTGCCAAATTCAAACGCTTCATTTCTAATGACGGCATCGATTGGATGTCCAGCCGTATAGAGTCCCACGCGGGGGCCAAAGAAGACATTATTGCCGATCTTTACCTCAGCAATATCGAGAATAACACACTCATAATTTGCGTAAAAATTATCGCCAACTTCAGTATTACAACCATAGTCGGTATAAAAAGGCGGTTCCAAATAAACGCCCTTGCCGCTTGCTTTGAAGAGTTCCTTGATAATTCTTTGACGCTCTTGTGGCTGATCTTCTGTCGTGTGGTTTAATTCTCTGGTCAATCGCTTGGCCTTATGAAACTCAGTTCGTAATTGTGGATCATGAGCAATATATAAGTCGCCCGCCAACATTTTTTCTTTTTCCGAACGCATAACTTTCTCCTATCTAAAAACCGGTTTACTGTTACGGTATTGAATATCTTCAACGTCATCTAAAACGTTGCTATATCTTGCTGCAGCGAAAAAGTAATCTGATAAGCGATTAATAAACTTCAAGACAAATTCATTAATCGGTTCTTCCTGCATCAAAGCTACGATTTCTCTTTCAGCACGTCTGTTAACTGTCCGAGCCAAATGCAAATTTGCAGCGGTCTTGGAGCCACCAGGCAAAATAAACTTCTGAATCTTAGGCGTAGCGTCAGTATACTGATCAATCTTTTTTTCCAACCAGTCGACTGAGCCATTGTCATCTTTAAAAATAAATTCATGTTTCTTATCCGTTGCTGAAATTGCCAAATCAGTCCCACAGTCAAATAACAACTGTTGAATTTCTTCCAATTCTTGATGTAATTTCTCGGTCTGATCAGATAAATTGGCAATCGTGACCCCAACTAATGAGTTCAATTCATCAATCGTGCCGTAAGCGTTGATTCTTGGAGCTGACTTATATAAAACATCATTACCAATGATTCTAGTTTGACCTTTATCGCCAGTGCGTGTATAAATTTTCATTTTCAAATACTCCTTTTAAAATTCTCCTAAACAAATTATCGCCGAAACAATCCTTCACAAAAGTATTTCATGGCGTTTGGACTGGCGTCTGGTTATAATAATAACATGTAAGCGCAGTCATGTGAATTATAGGAGGAAAGCTTATGCAAGATAGTTTAGCGTTACAATTAGTCGGTGAATTCATCGGTACCTTGGTTTTGATTTTATTGGGTGATGGCGTAGTCGCTGCTGTCAGTTTGAAGAAATCAAAAGCTGAAGGTTCTGGTTGGATCGCCATTGCTTTAGGCTGGGGATTAGCCGTAACTCTAGGAATCTATTGTTCCGCTTTCTTGAGCCCTGCTCATTTAAATCCAGCTGTAACTGTTGGGATGGCAATAGCCGGTGTTTTCCCTTGGTCATCAGTCATTCCTTACATCATTGCTCAAATTTTAGGAGCAATCGTGGGTGCAGTTATTGTTTGGATCAATTATTACCCACACTGGCAAGAAACAGATGACCCTGCAACTATTTTAGGGGTTTTTGCTACTGGACCAGCCATTCGTAATTATTTCTTCAACTTTCTTAGTGAATTTATTGGGACATTTGTCCTAGTCTTTGCCCTACTAGCCTTCACCCGTGGAAAATTCACTCAAGGTCTTAACCCAATCGTCGTCGGGTTATTGATCACCGCAATTGGTTTCTCCCTTGGTGGTACGACTGGTTATGCTATTAATCCCGCCCGAGATCTTGGTCCCAGAATTGCTCATCAAATTTTACCAATTGCCAACAAAGGTAATTCCGACTGGTCATACAGTTGGGTACCAATCTTAGGACCTCTCGCTGGAGGGATCGTTGGTTCACTCGCTTACTTATTGATTCCTTAATCGCAAAGAACAAGCCAAAATGGTTTGTTCTTTTTTAATTACCGTCAGGGAACAAGTTGTATTTCAATTTATAGTTATTGAACAGCTTGATCCACCTTTTTCCAACAATTAATAACAAAACAGCTGTAAATAAAGCATGCACAAAATCAAAATAAAAACTGGCCAGAATTGCAGCAAGAACACTTTTAATCGTGATTGGGTCAACAAAACCAATGATATAGTAGATATCCATGATCCATCCCATCAAAAAGCCACTAAAAAATCCCCAAACAACCAACAGCCAAGTAGGAAGTTTTCGGTTCATCAACAAGCCTGAAATCAAACCGATCAAACCTAAGGCAAACATTTGCCAAGGCGTCCAGATTCCTTGTCCAAAATACATATTGGAAGTCAAAGCAATAATCGTGCCCATCAAAAAACCTGTCTCTGGTCCACTGACAATGGCACCCATTATTAAGATAAACAGCTCTGGTTTAACCGCTGGAAGCGCCGCAAAGATAATGCGACCAACTACCGCTAAAGCGCAAATAATTGCAATAAAGACAACTTCTCTTGAATTATGACCTGACTTTTCAAAACGCCAGAAATAAATCCCCATTGTGACCACTAAAAAGCCAAATGAAAACAAGAGATAATTTTTACTGGCAAAAATTACCATCAACAATAAGACAACTAATGCCACTGCTAATAACGATACTGATTTACGATTCACGTTTTAAAACATCCTTCCAAGTTAAAGCCTGCGGAAAAATATCCCGTAAGGCTTTGTTTATTTCCGTCGTATAAAAGAACTTATCACTGAAAAAAGTGACTGGTTCTGCAAATTCACTCAGCTTTCCCGCAAACATCATCGCAATTTGGTCGAAATAACTGGCTGCGAACAATAAATCATGACTATTGGCTAAAATCGTGCCACCTTGTTTTTGAAACTTGTGCAACAAATGACCTAATTCGATTCTTTTATTGGGGTCTAATCCTTTTGTCGGTTCATCTAAGAAAATAATTGCGGGATTTTTGATAAATCCTAAGGCTAATGCCAAGAATTCTTGTTGTCCGCCACTGAGATCATAAGGACTCTTCTCCTCTAAGCCAGTTAAGGAAAATTGCCCCAAAATCTCTGCAATGGTTTGGGAACTATGGCTCTGCTTGATTTGAAACGAAAGTTCTTCAGCCACAGTTTCCTTCATAAATAAATCGGCCGGATTTTGGGGAAGTACGAAGACTTGTTGAAAAAAAGTCTGATCATAACTTTGTCCGTTAAGGCTTAACTTACCAGACTGTGGTTTTAATTGTTGAGTCAACACTTTCAATAAAGTTGTCTTCCCCATCCCATTTGGACCGACAATACAGTAGGAATGTCCCGTCTCAAGTTGCAGCGTTACGTTGTCAATAATTTGTCGGCCATTAAACTCAAAACGAAAGCTTATATTCTTTGCTGCTAACAAAACTGGACTCGATACTTGGGATTGTGAAACTTCTCGACTGACGAAACTTGCAAGCTGATTTTTCAGAGAATGATTTAAATTTTGGTTATTAATTGGCAACTGCACATCCAAATTCAGTTCCAAGGCCAGACGGTCTATTTGCGTCAAAAAATTGCGGTATGATTTATTCTCAAACAATCGTGGTAAAGCCTTATTAATCGGCTCGTTAAGGCACAATTGCCCATCTTCCATGATCAGTAAACGTTTGGTAAACTTTACGGCCTGCTCTAATTCGTGTTCAACTAAGACAATCGTCATGTTGAATTCCACATTGACTTTATGAACCATCTGCAACAATTTCTCGGATGCTACTGGGTCCAACTGAGCAGTCGGTTCATCCAACAACAAAAGATCCGGTTTTAAAATCAAAGCCGATGCTAGATTGACCAACTGCTTTTGCCCACCCGACAACTGTTTAACCGGTTGGTCCAATAAGTCAATTATTCCTAAAAAGCTGGCAATCTCCGTGATTCTTAATTGAATTTCATTTTCACTCGCGCCTTGGTTATCCAAAACAAACTTCAATTCATCCCGCGGATTTTCCATGATCATCTGATTATCAACGAATTGGGAAACATAGCTAATATTTTGAGTCGTCTTGACTAACTGTCCCGAAATAACTCTTCCAGCTGCCAACTTAGGCAAAAACTGCTTCAAGAAAGTACTCTTGCCACTACCAGTAGCACCGATCAAAGTTATGAAGTCACCTTGTGCAAGTGAAAAGTTAATCTTATCTAACGATAATTTTTGGCTGTTATTGTATTGGAAGCTGTAGTCTTGGAACTGTGCAATTTCCACCATAAGTAATTCATGCCTCCTATTAACAACGGTAATAAAATAAATAAACAATTAGCAAGTAAAATTGTTCTTACTAAGCTAAACGATATCTCTAAATCAGCAGATCCAAAGTTGATCTTACCGAACTTCATGATTGTCATGACAGAATTAAATAAGAGACTGGCTCCACTTAAAATTACGACAAACCAATCCAACTTTTTAAATTCAATTCGGCCAAAGTGACGTTGTCTAGTGTCATACCTTTTCAGAATCAATGTATCCGAAACATTCATAAAATTAGCAATAGCTTTATTCAAGATAACTTCGTTCAAATCAATTGTCTGTCTGATTCTCTTCAACCAATTACGACGTTCAGCCATAATTGCTACGCGAAATCGACTGATTGCTTTGGTATTTTGATAAATCTGAATAATCTCAGGAATAAATTTTACCGTTAAAATAAAAATAATAGCAATACTTTTAAACAGATTGGCCAATAATTCAAAAATACTTTTGATTCGAATCATACTGTCATATAAATAAAAGGCCCATAATAAATTTACGAATGAAAGGCCCAACGTCAACGCATTGACCAACGATTCGCTAGTGATTCTGACGAAAGGAATTTGCCATAATAGGTCGTTTCCTCTTTGATTTAACAACAGATTAAAAATAACGGTCACGATAAAGATTACGATTGAAAACTGACCATAACTTTTTAATTTTTCCTTTCGTGTTAGGCTCGCCATAATTATTAACGAACAACTGATACCTAATAAAATGACGGGATTGTTGTAGAGCAAGGTAATCAAGATTACGTTGACCAAATAAATAAAACTAGTCAAACTATTGATATTTTCTCGAAAGTTTTTAATCAACAGATTCATCTTGCCACCTCTTTTTACATAATATTCTTATTTTAACGTATTCACTGAAAAAATCTATTTGATTCAGAAGGTTTTTAATTTGCTATAATTAAATCTGTTGTGAAAATATGAGGAGGAAAATTAATATGAAAAAATTTGCGGCTTTCTTAGCTTCATTGCTTATGCTGTTGGGCGTCTTTGCACCTGCCACTGCTACAACAGTTCAAGCAAGTTCAACTAAGAATATCAAGGTAACTTATACCTTGAAAAAAAATACCAAACAGATTGCTAAAAAAACTGTCACAGTTAAGAAAGGTGCCTCAGTAACTACTGGCTTGAAGAAGGCTTTCAAAGTTACTGACAAAGGCGGCTTTATTACCAAAATCGACGGTCACAAACAAAATGCCAAGAAAAAGATTTACTGGACTTACACAGTCAATAAGAAACAAGTTGACGTTTCCGCCGACAAGAAAAAATTAAAGAATAAAGACCACGTTGAATTTAAACTTTCTAAATATAATGGTTAACATCAAAAGAGACCTAATTCGTATTTGAAGTGGACCCAATGAATTGGAGTTCAGTTAATTTTAATCGCCTAATCATGTAATGTGATTAGGCGATTTTTTGTATATCGATTAACTTTATATAGCTAAATATGAGAAAGAATTTTATATTTATCAGAATTTTGTATGTACCTCATTTGAGGTTACATTATTCTCAGTAATTAACAAAATTGACATCAACAATATTATTAATGCTGAAACAAAGAATAATATTGTGCCTGATACCTTTTCAAATAGTATTCCAAATACAGCCGTTCCAATGGGTGTTAAGATTCCCAAAGTCGAATTAAAAAATATATTAATTCTTCCCTGATAATCCTCTTCTACTTGTGTTCTTACGTAAATTGAAGATGGCATATTAATTGATACAATTGCAAATCCTAAAATTGTCATCGCTATTCCATAGGTAATACCTACATAACTTCTCGAAGCTATTGGCGAACAAAACAGAATCAAACTCAACGTTACCAGTAATCCAAATAAGCCTGTAGTTTTTAACAAAGAAGATTTCAACTTTACAGTGCTCCAAATCAAGCTTGCACCTAACATTCCTAGAGCCAGAAGGGCTTGGATGACTCCGTATTCTCTCGTATTCATGGATAACTTCGTCAACAAAATATAGGGAACACCAACATTGATAGAAGCTAGACAAAGGTTTATCACAACGCTGAAAACTGTCAAAGAAACTAAAATCTTATCCTTAATGATAAAGCTGATACCTTCTTTGAAATCCTCGAGAATGTGCTTTCTTTTTTGTGTAACTGCTGTCTTCAAGGTACTAAACAATTGGAAATTTAATGGAATAATTAATAACAACGTTAAAATTTCACCTATTAAATCAAAAGAAAAGAAATACTTTATTGGCAGTATTGCATACAACACCCCACCTAAAATTGGGCTCAATAAAGTTACTACAATATTCACACCTTGTTCTAATGCAATAATCTTTTGTTGATCTTCTTTGACAACTATCCCCGTAGTCGATGCTTTATAAGCAGTTGACTGAAAGGCATCACAGGCCTCAAGTATGCCTGATAATATAATGACTAACAGTATGAAGATATATTTATTAAACCAATTGAAAATCAGTAGTGTTGCAATAGCCATTACAATAATACTTACCGATTGTGATATCATTACAATTTTTTTATGTGAAAAATTATCTACAACATGTCCAATTAGTGGGCTTAAAAGCAGTGATACCACTGGTCCAGTCAAAATTATCATAGAAAATAGAAAACTAGATTTGTATATTTTTAAAATATACATCCCCAATGCAAATGTGAAAACCTCACTGGCAATTGATCCTGTAAGCAAACTGAAAACGGATAGCCAGAGTTGTTTATTCGACTTATTCTTCATAATACTCCTCCCATCTATCACTTAATTTGTATAATGCAAGAAAATCTCCTCTGATGCATTAAACTTTCCAAAAACACGAATGGTATGTATTGCTTCATATAATTTTTTGTATCTGTGACCCTCGTCAAATCCAACTTCCCTATGACTACTAAATTAGTTTTTCCTACTCTCATTAAATTTAATATCTCTTCATCTGAATAACTATACGTTCCGATAATTAATTCTATCGAACTATCATATTTAGGATGTAATTCTTCAGACAATACTCCTATTTGTTTCTGATTATTTGTCAGTTCATCTTTAATAGCATTATGAAAAAAGTCTGTTCTCGTAGTATATATTCCCCTTGAAATGAGCAAATCGACATATCCTAAATCTGTTGGAGATACATTAAATGAAACTTTTTCTGGATTAGTCTTCAATATCAGTACTTCCTTCCTAAGGTATTGTTGTAATAATACTCTAATTTTATTAAAAACCAATAATTATTTTTTAATTTTGACTTATATACACTGTTCCCTTCAGAACCAACGATGGTAATACAGTGACATCATTATATAAAATGTCAAAAAATCTATTTACATTAAAAAAAGATTAGCTTATTATTTGCGATAATCCCTTTGTGGTTGTCAGATGAAATAATATAATTTCATCCGATGGTACATACAGATCGAGGAGCCGCCTTTACATCGAACTCATTTAATAATTTCCTTGATCAACATAGCGTCACCAGAAGTATGTCTCGTCCGGGAACGCCATATGACAATGCCTCAATGGAACGTTGGCGGAGTGAATTCAAGCTTCGATGGATGGACATACACCCAACTCCGAAGACATTTGAGGAATTAGTTCGATTAGAGAATGATGGGATTCACTACTTTAATGAAATAAGCAGATCACATACAAGAAATGGCCATACCCCAGCAGAATACCGAGATATGGCCATTTAGAAACATATTCAATTTTATATTATTTCAGTTGTCAACTTGACAAGGACTAACGCACTAATTCGTATTTGAATTAGATATCTTTTTTTATTTGATGATTAATTTTTTCAGATTATCTTCAATCGTGGCTAAGGGTGCTTCAACCTGGGCTAAAGTAGCCGCTGTATATGCTCCTTCAACCAAAGCGACATCATATTTATGAATTACCCGATCGGTCATTTCTAATAACATTTCCAAATTCATTTTGGAACTGCCTAAGTCGTAAAAGGCTAAGATCTCATCACCAGTATTATCGTCAACGGCCTGCTGAATTTTTTCTAAAGAAGAACCGATTTCTCCATCGTCAGTTCCTCCAGCAACTGTAATCGACAAATCAGGCGCTGCTTGTGATATTAGTGCCTTAACACCTTTGGCGATATCTGAAGAATGCGAAACAATCAAAATTCCATATTTCATATTTATTCTCCCATCACTTCGAGTAAAGCACTGAATAGATAGGCACTCGATTGAGCTCCTGGATCTATATGACCTTTTGATTTCTCCTCTAAATAACTAGCACGTCCCTTTGTAGCAACTAATCCCTTCACTGATTCTAAGGCGGAATCAATCACTGCTTGATCAAACTTATTAGCCGCTAGAGCATCACTAACTGGTTGCCAAACATCGATCATAGTCTTCATACCGACATCGGATTCACCACGACGTTTGAGCCCATCAGTCCCAATTTGAATCAAATCAGCTAGTTCAATATTTTCACTTTTTACTGCTTTAGACATATCCAAAAAGGCAGTTCCATACAATGGTCCGGAAGCTCCTCCAACTTTTTGGATCATCGCAAAGGCGGTTGCCTTATAAAGGTCAGCAAGATTCTCTGGGTTCTTTTTTTCGAATGACTCACCAATAGCAATAGCTCCACGTTTCATATTGGTTCCGTGATCGCCATCACCAATTGCTGTATCGAGTTCATTTAAAGTCGTTTGTTGATTTTCAAGTTGTTGTACGAATAAATCAATCCATTTTTTTGCAGCTGCTAATTCTAATTTCATCAAATCTCCCTCTTTACCAAGCGATTGTATTGACTGGTTCTTGCAAGTATTTGATCCAATCGCTGTCAGCTTTCATAATTGTTAAAGAAATTCCTTGCATATCAAGCGAAGTAACCAAGTTGCCAACTTTAGTAAAGGAAACTTTGATCTGGTCGCTTTCTAATTCATTTAAGACATCATTGGCAAAAATATATTGTTCCATCAACGGCGTAGCACCCATACCATTGACTAAAATAGCGAAATCACCTTCTGAATCAGAAAATTCATTCATTATTTTTTCAATCAATTCGTGGGCTAATTTCTTTGCAGGCTGAATCTTTTCGACCGCATAACCACGTTCATTGTGGATACCGATACCATATTCAATTTCATCATCAGCCAATTCAAAACCAGGATGGCCCACAGCGGGAACTGTGGCTGCTTGTAAGGCAATACCAATCGTCTTAGTGTTATCGATCACCTTTTGACCCAACGCTGCTAAATCGGCTAAATCCATGCCTGAACGAGCGGCCGCACCAACAATTTTTTCGACCAGAGCCGTTCCAGCAACACCACGTTTACCTTGAGTGAATTCACTATTTTTAACTGAAATATCGTCATCTACAACAATTGTCTTAATTTCAATATCGTCAGCTTCAGCCATCTCTTTGGCCATGTCAAAGTTCATCACATCGCCAGAATAATTCTTCACGATCAACAAAACGCCTTGTCCTTGGTCGACAGCTTTAATAGCCTCATAAATTTGGTCAGGAGTGGGTGAAGTAAAGACCTCACCGGCAACTGCAGCACTCAACATTCCATCACCAACATATCCAGCATGCAAAGGTTCATGACCACTGCCACCGCCAGAGACGATTCCGACTTGTTTAGACTCTTTGAACTTACGATCATTTCTCACAACCGCAGTCGTTCCTGAAATTTGTTTAACTAGATCAGAATTTGTTCTAACCAGTCCTGAGATCATTTCTGGTACGATGTCCTCTACTTTGTTAATAATTTTTTTCATACTTGTTTACCCCTCCTTGTAAGCGATTACCCTTTCATTATATTCCTTTTCGAAATTTCATGAGTGTAATTAAAAGAGCTATCTAAGCAATTTTTTTGCATTTGAAATTGGTCTTTAAGACAAAAAAAGCCCTATAATCTGGCGTTTAGCCACACTATAGGACTTATTTTATGCTTAAAATCTTGAATTATTTTTTTATGCCAAACTAGCTTTTGGCAAGATATTGATAATATATAGCAAAATTACAAAAACTACGAACAATCCATACATAATTGGATTGATTTCTTTACGTTTGCCGGCAGCTAACATCGTAATTGGATAAACTAAGAATCCAAAAGCGATTCCGTAAGAAATATTGTAGGTCAAAGGCATACCAACAATCGTCAAGAATGCTGGTAGGGCAATCTCAAATCGATCCCACTGGATTCCCTTCATCGATTGTGCCATCAAAGTACCTACGATAATCAAAACTGGGGCCGTAACGTTACTTGTCACAACTGTCAATAATGGTGAGAAGAACATCGATAAGGCAAACAATACCCCCACCGTGATTGAAGTCAAACCAGTCCGACCACCTACTGCAATACCTGCAGAAGATTCAACATAGGCCGTTGGTGGAGTAGTACCAAAGACTGCCCCACTGACCATAGAAATTGAATCAGCCATCAAAGCATGACCAATTCTAGGCATCTTCCCGTTCTCATCTTGCATAACATCGACTTGTTCGGCTAAGCCAATCAAAGTACCCGCCGTATCAAAGAAAGCCACTAACAAGAAGATAATTACTACCGCCCAGAGCTGTGGTTCTTTAATATCACCGATATGCGCCACACCAACTCCAAAAGTTGGCTTTAAACTAGGAATGGCAGAAACAATATGTGCTGGTGCTGGAATCAACTTGGTGATTAGACCAACGATCGTCGTAAAGACCATACCAATAAAAATAGCACCAGGAATCTTTCGAGCCATCAAAATGGCTGTAACCAACAAACCAACGATCGTCAACCAAGTAGTCGGATTAGCAAATGAACCGATTGCTACTAAAGAAGACTTACTAGCAGTAATTAAACCGCCACCTTGCAGGCCGACAAAGGCAATAAATATTCCCAAGCCCGCTGCCACAGCTAACTTCAAATCTTTAGGAATGGCATTGATGACAACCTCACGAATTTTCATCAACGATAAAACTAAGAAAATCAAACTGGCAACAAAAACCCCTGCCATTGCAGTTTGCCAAGGAATTCCCATGGCAATTACCACTGAATAACTGAAAAAGGCATTGTCTCCAAGACCTGGAGCAATCGCAATTGGATAATTAGCTAAAATCCCCATTAATACCGAACCAACAACCGCTGTCAAAGCCGTTGCCGTGAACAGTGAGCCCTTATTCATACCGGAATCCCCTAACACCTGAGGATTAACGAATAAAATATAAGCCATCGAAACAAATGTCGTCAGACCAGCTAAGATCTCACGCTTAACATTCGTTTGGGCTTCTTCAAGATGGAATAAACGTTCCAAGAAACTTAAATTCCCTCTATTGTCTAATGAATTCACTATAAACGCCCCTTAAAAAAATAATCTCTTTTTTGAACTTATCTAGTATTACAGATTATTCGGGTTTTGACAAGTAGGTTAGAAACATTTATATCATTAATTATAAATATAGTTCGGCTTTTGCTATTATTTTAGTAATTAAATCAGCAGATTAGCTATCCATTTTCTAAAATCAGCAGGTAACGTTCGTCTTTTACCCTAAGAATCGTCTAATGGTTGAAAAAACATTCAATTGAGTTTTTTTCTCAAAGATGATAGGCCTGAACGAATAAACTGCCAGCCAAAATCAAAGCTCCAATACCGATTAAAATTTTCAACAATTGGGCTGGTAAATGACGAACGATTCTAGGTCCCAAGAAGCCACCAATCAAAAAACCGATCCCCAAAAAGATCACATGGTTCCAAGGAATTGGTGTTTTTGTAACATAGATCACCGCTGCCACCACATTAGCCAATCCCAAAGCCAAGTTCTTTTGAGCGTTATATTCAGGAAAAGAAACATTCGAAGTCCAAGCCAATAATGACAACATCAAAACTCCACCAGCAGCACCAAAATAACCCGTATAACTACCAATTAGAAAGATGGCTAACCAAGTCAAAAGCTTTTTCCCCATCGAAGGAACTTTAACTTCTTGACCCGACAACCGAGTGCGATGCGGAAAAAAAATCAAAATTGCGGCTACGAAGATAAAGAAAGGCACGATTTTGGCAAAAGTTGCTTCTGGAATCAAAAACAATAAAAAAGCTCCGACAATACTACCCAAAAGCGTCAGTGGCAGCATTAGTCCCAAACTCTTACCATGACCCTTCAATTCCTTTTGCGAAGACGCCACCGCTCCCACACTAGTGAACAGCAAACCCAAGGTATTGGTTACATTTGCAGTTACTGGAGGTAATCCTAAAGCTAACAAAACTGGATAAGAAACCAACGAAGCCAAACCCGCAGCTGTACTAACAATACCAGCCACAATTCCTGTAACAATTAAAATCAGATTCAATTCTAACAAAGTCACTTCATAACACGACCCTAAACTTTTTGCATTCATTGTACTACTTTGGGAGGCGTTTATTGGTGGTTCACTGCCGTCATCCGCTCTAGTTCTGAGGGATATGGAACGTGGTGGGCCGACTTGGAGCCCCTCAGCAAGCTGACGGTCTTCAAGCTCGACCTTTTACTAAATTGGCAAAGATCGCCAATTAAGTAAAATTTCACCACTGATATCCCCCAGAACTTCCGCTCCTGACTAGGATACTGCGTATTTGATTTGTTAGTGATATTTATAGGAATCCTACGTTCCTTATTTTGCTTGGTAGGAGTGGAAGCTGGAAACCCCTAGTGCTTAAGGGCAAAAGATAAAGGATAAGACAAAAAATGTATTGAACTGACATAATCATATCAATTCAATACATTTTTTAATTTCTATAAAAAATATAGGTTCTATTTGTTTTTAAGCCTTTAAATCTTTAAGACCTTAAGCATTTAAGCTTTTGACCTTAATCTTTAGCCTTTGAACTTGCTACTGCTCTTGAACTTGTTCACTTGAGGGATATCCAAACATATTTTAACATCCTAGGCTGTAGTGAGAGCTCTGAGGGGTCTCAGCCATGAAATTGTTCTTAGTGGGCGAAGCACACTTAGAACAAGGCTCGACTTTGAAACAATTGCGAACTTCAATTGGTTCAAAGCGATGCCCATGGCGTTCCAGACCCCTCAGAGCCGAACGGAAGACGGCAGTGAACCACCACAAAAAAAGCTGCATCACTAGAATCCAAAAAACCATCCCAGCAATACAGCAATTTTAAATTGTTAATTATTAATTAGTAACCGCAGATTTTTCAGAAATCTTAATCGTGCCATCAACTAAATCAGCCTTCAAATCCTTGACGTCAATATGATCGAGATAGAACTCAGCAACTTTATCTCTAATTTGTTGTTCAATCACACGACGTAATGGTCTTGCACCCATGGCTTCATCATAACCTTCGTCAATCAACCATTCCTTAGCTTCAGGAGTAACTTCTAGTTTAATTCCCTTTTTAGCTAAATTACGGTTAACATCGTTCAACATTAATTCAACGATTTGATTCAAGTCATCTTTAGATAGATGCGTGAACTCAACGATACCATTGAATCTGTTTAAGAATTCTGGACTGAAGTATGGTGCTAATTTGTCCATTAATTTTTCATTCTTGCTGCCTTTAGTGCTGAAACCAGCATTTGAAGTAGCAATAATGATCGTGTTCTTGAAATCAACGACATTTCCTTGTCCATCAGTCAAACGACCGTCATCCATTACTTGAAGTAATAAGGTCAACACTTGAGGGTTAGCCTTTTCAATTTCATCCAATAAAACAATTGAGTATGGATTACGACGAACTTTTTCAGTCAAAGTATTGCCGTTATCTTCATAGCCAACATAACCAGCTGATGTCCCAATCAACTTAGAAACCGCTGTTAAATCAGAATATTCACTCATATCCAAACGAATGATCGAATTCTTGGAACCAAACATATCTTGAGCTAATTGTTTTACCAATTCAGTCTTACCAACTCCGGTAGGTCCAACGAATAAGAAACTACCGATTGGACGATTGCCTTCATCAAAGCCAGCTCTGTTACGACGAATGGCTCTAACGACCATGTCAACGGCTTCATCTTGGCCAATGACCTTGTCTTTAAGGCGTTTACCCATACCTTTGAGTCTTTCGATATCACTAGCTCCCATTTGAGAAACTGGTACGCCAGTCAATCTTTGAACTGATTCAGCAATATCATTGACGCTAGCTACTGGTTCTTCACTGCTTGTATCATCCTGATTCAACTTAGCTTGAATACTTTCAATCTGTTTCTTCAAGTTAGCAGCCTTTTCGTAATCTTCTTTAGCAGCAGCTTCATCCTTATCTTTTTGTGCCTGTTTCAAATCTTTTTCCAAACTGACTTTATCGGTGACCGGATTCTTAGCTGCTAAATGCGCAGCTGTCATATCGATCAAGTCAATTGCCTTGTCTGGTAAAGATCTTTGAGGAATATATTGAACCGAGTAGTCAACGGCTGCTTTCAAGACCTCATCTGGTAATTTGACATGATGATGATTCTCATAAACTTTTCTTAAACCTTTCAAAATGGCCAAGGTGGCGTCTTTACTTGGTTCATTGATCGTTACGTCATTGAATCTTCTGGCTAAAGCAGCATCTTTCATGATCGTATTACGATATTCATCTTGTGTCGTTGCACCAATAATTGAAATCTCACCACGGCTCAAAGCTGGTTTGATGATATCGGCTAAACCTTTACTACCTGAATCTGAACCTGATGAACCGGCTCCAATGATCTGATGAATTTCATCAAAGAATAAGACTACGTTACCGGCCTTTTTAACTTCTTTGAGTAAATTCTGAATGTTTTCTTCAAAGGAACCACGATACTGTGTTCCAGCTTCTAGTGACGATAAATCAATGGAAATAATCTGTTTATCTTTAATTGCTTCTGGTACATTGCCCTTGACGATAGCTTGAGCTAACCCTTCAACGACAGCAGTCTTACCTACACCAGCATCACCAACAAGAATTGGATTATTCTTCGTTCTCCGACTTAAAACTTCAGCTGTTTCTTGAATTTCTTTATCCCGGCCAATAACTGGATCAAGTAAACCATCTTTGGCCTCTTGAGTTAAGTTACGTCCGAGTTTGTCTAACATTGTGCCATTTTTTTGTTTACTATCGCTGTCAGTAACTGGAATGTTTTGACCAGCTACTCGAGCTTCTTGATATTTTGCTAATTCTTCAGGAGTTAATTCATGGCCGTTAACATAATACTTTGCCTGTGAATTGCCCCTTGATTGATTCATAAAATTGTTAAAAATTTCGTCCATATTACTGTTGAATGGATCGTCGTCCCAAAATGATCTTGCCATATATAAAAAGCCTCCTCACTTTAGATAATGCATCTCCAATTCACGCAGAACTTTCCACATTTGCGTATCCTGCGCCTTGGCGATTGCCTCTATATCACGCAAATTGATCGATGTGGCGGAAGATTGTTTTTTGTTGAAAGATTTATGCAGGGTCGTATAGCCATAGCCACTCTTTTTGGCTATCACATATATTGTTAACCCGTTGTCTTCTATGTATGATTTAATGTCTATTTTCATCTTTCTCCAACCTCCACAAATACTATTATAGCACATATGTGATATAACACAAGTGTAAAGTACCACATTTGTGAACTATTTTTAAAATTGTTCTTAATTCCTTATATATCAACAATTTGTTAAAATGAAAATGATGAGAGGTGATCACATGAAAGAATTATTAAGCAATTTAAACCGTTTGAATCACGTTTATGATCAACTCGATTTACTCAATTTTCGAGCCCATAAAAACTTTCCATTGACTTTCAGCAAGGAAGACAGCAAACAACTGCTGCCTCAAAATAAACGACTCTATTTCAGTTATTCATATTTGAACAAAGAAAAGACTCGTTTAACTAATCTAGTTCTTAACCAAATTATCGACTTACGAGCTCCTCAATTTAAAAAGGATTCAACTATCCACCCGCAATTGATCGATAAAGCATTGAGACTTAAAAACTTAGATCAGACTCACAGCCAAAATAATTTCACGATGCCTTCACGTAATCGTAAAATTAATAAACTTAAACAATTGATTGAAATGATTGAAGACGAACAGATCAATCCTTGTCGAGGTTATTTAAATCAAATCTATGTAATCCTGCTATTAAATAATTTATTGCCACTGAACATTCGTCATGAACCTTATCAGGCTGGCGAATTGCTCCACAATTCAGAATTCCGGACAAAATTACTGCAATTCGATTATGATCGTTACTTGTATCAAGAATTTCGTCCCGAAAATTATTTGAAATTTTTGATTTACAGTTTGACGAACCGCTTACCAGAATATATCCGTTCTTACGACGTACGCGATATCATCCCTGAGGCGGCAGAATGTGGATTCTCTTGTATTGCTTTTGAATTAATAATTGACGGTGTCAAAGAGTGTTACATCGCCTTTAAAGGTACTGAAGCTAGCGTCGATAAGAAAATCAAGTCCCGTAGTAAGCGTTTTGAAAATTCTATTCTTGAAAATTATAAAGATTGGGATTATAACGTTAACTCTATTTTGATTGGCAACACTAAAGAAGACCGGCAACTACTAGTAGCTCGTGACTTTGTCCGTTATTTAAAGTCACATATTGCTTCCCAGTCACTGATATATGGCATTGGTCATTCCTTAGGCGGTCACTTTGTTCAAACTTTACAACTGATGGATCATTCTTTTGATGCCGGCTACACTTTAAACTCGGCGCCAATCAATTTGAAGCTCGTCCAAAATATCAAGCCAAACTTATTTACACCTGACACTTGGCAACAATTACTAGATTTAACCGATGATACGGATGGAACTAAATTTATTAATCCAACCATGAATAATGAAATCAAACGACTCTTAGGTAATGATTACTCGGAAATAATCAATGAGTGTTTTGAACAAGATATGACGCAGGTTTTCTACGAATTACCGTTCACAATTTGGATCGGTCAAAAATGGGAATACAATCTTAACAATTGGAAATATCCTTTCAAGAATCATCCCCGAGCCTATTTGAGTAGTGGTGAGATTCATGCTTATCAACATTTCTTTGAAGAGCTCTTTGCTTATTTGTCTAAATCCGACAATAGCCGCCAAGTTGTCCGCAACTCACTAGGTTTCATCGGTGATCGGACAAAGATTTTAAGAAATAACATTGGCGAACAACGTACTGCTAAATATTTCTTTGATTATTCAAACTATTTGTATCAATCTGGTCTCTTCATGGACCAACCGCAAATGGTCAGCAAGAAATTTATCGAACAAAACAATTCTTTATTTAAAGGTTCGCTACGTGAGTGGCCATTTTTACGGAGTCTCAATCCTGACATGTTTAGCTTAGCAACTTATTTTCACGTGATCGACGGCGCCAAACATTTTCTCAATCGGACACCACATAAATTATAAAAAATGTAATTTGATTAAAAATACTCTTGCTTTTTAAAATTTAGATGACTATAATACGAACCAATAAAACGTTGAAGAAAAAAGTAGAAATCTCAAGTACGCTTAGTGAGTCACGTCGAGTGGAAAGTGATCGTCAAGAGAATTTCGAAAATCATTTCTGAGTTCGGTTCCGAAATGTAGGTTACCGTGGTTGCCACCATTATTTGGCTAGCAGATAGATTCTTTGTCTGTTAAACGAGCGAGTGTTCTTTGAATACTCAAAAAAGGTGGTACCGTTCGACTCGAGCCCTTTTCCTTAGCTGGAAGAGGGCTTTTTTTATCTCTTTTTTATTAGCAAGGGTTGAAGAATACTTATGTTTCTCATTCAAAACTTAGAGGTTATTCGTTACGTTTTTTAAGAAAAAGTGAGGTGGTTAAAAATGGATTCTGACATTAGTGGCATTACACAGATTAGAAACACCATTTTTAGGAGGATTTTTTATGGAAGACAATTACGATTTATCAGGAAAAAATACAAATAAGAAACAGGTACTTCATTTACTAGTAGTTAGTTCATTAATTTTTGGAATGTTCTTTGGTTCTGGAAATTTGATTTTTCCAGTTCATTTAGGCCAATTAGCTGGTAATAACTGGCTTTCGGCCGCTTTTGGATTCGCAATTTCTGGTTCGCTTTTCCCTTTATTAGCCATTTTGGCAGTTGTCGTTACTAAGAGTGACGGTTTATACGATTTAGCTAGACCAGTTGGAAAATTCTATGCCGCATTGTTTTTAGTTTTAGTCCACTTAACTATCGGACCTTTCTTTGGTACTCCGCGTACTGCAGCGACAGCTTTTCAAATGGCCGTTCAACCATTTTTGCCTAAAAAATATGACACCGTCGGGATGTTTTTATTTACGGCTGCATTCTTTGCTCTAGCTTATATTTTGACCGTTCATCAAAATCGCTTATTAAAATACGTTGGAAAATATCTCAATACGATTTTCTTAGTATTATTGGCCGTAGTCTTTGTGGCTGCTTTCTTACATCCCATGGGTGGCTTGAACCATATGCCAACTCAAGCTTATCAAACTAATTCCACCGTCAGTGGTTTGCTTGAAGGTTACAACACTATTGATGCCGTTGCGCTATTAGCCTTAAGTGTTACCTTTGTTCACGCTGTTAAAGATTTAGGATACAAAGATAGAGAATTATCTGGTTTAACTGCTAAAGCCGGATCTTTGAGTATCGCCTTAGAAGTATTGGTCTATTTTGGATTAGTTTTATTAGGTGCTTTCAGTTTGAGCAAATTAACTCTCTCTGCTAACGGCGGCGTTGCTTTATCACAAATCGTCAATTACTACTTTGGTAACTTTGGAGCTGCCTTCTTAGGCGTTCTTGTCACTCTAGGAGTCTTCACAACTGCAATGGGACTCGTTGCTTCATTCGCACAAGATTTCCACAAATTGTTCCCTAAAGTTAGCTACTTAGCTTGGTTAAGAACTACCACCGTTCTTTCATTCGTAGTTGCCAACGCTGGACTTGATAATATCATCGCATGGTCATTGCCAGTCCTTATGCTCCTCTACCCACTTTCACTTGCCTTGATCCTGGTATCATTGACTGTCCATGCCAAACCATATGCAGGGGTCGTTTATAAAATGACAATTGCGTTTACCGTTTTACCTGCTATCTTTGACATGTTAAATACTTCACCCGCTGCTGTAACTAATTTAGCCGTTGTTAAAGCTGCCTTGAACTTCTATCATCAATACGTGCCAATGGCTAGCCAAGGCCTCGGTTGGGTCACATTAACCCTTGCCGGGTTCGTGCTTGGTTTAGTCTTTGGTAAATTAGGTGTCTTTGCTGCTGAAAACAGCTCGGTTGAAAGTCGTGATTAATATGATTGATTCGATTGAAATATCAAGAACAAATAGAAGTTCTGATTTTGAAGCCATCAAACAAGTCTACTATCAAACTTGGCGTTATTCCTACCATGGTTTAGTTCCTGAATTGCTCTTGGATCAATTAGATCTGAAAACGACCTGGAATCCTAAGACTAGATGGAACAATACTTTAATCGCCACTGACAACCAAAAAACCATTGGTGTCTGTACCTTTGGGCCCGCTCGTAGACAAAAATATTACGGCTTTGGTGAAATTTATTCATTTTACGTTTTGCCTAAATTTCAACATCAAGGGATCGGTCAAAAACTATTTCAAAGCGCTTTAGATATTTTGTCTAAGGACTATGATTCACTTAATTTAATTGTATTGAAAAATAATCTATCTGCTCGAGCCTTTTTTGAAATGTATGGTTTTCAGGAAACAGCTGATCGGATTGCCGAACAGACTAAATTCGGTTTATTGCATGAAATCGTTTATACAAAAGAGTAAACAATAGGACTGATGCTAATCAGCCCTATTGTTTTAGTTTTAAATCATCGTCAAGTAGGGGCATTCTGCATTCGCTTGCTACATCTGAGCGAAAACATCTCCAGTAACGACAAAAAAGCCATTTCCAAAATTCTACTGAATTTCAGAAATGACTTTTTTAGTTAAAAATTATAGTCTCTTGTTTAATTCTTCGCCAAGTTCTTCATAACCAGGACGACCTAGCAATGCGAACATGTTCTTCTTATATGCTTCAACACCTGGTTGGTTGAATGGGTTGATACCATTCAAGTAACCAGAAATACCAACAGCAATTTCGAAGAAGTACATCAAGTAACCTAAGTTATAGGCATCTTGTTTTTCGATATGAACTGACATAACAGGAACACCACCGTCAGTATGTGCAAGCACAACACCTTCGTAAGCTTTCTTGTTTACATAGTCCATTGACTTGTTTTCCAAGTACTTCAAACCGTCAAGATTATCTTTTTCGGCAGGAATTGTAACGTCATGTCTTGGTGTGTCGATCAAGACAACAGTTTCCATCAAGTTACGACGGCCTTCTTGGATATATTGACCTAGTGAGTGCAAGTCAGTTGAGAAGTTAGCTGATGATGGGTAGATACCTTTTTGATCTTTACCTTCAGATTCACCCATCAATTGCTTCCACCATTCACCAAAGTATTGAACGTTTGGTTCGTAGTTTTCTAGCAATTCTGTTGTGTAACCTTTACGGTACAAGATATTTCTCAAAGCAGCGTACTTGTAAGCATCGTTCTTTGTAAGATCAGCTGATGAGTAGTCTTCACGTGATTGAGCAGCACCTTCCATCAACTTGTCGATGTCGATACCAGCAACGGCGATTGGCAATAGACCAACAGCTGTAAGAACTGAGAAACGACCACCGATATCATCAGGAACAACGAATTCTTCGTAGCCTTCTGCATCTGATTCAGTCTTCAAAGCACCCTTAGCACGATCTGTTGTAGCATAGATACGGCCTTTAGCACCATCAACACCATACTTTTCAATCAACTTAGCTTTCAAAATACGGAAAGCGATTGAAGGTTCTGTTGTTGTACCTGATTTTGAAATTACGTTGATACTGAAGTCACGGTCACCGATAACTTCTAGTAAGTCAGCAATGTAGTTAGGAGAAATTGAGTTACCACAGAAGTAAACTTCGGGAACATCTTTTTCATTTTTAACATTGTAGAATGATGAACTTAGAAAATCGATTGCAGCACGTGCACCTAAGTATGAGCCACCAATACCAATTCCGATAAATACTTCTGAATCAGATTGGATCTTTTTAGCAGCTTTTTTAATGCGAGCGAATTCATCCTTGTCATAATTAACAGGCAAGTCGATGAAACCACGGAAGTCAGCACCGGCACCAGTACCCTTACGTAGTTCGTCATCAGCAGCAGTAACAAGTGCTTGCATCTCGCCAAGTTCGTTCTCATGAACAAACTTGCCTAATTTTGAATCATCAAATTTAATTTGTGTCATTTTCTCTCCTCCATATATATCGTCAAAACTATATTAATCATTTTCGAAGAAAATTTCAAACTTTTCTGGAACTTTTTATCCATTTTCCAACAAAATATACCAAATATCCGACCGCCGCACCGAGAGTATTAAAGATTACATCATCAATATCTGTTACTCCAGTGTTCAAAATGAACTGCAGAGCTTCAATCGAGGTTGAAATCAAAGCACCGATCAAAACCACTTGGGAAAAACCAAGTTTTCGTTTGGTCAATGCCGGAATAAATACTCCCATCGGAACGAACCACACAATATTACCATATAAATTATAAAAAAAGTCTACTAACGATTGCCCTTTTGATAATTTAAAGGTTTCAACGAGTGGAACTATATTAATTTCGGATAATGGTCGATGGAAATAAAATTTGAATTGCCAAATGAAATAGCCATCCCGAAAAACTGTCAAAGCAAAAAGCAGGAGCACGTAAAACACAAAAGCCACTAAACCGATTTCTCGGCTTGGATGTGTTTTTTTGTGCTTAATTTTTACCCATACAACCCTTAGGATAATAAAAAATAAGGTATATAATATTGCTTTATCAACAGCATAAAAGGAAAGCCGAATCAATGGAAAATGATTGATTTTCATTGCATATAGTTGATATATGTAATTGTATAACGGTCCTAAAAATATCATTTCACTCATTCTTTCCCACTTTTTACCTATAACGTATTATACTAACAATTAAGCAATTTATTTAGCTTTTCTACAGAATTATTAAAGAATTTTTATAAACAAGGGATTTTCTATGAATAAATTTAAAAGTATTTTGAGCAAAAGACTAGGTTTCATGGGTCTTCTAATCTTTTTCCTCTGGATCAAAACGGTCATCGCCTACTATCTCGATTTTTCATTAGGCGTTTCGGACCCGTTACAACATTTGATCTTGATCCTTAATCCTATCGCTACAGCAGTTATTTTATTGAGTCTATCGTTATACATCAACCGTGCTAAAATTTCTTACATCGTTATGGGTGTAATTTACTTTTTAGAATCACTTTTGCTTTATGGCAATATTCTTTATTATCGTGAATTCAGCGACTTTTTATCTTTCAATACGATTGCTGGAGTCTCGAAGGTTTCTAAAGGTCTGGGTGGCAGTGCCGCCAATATGATGCAAGTCCACGATGTTATTTATGGTCTGGATTTCATCATCATTGGGGTGTTATTTTTAACTGGTTTTATCAAGTTAGATCAACGTCCTATGCGAAAATTGACCGCAATTGCGACCACTTTTTTGGGGATTTTCTTGTTCTCTTTTAATTTGACACTTGCCGAGAGCAACCGTCCCCAGTTGTTAGGACGAACTTTTGATCGAGCTTACATTGTAAAGTACTTAGGACTGAATACATTTTTAACTTACGATTCAATCAAAACAGTCCAAAACAATCAGGTCCGTTCAGAAGCCGTCGGTACTGACATGGATGACGTGCTTACTTACATCAAGCAAAATTATGCTAAGCCCAATCCAGCCTATTTTGGCAAAGCCAAGGGCAAAAATATCATCATCATCCATTTAGAAAGTTTTCAACAATTCCTGATCAATGATAAAGTCGACGGTCAAGAAGTCACTCCATTTTTAAACAGTCTTTATAACGATAAAAATACCATGTCATTTGATAATTTTTATCATGAAGTCGGTCAAGGAAAGACATCAGATGCCGAAAATATGCTAGAAACGGGCTTGTTCGGTTTGCCCGAAGGTTCACTTTTCTCAAAACTCGGCAGCGACAACACCTTCCAAGCGGCTCCAGCAATCCTGGGTCAAAAACAAGGCTACACTAGTGCTGTTTTCCATGGAAATATAGGCAGTTTCTGGAATCGTGACAATGTTTATAAGAATATGGGTTACAATTATTTCTTTGATTCCAGTTATTTTAACAAGACTGATGATTCTAGCTTGGAATATGGTATGAAAGATAAATTGATGCTCTCTGAAAGTGTCAAATATCTCGAACAGTTGCAACAACCTTTCTATGCTAAATTCATCACCGTCACTAATCACTACCCATTCCAATTGCCAGATGAGGATAACGATGGATTCCAAGCTCCTAATACCGATAATAGTGCTGTCAATAACTACTTTGTAACGGCGCACTATCTCGATAACGCCTTGAAAGAGTTCTTCGATTATCTCAAGTCTAGCGGCATTTATGATAACTCTATGATAATCCTCTATGGTGATCATTACGGACTCTCAGACAGTCAAAATACCGCTTTAGCACCATTATTAGGCGTAGACAATAGTAGCTGGACAGACTTCAATGATTCGCAAATGCAAAAGGTTCCTTTTATGATTCACATGAAAGGACTTAAAGGCGGTATCAATCACACTTACGGTGGCGAGATCGATGTCTTACCAACGATCTTACATTTAGCGGGAATCAACACAAGTCAATATGTTCAACTTGGCAGTGACCTATTATCCAAGCAGCACAGCCAAGTCGTGGCCTTCCGCAACAAAAACTTCATCACACCAAACTATACAGTACTAAAAGATAGCGATGGCAACCCTGAAGTCTACAAGAATAGTACTGGTGAGCTGATTGACTTAGATTCGGACCCGCAATTGAAGAAAAAGGTGGCTAAGTGGCAAGATATGGTCAATCAAAAACTAAAGATGTCCGATACAATCAATAACAAAAATTTACTACGTTTCTATACCCCAACTGGGTTTACACCAATCGATTCAAAAGATTACAGTTATCAAAATGAAATTCAAAAACTGGTTCAGACTCGAAATTCACTTGGATTAAAATCAACTAGTGTCTATTCGAAGAACGGCAATAAGTCGACAACCAACCTTTATAATACTGATGCACCGGAATTAAACGGCGATCGGACTGTAATCGATAGTTGGTCCAGCATTTTAAAAGGTGAAAACGATACAACTAAATAACAAAATCTTTTCTCCAAAGACTGTCATGAAGTGAACCTCTTAGTTTGGACACAAACCAAACTAAGGGGTTTTTCTTATGGTCAAATTTAATTTAGATTTTAAAATCAAAATGGTAACTGAATACTTAACCACAACATTGGCGAAAAAACATGGAATCACTCAAGAGAGTACCATCCTTAATTGGGTTCATAATTTTGAATTAACTGGAATTAAAGGACTTGAATCACGTAAGATGGATTTAAATTATTCTATTCAGTTCAAAGTTGAAATAATAAACCGAAGGAATCAAGAGACTTAAGCAAGAGAATACTATATTGAAAGTTCAAAATGAATTCTTAAAAAAATAGATCCCTTAGCTCAGAAAAAATCAGCACAAAAGAAATCTCCAAAATAGCCACTGATTTAAGGCAATTATTTCAAGTTCCAATTAAGGTTGTTTTGAAAGCTATCTCAATACCTAGAAATACATATTATTACGCACGGACTCATAAGGGACGCGTATTTGATTACGATAAAAATCATTCAAGCAATGGATGAGATTAGACAATCTGATCCAAAATACACAAAGAAATATGGATATAGACGTACCAAGACAAAACTAAACGGAAAGTCACCAGTAAATCACCGAGAACTTTCCGTTCTAAAAGCAACATAATTAAATGTCCAAACTTAAGGGTTCAGATCAGCGCCTGAAAAGGTAGCCAGTCTTTTTTTATTTGTTCAAATAACGTATCATTAACCGGTGAACTAATTTATTTATGAGGAAAAAAATGAAAAAAATTCAATCCATCCTAAACACGAGACTCGGATTTTTAGCTTTATTGGCGCTTTGTTTATGGTATAAGTCAGTTTTAGCCTATTTTACAGGCTTCACATTGACAATGAATAATTTGTGGCAATACTTTTTTGTCATCGTCAATCCCTTTGCTACAACAGTTTTGCTCCTGAGCTTAGCACTTTATTTTAACAAGCCAAAACTGTCTTACATTATGATGGGAATTATATATATTGCCGATACGCTCTTTATCTATTCCAATGTACTGTACTTTCGCGAAAACGCCGATTTCTTATCGATAAGTATCATTACTGGTGTCTCGAAAGTTGCTAAAGGACTTGGAAAAAGTACCGCCGGTGCTATGCAGTTAGGAGATTTATTTTACTTCATTGATTTGGTCGTCATTATTATTTTATTTGCCATCCATTTCATCAAGATTGATAAACGGCCATTTCGAAAAGTTAATGCCTTAGCCACAACATGTCTTGGAATCGCCCTTTTTGCAGCCGACTTAGCTGGTTCAGAATCCAATCGTCCCCAGTTGTTGGGAAAAACTTTTGACCACTCATACATCGTAAAATATATCGGGATCAACAGTTTTCTAGCTTATGATTCTGTCCGTTCGATTCAAAATAATCAAGTTCGTTCTAGTGCAACAGAAACTGAGATCGATTCAGTCCTAGATTACACACACAATCACTATGCAGCTCCCAATTCGGACTACTTTGGCAAGGCCAGTGGTAAAAATATTATTGTGATCCACTTGGAAAGTTTTGAACAGTTTTTGATTGGAATGAAAATCAATGGTCAAGAAGTTACTCCATTTCTAAATAGTCTCTACAATGATCAAAATACAGTTTCTTTCGATAACTTCTTCAATGAAGTTGGTGGTGGAAGAACTAGTGACGCTGAAACGATGTTGGAATCTGGCCTCTTCGGACTGTCTGAAGGTTCCTTTTTCCAAAAATTAGGTGGAGACAACACCTTCCAATCAGTTCCGGCCATCTTGCAGCAACAAAAAGGTTATACTAGTGCCGTCTTCCATGGTAATATCGGCAGTTTCTGGGGTCGAAATATCACATATAAGAACATGGGTTATAACTATTTCTTCGATGAAAGCTATTACGACACCAAGAACCCTGACACCTTGTCGCTCAATGGCTACGGTGTTAAAGATAAACTGCTTTTTGCTGAAGGAGTCAAGTATCTTGAGCAAATGCAACAGCCGTTCTACACTAAATTCTTAACAATTACCAACCATGTTCAATATCAATTCTCCGATGAGGATAATGGAGATTTTCAAACATCTGATAACGTTAATCCTCGCGTCAACGCCTATTTTAAAACTGCTCATTATTTAGATAAGTCAGTCGAGGAATTCTTCAACTATCTCAAAGCCTCTGGCCTAGATAAGAATACGATGGTCGTACTATACGGCGATCATTACGGCCTCAACAGTGAACAACATAAAGACCTTTCCAGCATGATTGGCAAGTCACCAAAAACTTGGACTAAATTTAATGAAACTCAAATGCAACGTGTACCGTTCATGATTCACATGGATGGACTCAAAGGTGGAATTAATCACACTTATGGTGGAGAAATTGATGTTCAGCCAACTATTTTGCATTTAGCGGGCGTAAATACTAAACAATATGTTCAATTGGGAACCGACCTATTTTCAAATCAACATAGCAAGATCGTAACTTTTAGAAACCGTGACTTTATTACTCCAAACTATACGGTCTATCGCAATGGCGGTTCTAAAACTCAGGTCTACGCCAATGATACCGGTGAACAAATTGATCTTCGTGACAATCCAGAATTGTTGAACAAAGTTGATAAATGGTCTCAAGAAGTCGACTTGAAACTAAAAACTTCTGATAATATCAACAACAAGAATTTATTACGTTTTTACACACCAGCAGGCTTTACCCCAGTCAATCCTGCCAATTATTCATATCAAAACCAAGTTCAACAAATGGAAAATCTTCGCAAAACCCTAGGTAGCAAGTCAACTAGTCTGTATTCCAAAAACGGTGACAAATCAACAACTGACCTCTACAATACAGATGCTGTTCAATTGCAAGACGATCGAACGCCAATCGATAGCTGGTCATATTTGAACAAAAAGTAATTTATTTTCATATACACAACAATGGGGGTAGAAGGAACATTCCTAATTCCAAGTAAAAAGGACATTGAGAATTTCAAATAATAACGGAATTCATCAATTGTTTTTTCATCTTCATTGCACCCACAGCAAAATAGCTCTGATTAAACCAATTTTGATTTAATCAGAGCTATTTTTTTACTATATCCTGCTCATACTTTATTACCTTATTTACTTTTGACCATAGTAAGCATTCTTACCATGTTTCCTATAATAATGCTTATCCAAAAGATACTGTGGAACTCGGATATCATCCCGCGTTAATTGTAAAGCGTGATAATCCATTTCAGCAACAACTTCCATAACTTTAGCATTGTATACCGCCTTTTTTGGTGTTGCGCCCCAAGTAAACGGTCCATGCTGTCTTACTAGAACCCCAGGAACTGCATCGGGATCAATATTACGTTCTTTAAAAGTTCTAACAATTACATCCCCAGTATTTTTCTCATAATCCTGTTTAATTTCCTTTTCAGTTAAGGCATCTGAAACTGGTACATCTCCATAAAAGGTATCCGCATGCGTTGTTCCTAACGCTGGCAAATCTAATCCAGCTTCAGCAAATGAAACTGCCCAAGGTGAATGCGTATGAACAATTCCACCAATATTGGGAAATTCATTATAAAGAACTGTATGTGTTGGTGTATCACTCGATGGATTCAATTTTCCTTCCACTACTTCACCCTTTAAATTAATGACCACCATATCATCAGGAGTCAATGTTTCATAATCGACACCTGATGGTTTGATTACAAAAAGACCTTTTTCACGATCAATACCTGAGACATTTCCCCATGTAAATGTCACTAATCCAAGTTTGGGTAGCTGCATATTAGCCTTATAAACCTTTTCCTTTAATTCTTCAAGCATTCGACAGCCTCCTGATTTATTCCAATTTCTTTAAAGATACTATCAAAGAAGTTCTTAGCCTGTTGAACCTGTGCAATAGGATTGTCAGAGCTTTCACTCCACATCTCAATTGTATAAGCACCATTATAATCTAACCTCTTTAGCTCTGATAAGCATCCTTTAAAGTCAACTGTTCCATCACCAAAAGGAACGTTTTTAAATTGTCCTTTAGATGTCCTGGTTACTGGCAATGTATCCTTTAAATGAATAGCTGCAATGGAATCTATATTATCTTCCAAGTCATCACCAATATTGTTTTGTGGCCAAGCGGTAATATTACCCAAGTCTGGATAAGCTTGCAGCCATGGACTATGAATCTCCTTCTTAATCCGTGTTACTTTTGATATTGAATTTAAAAAAGGGTCGTCCATAGTTTCAATATCTAGCATAACTTCATGTCCAGAAGCATATTCAACACACTTTTTTAAATTTTCCATATAATACTCACGGGATTCGATACTCTTTTCATCATAATAAACATCATATCCTGCCATTTGGATATTTCTAACTCCTAAATCAACGGCCAAATCTACAGCTTTATACAACATTTCTAATGATTTCTCTCTAACATCTGAATCGTACGAGCCTAATGGAAATCTTCTGTGACCACTTAACATAATTGTATGTATTCTTGTTTCAGTATCCCAAATGGCATTTCTCACTTCTTCACGTTGTTGTTTAGTCCAATCCAATCGTTTCAGCCGTTCATCACTTTCATCAATGGATAACTCTAAGAAATTAAATCCCAAGTTATGGACTAATTCCAACCGATCATGCCAACTTAAATCTTTGGGCAATGCTTTTTCATATATACCTAGAGAATTCATTACTACATCTCCTACTGACCAAGTTGAATTTGAACAACTTGAATTCCGCGTTTACGGAGAGATTTAATAACCTTTTCATTAGCAAAACTATCAGTAATTAAGATATCTATATCATCAATATCAGCAACGTGATAATTACTTGTGACGCCAACTTTGCGATAATCAGCTAAACAAATAACTTTTTTCTTTGTACGTTTAACCATCGTTGCATTTACTTGTGATTCATATAGATTCTGTGTTGTTAACCCACCACTCTCACTTATCCCGTCAATACCTATAATAGTATAATCAGATTGCATGCTCGATAGTAATTCGATGGCTACTCCACCTACTAATGATTCTTTTGGATATCGAATCTCTCCACCAGTCAAAATTATTATCGTTTCAGGATGATGTACTGATTCAGTTGCATGTGCATTATTTGTAATAATAGTTAATCTCTTTGATGCCAGTTGATTAACAGCCATCCAGCAAAGCGTACTGGAATTAACAAAAATAGTACTAGATTCTGTGATAAAACTGGGAACTGCTGCAGCTATTTTCATTTTTATTTGGTCCACTCTGCTACCAATTTTTACATCGCCTGTATCTGAAGGTAACATTTTCCCATTTATGGCAGTTGCTAAACCACTGCGCCAATCGACTACTCCCATTTCCGATAACACTTTTAGGTCTCTTCGAATAGTAACTTCAGAGACTGCTAACTCTTCCGCCAGTTTTTCTACTGTTACTGATTGGTATTTATTAACTATATCAAGGAGCTGACTTCTTCTTTCCTGCACATTAATTAATGAATTTTTCATACAATCATCCTCAAACTAATCTTTTTTAACACCATATACGCTTAATTTCGTTTTGAAGATCAGTCGCTGCTTTAGCTGGATCATCTGCTTTTGTAATAGCCCGTCCTGCGATGAATGTGTAAACATCAACACCACTAAATAATTTCAAAGTATCCACTGTCAAGCCGCCAGTAACTGAAACTCTAAATCCCATATCAATAAGCATTTTAACTTTATCAAGATCCTTTTTGCCCCAAGTTTCACCAGAAAGCAAGGCGTCTCTACTTTGATGATATATTGCTTGCGAAATTCCTGCGTCTAACCATTTTTGAGCATCTTCTTTTGTCCAATTACCATATAGCTCAACCTGGATTTCTTCAATCTCTTTATTAGCTGCTTCCATTGTTGGGATAGTTGCTGAACAGATACATGTCATCCAATTAGCACCAGCCTCCGACATATTCTTCGCAACTGTTCCTCCGGCATCAGCACATTTTGTATCAGCAATAACAATCTTATTTGGAAACAGGGCTTTCAATGATTTAACAGCTTTTGTTCCTTCCTGGAGAATAAGAATTGTTCCGGCTTCAACAATATCTACAATTTTACCTACTTCTCTAACGTCAGACAAAGCACTTTCCAAAGTATTATTATCTAATGCTACTTGTAAATTTGGTTTCATAATCATATATTACCCGTCCTATTTAACAAATTCTGTTTCTTCACGAACACGTTGTTCTATTTCTTTATCACTAAGAACATTTTTGACACCGACAACCACTACCCCTTTGGACTTAGCATCATCAAACATATTTACAAAATTCATTGGTGTAAATACAACATCATACTGCTTTGCCGTACTTGTTCCTTCCGCGATACTTGTATGTTCAATATTTGTAATAGGAATATTTAATCTTTCAAAAGCTTTCTTTACACTTCTCATCATCATCAAACTTGTACCCGATCCATTTGCGCAAGATACTAAAATTTTCATAATAAACCTCCAAATGTAATTAATTTACTTTTTATTTACACTTTCTTTATATTTATCATAATCTGTTACCATCAAAAAATAATTCTTTGGATCTTTACGGTATTCTAACTGTGGAATAACTACCAAAATAATAACCACTACAACAATACCTGCAATTCCTAAGAATTTCATAATTGCAGTGAAGATTGGCCACAAGGTATCCCAATCGAACATACCTAAATATCCACCAAACTTAGATAATCCAACCCAGCTTGCTATCAATGCTGCTCCGCCAACTTGAATTAATCCACTGAAAAATGGCAAGATCATCGCAGCTTTAGCACCCGCACGTTTATTAGCATAAACACCGAATGCAGCATTATCAAAGAATAATGGAATAAATCCTGCAATAATAATTGTTGGAGAATGTAAGACTATTAAGGCACCAATCATTAGGAATTGGCCTAAAGCACCGAATAAAAATCCAATTGTTACAGCATTGGGTTCACCAAAAGCAAATGTAGCTGCAACGTCAATACCAGGTACTGAGCCCGGTAATAATTTATCAGAAATACCGCTAAAGCTCTCTGTTAATTCTCCAACGAAGGTACGGACACCTAATTGTAGAATTGCAAGGTTAACAGCAAATCCTAATGATGTTGTTAAAATATAGAAGAAGAAACTCCCATCAGGCGCTAAACCTGAAGCGCCTTTAGTTGATGCATATATTTCATTAAAGTAAGGACGACCTAGAACCAACATAATAATTCCGAAGAAGAATAACATCAAAATACCTGTTGCAACCATGTTTTCGTTAAAAATCTTTAAAAATCCTGGTAATTCAATATCCTCCAATCGTTTTGGCTCTTTATGATTCTTTTCATCGTGTTTTTTTATCTTGTCTGATAACCATGATACTAAAGCAATACCAAACATTTGTTGATGTGCAACAGCAAATCCTCCACCGTCAGTCAAATCTTGTGTATATCTGATTGTCATATTTGAACCCACTGCCCAATACAATCCAAGGATTACACCCATTACTAAAAGAACTTCAATCCTTCCCATTTGTGGGAAACAGAATAACAAAAGCCAAAACGCAGTAGCAGCTTGTTGAACCTGCACATTACCTGTTGTAAAAACAGAACGTAATTTTGTAAATTTCTGGAATCTGACCAACAAAATATTAAATACGAAGGCAAAAAGAAGTAATAACATAACGTCTCCGAAGGTTCTACCAAAAGTTTTCACAACCCCCTCTGTAACAGCATTTTGTCCAAAATATGGATCAATAACTGTCGCAGTTAAATGAAATCTTGTTTTCAATCCTGCTAAAATGGGTCTAAAACTATTAACCAAACCACCAGAACCAACCATTAAAATCATATATCCAATAACAGCCTTCATAAATCCCGCAATGGATTCATAAATGGGTTTCTTTTCAAGGATATAACCAAGTAAAACAATGAAACCTATCATATAAGCTGGCTGAGTTAAGATATTAGTTGCGAAGTAATCCCATATTTTCAAAAGAATATCTAAGAAATTATCCATCCTATTCACCCGTCTTCTTTAATCTGATCCAATTATTTTCTTTAAATCATCAACAGTTTGAATATCCATTAATTTATCAATTAAACCATCTGTCATTAACATATCTGATAATTCACCGATGTTATTCAAATGTTCCTTTGGGTCTTTTGCAGCTAAGGTAAAAAATAACTTTGCATTAGATTCTGGTCCAAAATATACAGACTTATTAAATTTAGTAAATCCAATTGCTGTACCTAATACATTGTCGCTCTTTGCGTTGGCATGTGGCATTGCAACTCCTGGAACAATGACTATATACGGTCCATTATCTTTAACATTCTGAATAATTTCGTCAATATAGCCTTCTTTAATATAGTTATGCTCAACTAACTTCTTCGACGCAATTTTTAATGCATCTTGCCAATCATTTGGTTCTTTATCAGTGATTTCAACTAAGTCCTTATTTAGCATTTCTTCTAACATCATATTTTATGCACCGCATTTCTTTATATTTCTATAGGAATGATGGGAATGGTGTATCATTGTCAATCGAGAAAGTATCTGAGAATCCGCGATCATAGTTGAATTCCATTCTGTCCTTGTCATCTGGATATGTGAATTGACCACCAACTTGCCAAATGAATGGTTTGAATTTATATTGCAAACGATCTTTTCTGAACTTCCATAAATCAATAATTTCTTTAGGATCTGTCATGAAGTTTGTCCAAATATCATAATGAACGGGAATAATAACTTTGGTTTTTAATGATTCGGCCATTCTTAAAATATCCGAAGATGTCAATTTGTCTGTAATACCTCTTGGATTTTCGCCATATGCACCTAAAGCAACATCAACATGATTTTCATTCCCGTGTTTAGCAAACATGTTTGAATAATGAGAATCTGCTGCATGATATAGGTTTCCACCAGTTGTTTCAAATAAATAGTTAACAGCAATTTTATTCATATCTTGAGGCATCTTACCCTTTAGTTTTACATTGGGATCATCTTCTGTTACCAATGCAGTTCTATCAAAACCTTCTAGAACCTTAACTGTTGTTTCTCCAATTTTAACTTCGTCTCCTGGTTTTACAACAACTGTCTTTTCTGCTGGAACACCCCATCCTTGCCAAATTTTAACTACTTGTTCGGGACCATAGAATTTGGCCTTAGGACAATTTTGATTCACAGCTGCAGCTGTATTGATATCCAAATGATCTGAATGAATATGACTTACAAACAAAGCATCAACATCCTTAATTTCAAATGGATCAATTACAAATGGTTGATTTCTAAGATTTGGCTGCATTTTTTGAACACCACTCATACGTTGCATTTGATGTCCCTTACGCATCATACCGTTACCATGTGTTCTCTTACCTGTTCCACACCACATATCTACCAGAATATTTGTATCTTCAGCAGTCTTTAACCAAATACCTGTACACCCTAACCACCACATTTTGAATGTATTAGGTTTAACTTTTGTATTAGCAATCTCTTCGTTTAGCCATGTACCCCATTCTGGAAATGTATTTAAAATCCAACTTTCCTTTGTAACTTCATTAATTTTTTTAGCCATCGAACTGTGCCTCCAAATATCTATATGATTTCTCTTTACAAGACAATCATATAATCATGTGTATCCGCTTTCAATCGGCCTATATGATTATATACCGTTTCTTTATGATTTTTACGACAGTTTTATGTATTTTAAGAAGTGGTATAAGTCATATAAAATTCATAAACTTATTTTATGTTTCCCAAATAAAAAAGAGAGACACTTTAGCATTCCAAATGTGTATCTCTCTTACTATTTCAATTTATTGATTATTTTTTTGTCCATAGTATGCACTGCTTCCATGTTTACGATAATAATGTTTATCCAACAAATACTGAGGAACTTTACAATCTTTTCTAGTTAATTGCATGGTATGCATAATCCATTTCAGCGACTATTTCCAAAACCTTAGCATTATAAACAGCTTTCTCTGCAGTTACTCCCCATGTGAAAGGACCGTGTTGACGAACAAGAACTGCCGGAACAGCCATATAATCGATATTCCTTTCTTTAAATGTCCTAGTAATGACCCTACCGGTATTATATTCATACGCTGATTCTATCTCTTCCTTAGTTAAGGCGTCAGATACTGGCACTGAACCATAGAAAGTATCAGCGTGCGTCGTTCCAAGAGCGGGAATATCCATTCCTGACTGTGCAAAAGAAACCGCCCATGGTGAATGCGTATGCACAATTCCCCCTATTTTATCGAAGTGACTATACAAATATGCATGTGTTGGAGTATCACTTGAAGGGTTTAATTTACCCTCAACAACATTACCGTCAAAATCACACACAACCATGTCACTTGGACCCATTTTTTCGTAATCAACACCTGACGGCTTTATTACAAATAGTTTATGTTCTCTATCTACTGCTGAGACATTTCCCCATGTAAAATTAACAAGATTTAATTTCGGTAAACGCATATTTTGTTTGTAGACATACTCTTTCAATGAATCTAACATTTTGTTATTTCCTCCCATTTGATACTTCGACACTCAAAACATTAACCTTCTAATTTTATTTTTATCTTTCGAGTTCAAAACTTGATTGAATTTTTTTGTATTACGAACGATACTAATGAGTTCTTCAAGAACACGGTCGTGTTCATGGTTTAGACCAGGTGCTAAAACAAACATGCATCTAATTTCAACCCTCTGTCCTTTTGCATTTACCGTGACAGGATTATCTAACAAGACCATTGATATACCAACTTTTTTACTGCCTTCCTTTGGAGAGGCGTGAGCCAGAAAAATATCATCAGATATAAGCATATACGGTCCATATTTTTTCACTAATTTTATAATTTCGTTTTCATAGTGTGAATCAATCACATTACGTTGATTCAACATCAAGCAGCCAGTGTGTAAAACGTCGGTCCAATCGGTCTTATCGGTTGTATGCATTATTTTAATATTCTGAATGGTAAGTAACTCCCTCAGAGAAGGCTTATTTAAATTGGCTTTCTTTATATCTTCGCTTGGATATAAAAATCCATCTAAGCTTTCTCTTAAATGTGCTGGATCTGTAATATTCGCATAGTCGCCAATTATACTCATCAAATGACTTATGACATCAGTATTATGTTCAATCTTTAAAGGCAAATACTTTCTAAACTCATCTTCAATTACAATTTGATCATGTTTGGTCAGTATTGCTTTTACTTTTATTGTAGGAATGGGATATCTATTTTCTTCAATGGAGGCCGTACTAATGATTAATTTTGATTGATATTTTATTTTAAAAATCATGTCTAAGTCTTTAATTTCAAGTGGCATAGAAAAATTTATCAACGGATACTTTTTGCTCAATTCAGAATACAGCATTTCTGACGTTCCTATACCACTTGAGCAAACCAAAAGTACTTCTGACTGAGCCGCTTTTTGAATTCTGTCACTCTCACCAATATTAGAATATTCATTATCTTCTCCAGAACCAAAATACAAACAAATTAACGCTATTTCGTTTTCAGGAATCGGTACGTCTAAATATACTTCTAAGGGTTCACAAGCAATAGATGTAAATTGAATTAGTTTTGGATATTTCTTTTTAATTTCATCGACCTCATTTGATACGTAAGGCATATTAAACTTAACTCTGAAGAATGTAGCATATAAATGATTACTCAATATTTTTACAAAGGAGTTATTGATTAAATTTTCATTTGTTAATTTTTCATACCTAAAAATTATCTTTTTAGATATTTCTTCCATATCGCTATAAAGCTTCAAGTTCACACAATTAATATCCATAACTTGCGAACAAAGTACAATTTTACTAAGAAAAATAATCTCTCCTGCATAATAAACATTATCAAACAAATCGTTAACTATTCTCTCACTTGTAGTTAGTATTCCATGCGTATTTTCTGCAATCCAATAATAACCATTTTCGTCCGTTATGATATTACTATTTTTGATTCTCCAGGATGAAAAAATAAGCAAATAGGTTAATAATATCGTCGAATTTTCAGAGAAATTCATCTCTAGGGACTTCTGGCTATCGATAACAATTTTATAGTACGAGTCCCAATCATAGCCCAGGTTTACAATATGACTCTTAATACATTGATTATTTCTTTGTATCAACTCATAAATCATTAATCTAATATAACGTTCACTATTAGCAATTCTTCTTCCGCGATTCGAACTAACAATGCTAATGCCAACAAAACGTTGCTTAATCTCTTTAAAGTCTTTAATAATTGTATTTCTAGAGCAATCAAATTCTTCTGATAACTTATTTATCGAAATATTACTTTGATTACTAACTAATAACCATACTATTTCAGCAACTCTATCTGTTTTATCTAATTCACTACTCTTTGTTTTTTTAATACTATCGATATGTTCTAGTTTTCTTTTTGAGTAATCAGGTAATTTATATCCATGATTTGGAATATTCTCTATTTCAGTTACATCATTTTCATTTAAATATCCATTTATATCTGACAACCAATTAAACGCCGTTCTTCTGGAAATATCAAATAAACCCATAATTTCTTTTAAACTTACATATTTGTTTATTTTAAAAAAATAGTTTAATAGTCTGTTTGGACCTTTAGACAAACTACCTCTCATCCTCATCACCTTAAATCCATAATTTTAAAAAAGATAGTTCCGAAGAACTATCTTTCGATTTGATTATTTAAAATAATTTCACTTCAAATCTAATTTAGCGATAACCTCGTCAATAACGGAATCCACACCAATATTTGTTAAAAGTGGTAATCCATTAATCACTGGAATCTTAATTGCATCGTTGTCATATTGGGTTGTTGTAATAGCCATATCATATTGGCTCGATAAGTTTTCCACTTCAGCAACTGATGATTGTCCCAATTTATATTCGTCTTGAGAAATACCACGTGCATCCAACTCTTCTTGTAATTTATTCATTGCGGCCGTACTTGTAACAACCCCTGCGCCACATGCTACTAAAATTTTCTTCATAATAAATATCTCCTAATCTCTTTTTATTTTGTTTCTTTGGTTGTGACCGTTGCATTTTCTTCTTCGATAATCTTTTTACGATTCCATAGAGCTAAACCAACAATGAGAACAATACCAATTGCATAAGCAATTATCTTATGAGTAGCAATTTGTACAAATAACCATGGAAATGGATTTGAACCATAATCAATACTTGAAATTAATGATGAACCCTTTGGAATTGTGAAATGGGCTGCACGAGCACTCTTCGTAATGAGCGGTGCCAAATTAGTACCAATCCATAAACCAAGAATTACATTAACAGCCCCGATAATAAAGGAACGGAAAAAATCACCATGTGTTACAGCAACTATTAATGGAAACATAAACACAAATCCAACCAGGCCGATGGTTGGAAGGAATTGATTACCAGGTAAAATAAATGCAAACAATAGTGCTACTGGAATCATCAATGTTGCACAAGCCAGAACGACTAGGTTCCCAATACCAACGGCAGTATCCATACCTATATAAATCTTACGGCTTCCTGAAAATTTCTTTTGAGTAAATTTTTGAATATTAGTGGAAACTGGAACAACACCTTGCAATAATAAGGCAGCCATCTTTGGAGTAATAATCATAACTGCTGAAAGTGTGACACCCATTAGCATAATTTTTCCAAGCTTTGTTGCAACGGTCATACCAGGAACAAAGCCATAAGCAAGAATACCGATAATAACACCAATAATGAATCCTAATAATGTGGGTTCACCCCATGAGCCAAATTTTTTATTAAAATCTTTTGCTTCAAGATGGATCTTATTAATTCCAGGAATCTTATCAATAATCCAATTGATTACTAATGCAATTGGGACAAATGAACCTGCATATCCATGAGGAATAGAAATTCCTGGTAGTCCTAAATATTTTTCTGAAAGTGGAGCAGTTCTATCAGCAATAACCATAATTACAATCATATTTACACTTGCTAAGAATAAACTTAGAAAAATATCTTTTGTAAGTGCGTAAACTAATGAACCACTAAATGCAAAATGCCAAAAATCCCAGATATCAACATCAATTGTTGAAGTTGTTTTTGTTAATAACATAATAACATTAATTGCAATTCCTAAGGGAATCATACTTACACCAACAGCAGTACCATACGCAATGGCAGAGGCAGAAGGCCAACCCACGTCAATAACTTGCAGATTTAAATGCATAACAGAAATCATATTTTTAATAGCTGGATTCATAACCTCTGTCAAAATAGAAACAGTTGCATTAAGCCCTATAAATCCAATACCTACCATTAGGCCTCCACGTAAGGCCTTAGTAAATGGAACTTTTACAGCTAGTCCAAAAATCAACATAACGATGGGAATCATTACCGTTGGTCCAAGACTAACAATATACATAATAAAATTAATAATATTACTCATTTTATTTTCACCCCATAACTAATCAATTTGTTTAGATACTATGTCAAAAATCTCACTGCTATCGTTTAAACTATAAATTTTTTCCAATAATTCTTGATTTTGGAATAACTTCATGAGTTTTTGGAGCATATCTACTTGACTATGTGGTTCTTTCATTGCCAACATTACCACGATACTAACGTCAATGGTTTCTTTATTATTAGCCATGTTTTTGAATTCAACTGGCCTTTCCAAAGTTGCAATTGCAATTGACGAATTTTTTACGTATTTCACATCCGTATGTGGGATGGCTACTGATACTTTTCCAATTGGTAATCCCGTAGGATAGATTTTTTCTCGATCCTTTACTGCTTGCTCAAAATCTGCAGTTACATCGCCGTCCTGGAAAAGCTTATTAGCTAAATAATGAATAATTTCATTAGAATTATTACAATCTACTTTTGAGAAAGTTAATTCTTGTTTGACTACTCCCATACTCAAATACCTCCTTTCCCTTTCAGCTTCTATTAAAGCAGTGATGAAAGCGCTTAAAAAGTTCAATGTAACAATAAAAATCGGTGCAGCTAGTGAACCACCTTTCTAAAAAAGCGAACATTCCTTTTAAATGTAAAGCTCCCCCTTTTTATCGTAGAAATAAATAGATTTAGTCAAATACAACTTAATTCCGTACCAAGTCCTCAGAATATTTTTCTAACAACAAGTCGTTCCCCAACTTGATCATATAATCTAAAATAATAAAAACTTTATCATTAATGATAATAATCAAAAGAAATCTTAAATTATTAGATCATTTTAAATATAAAAACATCTGTCTATCCTCTCAATCAGTTAAAACTGATTAGATTAGTTCTAATTGCCATTAACATTAAAAAAAATTACCAAATTATTAGATCATCACAATGAAACTAAAAAGAAGCAATTGCTAATTCCATGATTTGGAATTAGCAATTGCTTCTTTACTTGAAAAATAGGAGTTATGTCTCTGACTCCTCTCTTTTGTTGATAATTATTTAATTTGGTATCTCAAAATTGTCTTGAGATTATCTGGTGCCACACGTCGAGCATCAGATAAATAGATTTCTCGATGAATTTTAGTAGCTCGGCTCTTCCCATTTTCAGCCACGAATTGGTCGATCTTTTTAAAAGAAGCTGGTTCGTCATCATATTTACCATGATGTAAAACTTGTCCAACTTCCATTGCTGGAAATTCCTTGATCTCGATTTGATCGATTTCGGGCATATTCTTCTTTTCTTTGACCGCTGTTAAAGTCGGCTGAATCAATTCATCAGGGACAAAATCTGGAATCCGGATCATAATATCGTAAACGAATTCATCTTTGTCGAGATGATCCAACTGTTGACCTTTTTTAGTCAGTGACCAGACTCCTTCTAAAGGAAAGACGACATAATCATCGTACTCCACTGCCTTACCTTGACAGAATTTTCGATAAGCTGCTTTGATACCATACGCTGCTGGATATAACGTTTGTACTTTTTGCTGGAATGGCTCCTGATTAGGGTTGCCGACTCCGTGCAAAGAAAGATATTTCTGTTTAGGGATTGTTAAAATGACTGGTTTTTGCTTGGTTGCATAACCAACGTCTTGCTTGCGCCATTCATACTTCATCAATTTTCCTCCTCAATGAGAAAACAAGTTATTTTTCTTCTTCTGGTTTATGTTCATAACCTTCGTCGAATAGTGTCACGATGAAAGTAGTTCCTTCGTTGAGCTTACTCTTAACTTCAATTTCACCACCATGATTTTCTACCAACTGGTGAACGATTGATAGACCTAGACCGGACTCACCATACTTACGATTCTTTCGTGAAGGATCGGCTTTATAATAACGATCCCAGATATTCTTCACTTGGTTTTCTGACATTCCAATACCAGTATCTGAAACTGTAAAGACGGCGGCGTGGCGTTCTTCATTACGCATACCACTAATAAAAATCTTACCATCATTAGTAAATTGAATAGCATTTTGCATAATATTGAACATGACTTGAACAAACCGATCGTAGTCAGCATAAGTCTTCAATTCACCATCATATGGTTTCAAAATCAATTCATCACCTGACGACTTAGCTTTCTTCTCTAATTGTGAGGTGATATCATGCAAAGGCTTATTAGCATCAAAAATTCGTTTAGCCATCGTAATCTGGTTAGTTCTGATTTTTTCATAATCAAGATTCTCATTAACTAATCGAATCAAACGCTTAGTTTCGTTGCGCATCAATTGAATACTTTGACCTTTGGACTCCTCAGGAATCGCATCATAGGCTAATCCTTCCAAAAGACCATTGATGGTTGTCAAAGGTGTTCTCATTTCATGTGAAGCATCGGCCATAAATTCCTTTCGGCGTTGTTCTTGACGTTTGATTTCTGTATCTGAAGCTTCCAATGATTTAACCATTTGGTTGAAATCATCTGCCAGATCATCCAATTCATCCCGGCCTTTACTTTCGATATGGACTGAAAAGTCATTATTAGCAACCCTTTTAGTGGCTCCTCGTAAACGATTGATTCGATTGACTTGGTATCTTGAGAGTAAGAAACTCAAAATAACTGCTGCCAACAGTGAAATCAATAAAGCAAAGTATAAGCGTCGATTAATCTCACCGATATTTGATTGCAATTCTGAAACATCTGAACCAGCCCAAACTGCAGCAATCATTTTTCCATTTTGGAACCAAGGCGTTAGCACATATACATAACTGCGATTATCATCTTTTCGCAACCGTGGATTGCCAGAGGTATTCTGCGGTTTCTGAACGTTACGGATTGTTTTACCTTGCTTCAATTTATTCCAATACGACTGCTTCAAATGCAACTTAACATTCGTTGGTGGTGTTGGATAAACTTGATTATTATTGTAATCAAAAATCGCAAATTGGACGTTACGCTCCGATAAAACTTGCTCCACAGTCCGAATATTATCACCGGTAATATTGTGAATCTGTCCCGTTTTGGGATCGGTCTTCAAGGCAATTTTCTCGAGATTCCCAGCATAACTTTCCAAACTTTTATAGGTACGATTATATTCCCAACTAGTTGAGGCACTAGTTACTGAATACAAAATAATCCCAAGTGTCGTCAGAATAACGATCAAAAAACTCAGCATATTTTGATAAATTAATTTCATTAGGCTTTAGCTTTTGCTCCTGAATCATCAAATTTGTAACCGACGCCCCAAACAGTTTCAATAACTTGTGGTCCAACTTTTTCGATCTTTTGACGAAGTTTTTTGATATGTGCATCAACCGTTCTTTCTTCACCAAAGTAGTCGTAATCCCAAACTTGTTCAAGTAATTGTTCACGTGAGAAAACTTGCTTAGGCTTACTTGCTAAAGTCTTTAAGAGGTCAAATTCCTTAGGTGTTAAATCAGGAATTTCCTTACCATCTAAATAGGCTTCACGAGTGCTTGAGTTCAACTTAAAGAAGCCGGTATTGATGTCGAAGCCATCGTCAGCTTCCTCAACTTCGGCAACAACTGGCGTACTTTCAGCTAATTTTTCGGCTAAATTTTCATCACGTCTGTGGATTGCTTTCATTCGAGCAATCAACGTGATAGGACTGAAAGGCTTTGTAACATAGTCGTCTGCACCAAACTCCAAACCAAGCACTTGGTCACTTTCCGTATCTCGGGCAGTTAACATTATAATAGGAACAGTTTTTGAAACTTTACGGATCTCTTTGGCTACTTCCATGCCATCTTTGCCGGGTAAGTTCAGATCCAAAGTGATCATATCCCATTTGTTGGGATCTTCATTAAACATTTCTACCGCTTCATTACCGTCATAAGCAAAACTTGCTTCCCATTTTTCTTTTTGAAAAAACATCCCCATCATTTCCGAAACAGATTTATTGTCCTCAATCATTAAGATTTTCATTAATATCACTCCAAATTTATAATAAAGAATTTGTGGTTATGACTACCTCGTTAACGAAATAATTGTTACCATATAGTATACAAAATAAAGTTAAGTTGGTGATCTTTTGCAAAAAAATTATCGTGGCACTGTCTTCTTTGACCTAGATGGAACCCTCTTGAATGCGGAATCTCAAGTCGATGATTCAGTGGCTTCAGCAGTTAAAACACTTGAAGCTAATAATTATCTACCTGTCATCTGTACTGGTCGGGCACCAATCGAAATTGACGCTGTCACAAGTACAACCGGTATCGATACTTATATTACTTTAAATGGCGCATTTGTCCAATCACAAGATAAAATTATTTATCAAAATAATCTTAAACCAGATTTGATTAAAAAAGTTAGTGATATGGCCAATGATTTAGGCGATTCATTGTTTATGCATACACCGGAACGTAATTTTCTAAGTAATGAAACTCCCTTTATCGACGAGTTTTTTCACACTCTCAAATTAGAAGTCCCAGAAATAGATCCTGATTTCTATAAGAAAGATGACATTCCGATGTTTGTCATCTTGACTCCTGACGATGGTGCAGACTATCAAGCTAAATTCCCTGAATTGCAGTTTTACAATACTGGCTATTATTCGGTTGATACTGTAGCAAAAGGCGTTTCCAAGATGAGTGGCATTAAGCACCTCTTGAAAGATTTAGGCTTAGAAGATAAACCAACCTATGCTTTTGGCGATGGAACAAACGACTTACCAATGATCAAATTTGCCGATTACAGTGTTGCAATGGGCAATGGTATAGATTCAGTTAAAGAGGCTGCTACTTATATTACCACTGAAAACGTTAACGGTGGTATTGTTAACGGTTTGAAACATTTTAATTTGATTTAATTCAAAAAACGTAATTTCTAGTCACTATCGATTAGAAATTACGTTTTTTTTTGGTATTTATTATATTCAAAATTCTTAGTTCACAATATATTGCGGAGCTTTGCCTTGTGCGACCAACACCGTATTGTCAGCCACAATTTTAGCCATCGCATCCCGAGCCTCAACTGTGGCGTTACCGATATGAGGTGTTAAAATTACATTCTTTAATTCTTTAAAACCGGTTGCGACTGCTGGTTCCTGCTCATACACATCTAATGCTGCTCCAGCTAACTGATGATTTTGTAAGGCCGCCAAGAGTGCTTTTTCATCAATCACAGGTCCTCGTGAAGCATTGATCAGATAAGCTGAATTTTTCATCTGGGAAAATTGTTCAGCTCCTAAAATATGGTGAGTTTCCGGAGTCAATGGTGCGTGCAAAGTTAAGACATCACTTTGTGAAATCAAATCTGTCATCGAAACAAATCGAGCATTCAACGCTTTTTCAATTTCTGGGGCTAATTGATGACGCTGAGTATAAATGATTTTCATATCAAAGGCTGCCATTCTCTTAGCTACCGCTTGACCAATTTGTCCCATTCCCAAAATGCCTAACGTCTTGCGGGCTAACTCATGACCTAAGAAGAATAGTGGTGCCCAGCCTGAAAAGCCTGTAGAACGCATCAATTGATCACCTTCGACAATTCGATGAGTCAGGGAAATAATCAAACCAGTCGTGACTTCAGCAGTGGAAACTGTTGAAACTTTTGGCGTATTAGTCACGGGAATTCCCTTTTGACGAGCATACTTCACGTCGATATTATTAAACCCGGCACCAAAATTGGCAATAAATTGTAATTTAGGATCAGCATCGATTACCTCTTGATCAACTTGCGTAGACAAAGGAGTAATCAAATAATCCTTATCAACAATCAACTTTAATAGTTCTGCTTTGGTGATCAAATCTTCTCCACTATAACTGACAACATTGAGCCCTGCTTGTTGCAAAATTTGAATTGCCGCCTGGGGAATCTTTGCAGTAATTAAAACATTCTTCATTTCAAACGCCTCGATTCAATTAAGCTTTAATAACAACTTTTCCCATCATATGACCAGCTTCCACCAATTCCGTTGCCTGCTTAAGATTAGCGATTGTAAAGCCTTCAAAGACCTTAGTAACGGTGGACTTGATCATGCCACTATCCAAACCATCAGCTAGCTTCTCTAAGTAAGCCCCCTGATCGGCCATTGAGTCCAAACCATATTTAGCTTTGGTGAACATCCATTCCCAAACAAAATTGACTGACTTCTGTTTTAAATCACCGATTTGAGATGTACGTAAATTAGTAATTGTAGCGAAAGTTCCAAACGGTTTGATCAATTCGACAATTTCTGGCCAATGGGGATCATTATCACTGAGACCAATAATATAGTCCACATTGTTAATTCCTAAATCATGCACTTGTTTAATGAGATCATGGTGATGATTGACGACATAATCCGCTCCCAAACCTTTTACCCAGTTCACTTTTTCAGCAGTTGAGGCAGTCGCAATTACTCTCAGACCCGCCAAATGGGCTAATTGGGTTGCGATTGAACCAACACCCCCAGCTCCATTGATAATTAAAATGGTCTGATTACGATTGTCTTTGGCCGGATTGATTGCTAATTTTTCAAATAATAATTCACTAGCCGTCAAAGTAACCAATGGCATGGCGACACTTTGCTCTAATGAAGTTTTCTTTGGAGCATGAGCTACGATTCTTTCATCGATCAATTCATATTCTTGGTTTGAACCATCTCGAGTATAATCTCCAGCAAAGAAAACTTTTTCACCAACTTGAAAGTTCTTTACTTCTGGTCCAACTGCATCGACCACTCCGTAACCGTCATATCCTAAAACTTTGGGTCTGCTTAATTCCTCTGCAATGCCCTTACGGGTAGCAACATCAACCGGATTAACTGAAATACCTTCAATTTTAACTAACAGATCACGCTTTGTAGGAAGTTCTTTTTCTTTGTCAAATTGTTGAAAACTGTCGAGTTGCCTGTTCGTAACACCAAATGCCTTCATTTTATACCCTTCTTTTTTCAATTTAATTTTATTCTACAACAATCATTTCAAACTTAAAAAAAAAGACTTCTATCAATATAGAAGTCAGTGAAAACTATTCGAATGTATTAACCTAAAATCTCAACAGTGGCGCTAGTAATTCCATATGAAGGAATCATACTATTTGGCATTGCCATGTCGATTTGGTATGGATTGTCATAGGCAAATGTCCCTGTATCGTTAACTGTTCGATAATAGACATCTCCTTGAGCTGTAGTGATCTTTAAACGTGACCCACGTGGAATAACACTTAAATTTGTGGCAACTCCTGAATAACCCATATCTGATCCTAAAACAGCTGGATCATAAAAACTGATTTTAAATGTCCCAACATTTTTACCTGTTGATTGCATTTCAACTGGTGGTTCGGCAGCAGCTTGTGTAATAGCTTGCTGTGAAGCTTCAATTTGTTCAGGTTGTGAATCTTGGACTGGAGCGTGATCAACTTCTGGAGTTTCTGAAGTCACATCCTCCATATTTGGGTCCTTTTCACTGTGACTGATACCAGGCATAAATTCCTTACTGTCTGATAACGATACTTTTTTGTTTAGTGTATAAGCATCGCCACTATCTAAATTATTCGATTCTAAGTTAGATAATGTCTTTTGAAAATCTGTTGTATTACTTACTTGTTGTGCTGATGAATCTGAAGCATAGGCAACTGTATATCCCATTCCCCCTGTAATTATCAAACCAATGATAAGTAATGCATCTAATTTAATTTGCTTTAGCAACTAATCTCTCCCCGGTTGTATGTTTACCAGATGACACTATACAAGATGAATATAACAAACAGATTACATGAACAATAAGAAAATTCGGATAGAGACTTTATTTGTAATACTTCTGTAACTTTTGTCAATTAACTATAATTATACTTTCACAATATGAGCAAAACCGTCAATGCACAAATTTTATGTTGATTTGCACAAAATTGTTGAATTCGCTCTCATGAAAAATATTTGTTTGCGAGAACAAATATTTGGTGTATAAAATGTTTTGTGCTAATTTAGAATCATCGAAAGATTTGGAGGAATTTTTAAATGTCAAAAAAAGTAGCCGTACTAGTTGGTAGTCTTAGAAAAGGATCATTTTCAAGACAAATTGCTAAGAATATGATGAAGTTATTCCCTAGCGATTATGAAGTAAATTTCGTTGAAATTGGTAATTTGCCTCTTTATAGCGAGGATATCGATACACCTGAAAGTGTACCAGCAGAATATACTGAATTCAGAAATCAAATCAAAGCAGCTGACGGAGTTTTATTCGTAACACCTGAATACAACCGTTCAATCCCTGGTGGTTTGAAAAACGCAATCGATGTTGGTTCACGTCCTTATGGCCAAAGTGCTTGGGATAAAAAACCTGCTGCTATTGTCAGCGTTTCACCTGGTGCCATCAGTGGATTTGGTGCTAACCATGCTCTTCGTCAATCATTAGTCTTCTTGAACATGCCTACCTTACAACAACCAGAAGCATACATTGGTAATGTTACAAATGTCTTGGATGAGAACGGCAATGTTGCAGAAGGTACTGTTGGTTTCTTACAAAGTATTGTCGACGCCTATGTTGACTTGTTGAATCGTTATTAATAATTAAATATTTGCACTGAAAAAAACGCCCGCTGATTTTAGAATTTAGAATCAGCGAGCGTTTTTTAGATTAAATTGGGATTTTTTAAACCTGATAAACTTTAGCTTCATAAGGACGAAGCACATTACCTCGGTCATCAGCATAATTACTGATGATCGTTTTTGACTGTTCAGAAATTTTCAAGGAAGTAGTCAGCGTCTTTTCAGTAAAGTTACAAATAACTAACCAAGTTTTTCCTTGCCAATTTCGTTGATAAACAAAAAGATTAGGATCGTCTGCCAGTAACAAATGAAAGTCACCTAGTGTAACGATTGGAAAATCATGTCTCAATTCAATCAATTTCTGATAATAGTACCAAACCGAATTTCGATCTGCTAAAGCTTTTTCAACATTGATCTGTTGATAGTTGGAATTAACGTCAATCCACGGATCAACTTGTGAAAAGCCAGCATTTTTCTTTCCATTCCATTGCATTGGCGTTCGGGAATTGTCACGCGAGTTAGCTTGGATACGTGCCATCATATCGGATTGTTCCAATAAATTATCACGAACAACGTTGTCTTGATAAGCATTTAAGGTTTCAATATCCCGATAATCACTCAGTTTCTGAAAATGGGCATTAGTCATTCCTAACTCTTCACCTTGATAAATAAAGGGAGTTCCTTGCATTAAATGTAAACAAGTTGCCAACATTTTAGCAGATAGTTCTCGATATTGTGGACTGTCATTGCCAAATCTGGAAACGACACGTGGTGTATCATGATTGTTCCAAAAAAGACTATTCCAAGCTTTACCATGCAATTCAACTTGCCACTTATTAAAAACTTGCTTCAATTCTACTAAGGGAACCCGACGGGTACTCCATTTACCAAAGCCATGCTGACTATTATCTAAACGTAAATGTTGAAACTCAAATACCATATTTAATTCATGGCGGTCAAAACCGGCGTATTTCAAACCGTCTTGAGGTGTAATCCCATGGGTCTCACCTACAGTCATAATATTTGGGCGAGACAAGACTTTTCGGTTCATCTCTTGTAAATATTCATGTACTTTGGGACCATTAGTAACTCGCGCATCCCCATATTTACTGTGTGGCTTCAGTGGACCATCTGGTAATCCGGGACGTTTAGAAATTTGATTAATAACATCCATACGAAAACCATCAATTCCTTTATCCAACCACCAATTCATCATCTGATAAATTTTTTGCCGCATCTGGGGATTCTCCCAATTCAAGTCAGGCTGTTTTGTGGAAAAGGTGTGCAAGTAATATTGTTTCGTCGTCGGATCAAATTTCCAAGCTGTCCCACCAAAGGCTGAATCCCAATTGTTAGGTGGGTTACCATCTTTACCGCTTCTCCAAAAATAGAAATCACGATATTGGTTGTCCAAACTAGCTTTACTAGCCTTAAACCAAGGGTGTTCATCGGAAGTATGATTTACGACAAGATCCATAATGATCTTCAAACCAATTTGATGGGCTTTTTTCAGTAATTCATCAAACTCGTCCATCGTACCAAAATCACTGGCAATTGCTTGATAATCACTAATATCATAACCATTGTCATCATTAGGCGACTTATAAATTGGGTTTAACCATAAAACATCGACTCCCAATTGTTTCAAATAAGTTAGATGTTCAATAATTCCTTTAATATCACCGACGCCATCGTTATTAGTATCTTGAAAACTACGTGGATATATTTGATATACTACCGCTTTTTGCCACCACTCGATTGCTGCTGAATCCATGATAAAATCCCTTTCCTTAAGCTGTAATTCCTTTAATCAATTTAACCGGCAAGATATATTCTTTTTCTAATGTACAATCGGGATCTTCAATTCTTTGTAACAATAACGAGACCAATAGCGAGCTTATATCAGCAAGCGGCTGTCCAATCGTAGTTAAATCGGGAAAATAATCTTGAATCAAACCGGTACCATCATAACCGACCACTTTCAAATCTTGAGGGACTTGTTTCCCTAATTTTCGAACCAAATTGATCGTCATCGTGGCGGTCAAGTCGTCGGTACAAAAAATACCATCATAATCAATTTTATTTAAGATGGCTTTGATTTCCATACTCTTCATATTGGGCGATAACTCAAAAGGCAATTCGTGAATATGCGTTGGCAAGCCCTGCTTTTGCAAATAAGCTTGATAACCTAATAAACGACCATTCGTTGGAGAATCCTGATGATTTTTCCCAGAAAAGATGGCGATTTTTCGAGCTCCAGCTTGATATAGAGCTTGGGCTGCTAAAGTCCCACCTTGGTAATTATCAGAACTGACGATGGGAATATTGTCAGATAAATAGCGGTCGAAGGAAAGAATTGGCAAACCTGACTGTTGATACTCTTCAATTCCCAAATTATGGGCACCAGCGATAATTCCATCAACTTGATTGGCCATCAACATCCACAAATAAGCCCGCTCCTTTTCAGGATCATCAGCACTATTGCATAAAATCATCTTGTAATCTTTAGTCGATAAAATCTTTTCAATTCTTGAAACTAACTCACCGAAAAAAGGATTTTTAATATCAGAGAAAATAACTCCAATCAATTTCGTATTTTTACCTTGTAAGGAGCGAGCCAAATTATTTGGTTGATAATTTAGCTCTTTCATTGCTGAATATACTTTATCCTTGGTCTTCTGACTTAAATGTTCATGGTTGTTGATCACGCGCGAAACTGTTGTGGGTGAAACGTTGGCTAACTTAGCCACATCTTCTAATTTTGGTTTCATTGGTCTACCTCAATAATTAACTTTTACCATTCCCAGACTTTACCACTGACTTGTTTTGGCTGACCTTGTAAGCTGATCTTATCAGGTCGGTCATCTAAAAAGAATCTCCCGGTAATGACTGAGTATCCATCATTAATATAGCATTCAAAGACCGACACATCTATGATCAGTCTGATCTTGAGAGTTTGATGTGCTGCTACTTGGCTCTTGCGTTGCTGGCCATATTTTTCTCCAAAAGCCCGCCCTGTATTTTGTCGGTCAACGGTAACTGTACCTTGATCGGCGTCCAAGAAAAATTTTAAACTGCCATGCTGTTGCTGATTACTGATAGAAAGTGTTAATTGACTATCCTTAGGAATGGTCAATTCAATCTCAAAGCTGCCTGTCTTAGATAAATTGATTTCTTCGGTTTGCTTATCAATCAAGTAACTAGTTTTACGAAGTGATTTCATTTCGGCGACGGGATTTTGATACAAATGATCATCTTTTAAACTTAATTCTTTTACCACGCTTAAACAGTGAGCCCAATTTTGGGTGTCAGTAGGATAATCTATTTCTGGTAAACCGATCCAACTGATTTCCAAGGCTCTTCCATCAGGTGCGTTGATGGCTTGAGTTGCATAGACGTCAAAGCCATCATCTAATTGATACAATTTTGTGCTTCCCGACCACTGGGCCGTCTTCAAATCGACTTGATCACCAATCATATATAAATTTGGATAGATATTCTTGTAATCAAAGACTGATTTCGGTAATCCTTGAGGACAATATAAAAAGACGGGACGATTGGAAACAAAGATCAGATTGGGACATTCCACCATATAGCCTGTTTTTTTAGTGGGAATGTTTAATGGACCAACAAAGTTCCAGGTTTTGAGGTCATTAGATTGATAAACTAAGGCTGCTCCTCTTTCTTGATCAGTCTGAGCACCGATAATTGCAAAATATTGATCGTCTTTTTTAATCAAATAAGGGTCACGAATCGAAGTCGTATAACCTTTAGGGGCGTTGGTCAACAAAGGTTGCTCTAACTTAGTCACTTGATTGTTGGCATCCATCCAAGCCCCAATCTGATAGGACTGTCTTTGCCAATCTTTTGTCCGAACATTACCGGTGTACATGATGAATAAGCGTTGATCAATAGGTAAAGCCGTACCAGTATAGGCACCATGAGAGTCGAATTTCGAATCAGGTTCAATTGCCAGGCCATGATCTTGCCAGTGAACTAAATCCTTTGAAGTCAAATGAACCCAAGACTTCAAACCATGAACCGCTCCAAACGGATATGTTTGATAAAACAAGTGCCACTGACCATTAAAGTAAGAAAAACCGTTAGGATCGTTCAATAATCCTGACTTAGGGTGAATGTGATGATTCATCCTCCACTTAGATGTACTTACTTGTTGTTCTAAGTCCTGTAATTGCTCCTGGGACCAATTTGCATATGGTGCATATCTTTTTTCTCTCGTCCAAATCATGTTCGATCCTCTTTGTTCTTTAACTTGTTAAGTATATTATAAAACCGCTTACATATAATTGTCAAACGTATGACAATTTATTTTAATTTTATGTCAATTCAATTTGCCACTAGCTTACAATCTCTGTTTTAGTTGACATATCTTTCAAAATATTTTTTGACGAACGCTTGACAAATATTTTAAACTTGTTATTATGATTGTGCCGGAAGCGTTTTCAATTAATTATTTTGAGGAGTGATATTATGAACCACAAAGAAGTTGCTAAGCGTGTACTTGCTGATGTCGGGTCAAACAACATCCAAGCTGCAGCACATTGTGCCACTCGTCTAAGATTAGTAATCAAAGATGAATCAAAGATCGATCAAGCTGCACTTGATAATGATCCCGATGTAAAAGGAACCTTCGAGACTAACGGTCAATATCAAATTATTATTGGCCCTGGTGATGTCGACAAAGTTTATGATGCTTTGATTGCTCAAACTGGCCTTAAAGAAGCTACTCCTGACGATATCAAAGCTGTAGCCAGTGCTGGTAAGAGAAAGAATCCTCTAATGGACTTCTTGAAAGTTCTTTCTGATATTTTTATTCCAATTATCCCCGCACTAGTTGCTGGTGGTCTTTTGATGGCCTTGAACAATGTTTTGACAGCTGAACACCTCTTCATGGCTAAATCAGTTGTTGAAGTTTATCCAGGCTTGAAGGGCGTGGCTGAAATGATCAATGCCATGGCCAGTGCTCCATTTACCTTTTTACCAATTCTCTTAGGATTTTCTGCAACCAAACGATTCGGCGGCAATCCATACCTCGGTGCTGCCATGGGTATGGTCATGGTTCTGCCATCATTAGTAAATGGTTACGATGTTGCTGCGACAATGGCAGCTGGCAAAATGCCTTACTGGAACATCTTTGGCCTCAAAGTTGCCCAAGCTGGTTATCAAGGTCAAGTTATCCCTGTTCTAGCAGTGGCCTTCATCCTAGCTAACCTAGAGAAATTCTTCCATAAACACATCAAAGGTGCGTTTGACTTTACCTTCACACCAATGTTTGCCATCGTCATTACCGGTTTTCTAACTTTCACCATCGTTGGACCAGTACTTAGATCTGTCAGTGATGCTTTGACAAATGGACTAGTTGGTCTTTACAATACGACCGGCTGGATCGGAATGGGAATCTTTGGATTATTTTATTCAGCTATTGTTATTACTGGTTTACACCAAACTTTCCCTGCTATCGAAACCCAACTTTTAGCAAACGTCGCTAAAACTGGTGGTTCATTCATCTTCCCTGTCGCTTCAATGGCTAACATCGGACAAGGTGCTGCTACCTTAGCTATTTTCTTTGCGACAAAGAGTGCCAAACAAAAAGCACTAACTTCTTCCGCTGGTATTTCTGCCCTACTAGGTATTACTGAACCTGCCATTTTCGGTGTCAACTTAAAAATGAAATATCCTTTCGCTTTTGCGGCTATTGCTTCAGGGATAGCTAGTTCTTTCTTAGGACTATTCCATGTCTTATCTGTTGCGATGGGACCTGCTTCAGTCATTGGATTTATCTCGATCGCTTCTAAGTCAATTCCAGCTTTCATGCTCAGTGCCTTGATTTCGTTCGTTGTAGCTTTTGTACCAACTTTTATCTACGCCAAAAAAACTATCGGCAACAATGTCGATGAACCTGCTCCAGAAATTAAAACTGCTAAACCTATTTTAGTCAGCGATGAAGTAATTGCTGCCCCAGTTAGTGGTGTCAGTGAAAGTCTTAAAGAGGTTAACGATAAAGTCTTTTCCGCCGAAATCATGGGTAAAGGTGCTGCCTTTATTCCAGATGATAACCAAGTAGTTGCTCCCGCTGACGGTGAAATTACTGTTACTTATGACAGTAAACACGCTTATGGTATAAAAACTGATGACGGTGCAGAAGTTCTAATTCACTTAGGAATCGATACGGTTAACTTAAATGGTCAGTACTTTACAACTAATGTGAAAAAAGGCGACCACGTCAAAAAGGGTGACCTGCTAGGAACCTTTGACATTCAAGAATTGAAAAAGAATGGCTACGATCCTTCTGTCATGCTAGTTATTACTAATACAGCTGACTATGCAAATGTTGAGCGGCTAAAAGCTACTAATATCAAAGCTGGCGACAAAATTGTTGCCTTAACCGAACCCGCTGCTGATAATACAACGGCAACCGCAACTATTTCTCCACTCAACTAATTTTTCTGTAAAAATAATTTTTAACACCCAAAATAAACACCCTCAGATTTTGACCTGAGGGTGTTTGTTTCATTTATGATAAAAAATTACATTTTTAATTTCAGAACTAATTTCAACACATTAATGGCTGACTTCTGTAGATCGCCCAAGTATAAATCATTGTTATCTTTCCACTTACCGGTCAACAGGAGATGATTCTCATCAATAATCTGAGCAAAACCGCCATAAACCCATGATTTAACTCGTTCTCTTAGAGGTGAATCAGGATCGATTCGTAATCTAACAATGACCTCATCATCTGCATCAATTTCAAAATCATTCCACAACTCGGTATCCTTAAATTCCTTTTTCAACAGATCATAGTCATGTTTGATTTGAAGACGGTCATTTTGATCAATACTTGGCCCTAAATCACTGACAGCACCTAGGAGTTCATTCTTTGAATTACCAGGCATAATTAAATCATTTCCGGCATGCATACTCTTTTTGGGATCGGCTGAACTGAACCAATCAGTCATGACTGTACCTTGGTAATGCCACTCATCCCGCAACACATTCGTCAATAAGGCAAAGTTTGCTCCAGAATATGTACCATTAACCCTATTATAAGCTGTCATAATCGCCAATGGTTGAGCAATTTCTAACGCAATTTCAAAGTTACGGAGATAAATTTCTCGTAGAGCTTGCTCACCAATGACACTATTACCAAAATTTCGATGACTTTCTTGATTGTTACCTAGAAAGTGCTTCAAAGTCACACCCAAATGTTCATGACTTTGGACGCCTTTCGTTTCATAGCCAGCCATTGTACCTGACAAATATGGATCTTCGGCAAAATATTCAAAGTTACGACCACCTAGCGGATTACGATGAATATTCATCCCTGGAGCTAACCAGAGATTGACACCAAATTCCTTCATTTCGATACCTACCGCAAACCCGACACTTTCAACCAAATCTTTATTCCAAGTTTGTGCTAAAGCTGTTCCAATTGGCCAAGCCGTCGCATAATGGGTAATTGTCTGTTGATTTCTCTCAAAGACTGGTTCAACTCTGATTCCAGCTGGACCATCTGCCATCACGACTGAAGGGATTTCTTTTTCAGCAATTTCTCCAGTTTGTCCAGCCGCACCAGGTACTAAATCTGAAGCAATCCCGACGATATCTGCTTTATTTTCGGCCATTTGACCTTCAACCAAATCGACTAATTCAGGATCAGTCAAACTAGCAATAAATTCCGCCAATTCCACTTCACCACTGGCTACATCTTTAAGCGTTTTGCCGCTGGCATTGCGAACTTCCTCGATGACTTGGTCTAATCCTTTGCCAGGCAATTGTTCCCGATTAGCAATAAAGGTTGTTACATCTGATTTTTCCTGATATTGAACAAAATCAGGTTCAGGGAAACTGGCTGACTTGAGAATAAAAAATGGAACATCACTGACACGTTGAACTTTCACCTTAGCCCGAAGTAGTGTAGTGGGATCAATTCTTGGTTTCATTGCATCGCTGAGACGTCTTAAAATAACTTTTTCATCCAATTTAAAACTAGCGACAACTTTGGTATTTCGCGAACTATTTCCAACTCTGACTAGGTACGTACCCGGAACTAAAACTTCCGCTGACAACTCGGAATCAAAAACTTTTAAAGACTCGATGGGAATCTCAAATTCAATATTTTGTTGCGCCTGAGGTCTTAAATTTGTGGTCTTCTCATAAGCAACTAGATCTTGGTAAGCGACTGGGATATCAGTTTGTGGTTTCGAGACGTAAACCTGCACCGTTTCTTTGCCAGAAAAGTCCTCACTGGTATTGTCAACATTGACCAGCAATCGAATCCGCTTTTCGTTCACATTGACTTTGGAAGTTCTCAAGAAAAATTTGGCATAACTAAGACCAAAGCCGAATTCAAATCGTGGTTTAACGTCAAAACTATCAAAATAGCGATAGCCGACAAAAATACCCTCGACATATTCAGGACTGGCCATGCCAAAGTTTTCCGAACTAGGATAGTCATGATAACTTTTAGCCCACGTATCGGTCAATTTACCAGAAGGACTCTTAACGCCCAACAAAATATCAGCGATTGCCTGGCCTGACATCATCCCCAGTTGTGAAACTAGAAGCACACTATCGAGCATTGGACATTGTGCAATGAAACTTGTATCGATCACACCACCAACATTTAATAACACAATACTTTGACGATAAAACTCGCTCATCCGCTTGATGTTTGATAGTTCATTGTCAGTCAATTGAAAGTCTCCAGGGCGATCATGGCGGTCATAATTTTCACCTGAACTACGGGAAACGACATAAATACCTACTGGAGCATCTTCAAATTCTGCAATCTCGGGGTCAGAAAAATTAAATGCCGGAGCTAAAAGTGCCATAGGATCATCTTTTAATTTGGCCTGATAGTCAGCTTTTTTTTGCTGATAGTAACGTTGCAATCTGGTCAACCAAGCTTTCGAAACTACTTCAAAACCTTGATCCTCCATCCCTTGTAAAATATTTATTACAAAGCGTTGATTGACATCGCCAGAGCCAGTTCCACCTTTTACAGTCGCAAAGGCACCATGACCATATAAGGCAACTTTTTTATTTTTTAATGGTAAAGTCTGATTTTTATTTTGTAGCAAAACGATTGCTTCTTGGGCAACTGCTTGAGCTAAAGTTTGATTTTTCAGTTCACGTTGTGAAATTTCATTTTCCATCTAATCTCTCTCCTTTGGTGGAAATGTCATTACCTTAATTCTACACTTTTACTGTCAAACTCGAAGTAATGAGGCTAGAAAAAACCAACAAATTGATTTACTTTTTGAAAAACTTTTTCCAACTACTTAATAATTAATAAAAAGCCTCGCTTAATAACTAATTATCTCCAGTGCAATCAGTTATTAAGCGAGGCTAAACATATCAAAGATAAAATATTAGAATTTTAAAATAAATTGGGTTCCCTGAGGTTGATTATCAACCACGGTAATCTTAATTTGATTCAAGTCAGCCAGTTTCTTAACAATGGCTAAACCTAATCCCGTTCCGGGTATTGCTTGTGTTCTAGCTTTATCAACTCGATAAAAGCGTTCAAAAATCTCTGACTTCTCATCAGCTGCGATTCCAATCCCTTGATCAATCACTGCCAGACTGTCCTTAGTCAACTTAAACGTGATTGTCGAATCCGCAGGCGAATACTTACTAGCATTGTTCAACAGTGCGATAATTATCTGTTCCAAATTGTCTTGATTGACTGTGGCTAACAATTGCTTTTCACCACTGATGACTAACTTTTGCGGGATAGTAGGCTGATACGTTTCTACAATCGCTTGAACCATTGGTGCAACTTGAACTTGCTTGCGTTCAACTGTCAAATGATCCATGCGCGACAGCTTCAGCAAACTTTCGACTAACTTCTGCATTCTTTTAGACTCGCTATCAATAAAGCCAACTGAGCGTTCGATAATTTCAGGGTGATCTTGACCATGTCGCTGAATAAATTGCACATGGCCTCTAATGGCAGTAATGGGCGTCCGTAGTTCATGCGAAGCATCGGAGACAAACTGCCGGTCACGAATAGCTTGACGATTGAGTTGGGCTAAAAGTTGATTGAATTCTTTAGTCAAATCCTGAACTTCTTGAGGTTTATCAGGAAGTGGCAATTGCGTATCATAAGATACTTCCGGAGCCTGATTGATTTGATGAGTCGATTCGGTCAAGTTTTTTAACGGTTGATTCAACCTTTTTGCCAAAAGTGAAATTAACCAAATACCGATGAGAAAGCTTAAAATCATCACAATTAATAAAATATCAAAAATGACGTGAAAAACATGAGTCACACTGTGAAATCCCACCCAAATTTGATAGTGAATCCCTTTAACGTCACTCGTCAAATGATAATATGGGCGCCAAGTTTCTCTAATTTCGAGATGGGAACTAAACGGCACATGCGAGGCTTTTTGTTTTAAAAACTTCTTAGTACCAGATGAATAATAAACTTGTTTTTTACCATTTTCAGTAAAAGAAACCTTCACATTTGTGTCTTTCGTATTGATATTACTGTCTCTACGCCATTGTTCCCAATCAGGACGATCATCGATAAATGAACGTTGCAGACTATCCATCAAGCCATGAGCATCTTCAATCTTTGATTCAACTAACGAATAACCCACACCAATGGCTAAAGATAAGCCCATCGCAATCGTGATAAAAGCCAATAATAACGTATAGGTACGGGTAATTTGAGCCGTATTGGAATTATTTTTCAACGTTTTCATAGTCATCATCTCTCAAAGTATAACCGACGCCACGAACTGTTTTGATAATTGAATCTTCTGGGTCAATGTCAATTTTATGACGCAAATAGCGAACATAGACATCGACAATATTAGGCTGTCCTTCAAAATCAACACCCCAAACGTCGTTCAACAACTCATCTCGCGTCAAAGTTTCATTGATATTCTTTAAGAGAATCAAGAGCAACTCGTACTCACGTTGAGTCAACTGGACGATCTTCCCATTTCGCTTAACTTGACGAGACTTAGTATCAAGTACCAAGTCCTTGATCTGATAGACAGTCAATTTCTCGCTGGATTTCTTTTCGTGACGAAGGACAACACGAATCCGGGCTAACAATTCTTCAATTTCAAACGGCTTCGTAATGTAATCATCGGCACCACTGTCTAATCCCGCCACTTTATCACCGACATAATCACGGGCTGTCAACATGATAACCGGCTTATCTGACTGTTTGCGAATCCTTCTTAAGACTTCCAGGCCATCTAACTTAGCAATCATCCAATCTAAAATCACTAAATCAATTTCAGATTGATACTCTTGGAAAGTCTTCCATCCCATCTCACCATCGGTCGCCGTCAAGACTTGATAATCTTCAAATTCTAATTCCGGTTGTAAATATGAGATCAAGCTCTCCTCATCTTCAACTAATAAAATAGTTTTCTTCATTATATTTCCACTTATTTCTTCCAAATTTTTCGAAAAATAAATTTATGAATCAAAATGGTGATGATCAATAGAATTACACCAATTATGACTTCACTGAATAAAAAATTCCATCCAAATGCTTGCATCACATTCAAAATCGGATTGTTGAAAATTGAAATCAAAAGTATGTAGAGAATTATATCTGCTGTATAAATGTTCATAGAAGCCTCCTATTGATTGAATAATATCATATAATTAAAGTAATTAAGTTATTGAGGTGAAGAAATGCTACAGGATAAACATATCGCACTTTATGTCACTGGTGGAATTGCCGCCTACAAATCACTAAATATCGTTCGCAGCTTGGTCAAAAAACAAGCTCAAGTTCAAGTCATCATGACTGAAGCAGCACAAAAATTTGTCAGACCATTAACCTTTGCGACATTATCGAACCGACCAGTTATTACAGATAATTTTACACCACAAACGAGTCCAGATGATTTTATCCCCCACATTCAGCTGGCACTCTGGACTGACTTAGCGGTCGTTGTTCCCGCGACTGCAAATGTTATTGGGAAAATGGCTAACGGTTTAGCTGACGATATTGTTTCAACAAGTCTTTTAGCCACCAAAGCTCCAAAATTAGTATTTCCAGCTATGAATACTGATATGTACAATAATCCGGCCGTGCAAGCAAATATGCAGACTCTAAAACGGCACGGTGTGCAAGTCGTTGAACCAGCAACTGGCTTTTTAGCTGAAGGAATGACCGGCAAAGGTCGCTTACCAGAATTGGACGATATCGTTACAGAAATTGAACATAATTTTTTGGCAAGCAAATTGGCTGGTGTTAAAGTGGTCGTCACTGCTGGTGGCACCAAAGAAGCCATTGATCCTGTCCGTTTTATCGGTAACCGTTCGTCTGGAAAAATGGGAATTGCTATGGCCAAAGTTGCTCGTGATTTAGGTGCCGAGGTCACCTTGATCACCACCGTTGAAACACCTCTTTCAGGAATGAAAATCATTCAAGTCCAAACTGCTTCAGAAATGATGGAACAGTTAAAACAAGTCTTTAATAACACTGACGTCTTAGTAATGGCCGCTGCTGTGGCTGATTTCAAACCCATCAATGTTGCTGATCAAAAGATCAAAAAAAATGATGATGAAGATATCTTCACCATCAAGTTAACAAAAAATCCTGATATTCTTAAAACTGTTGCTGCAACCAAAACTCATCAATTCGTGGTTGGTTTCGCAGCTGAAACCCAAAATCTACTCACTAACGCTGAAAAGAAATTGAATAGCAAACACGCTGACGTGATTTTGGCAAATAATGTTGCACAAATTGGAGCTGGCTTTAACGTTGATACCAATCGGATAACATTGTTGCAACATGATCATGAGCCACAAACTTGGCCTTTGATGTCAAAGGAAGCCGTTGCTGAAAAGTTCTGGGACTTTTATCTAAAACGTTAATTAAACAAGCAAAATAATTAATTCATTGAAGTTTCAATATTAGATTCATTCTTTATGTTAGATTTGATTTTATCTTTTTTAGCACGTTTTGATTCTATTACCCACATTAGAATGAAAACAACTATTGTGACTAACAAACCAATCATAGGTGTTTTGAGCAAAAGTCCAACTACAACTGCATCCGTGCAATCGTAACCTACACCTTTTACTCCATATGAGGTTAAGTTTATTAGAGTCGTAAATAAAGCCGATGAGAAAATCAACATAAAGCCATAAAAGATACCAGCTACTGTAGCGCCTCGAATACCACCACGAGCATTTCCAAAAATACCCGCAACACCCCCAGTAAAAAATGATCCAATAATCGAAATTAGTGGAACAACACCAAATACCAAACCACTGACCAACATTCCAATTAGCATTCCTACTATTCCTGATAGGAAACCTATCATAAGGGCATTTGGAGCAAATCCAAAGAGAACAGGGACATCAAGTGCCGGTAAGGCGCCTGGAACAACTTTATCAGAAATCCCTTTGAAAGCTGGAATAATTTCTCCAAGGAACAGTCTAATCCCTTGAAGTAATACTAAAATTCCAGCTGTAAATCCAAGCGCCTTCAATATAGCAAATACAATATAATTAGTACCATCTGTCAAATTCTTGACAGAACTTGGACCCGCGGCAATAAATAAGATAAGATAGAAAAATCCCATAACGATAGAAACAGAAATTGCTGTGTCTTTAAAAAAATTTAAATATGAAGGTAATTTAACATTCTCGGCATCATTATTTTTATTTCCTAATAATCCTCCAATGTAACCAGCAGATACTGTACCCAAAGTTGTTAAGTGCCCCATAGCAAACATATTATTCTTTGTTACTCTTTTTACAGTTGGTTGTGCAATTGAAGGCAAAATAGAAGTAATCATTCCTTGCATCAATGATCCAAAAACAATTGTTAAATTATTACTATAGCCACTCATAATAAACCCACAAGAAATAACTATAGATAAAATCCACATCATATGACCTGTTAAGAAAATATACTTCAAAGGAGTAAATTTGGCTATTAATAGATTAACTAAAAAGCCAATCCCCATTATCAATGCTGAGGTAGCAGCAATTTGAGTAACATTAGCTTGCAATGCACCTACAACCGCTTCGGAACTAGTTGCAAATCCATTAAGATGAAATACTTTAGAAAAAACAGTCGAAAATGGAGTTACTTCACTAACAATCAAACCAGAACCAGCACTTACAATTAACATACCCACGGCCGTTTTAACAGTACCTGAAAAAACTGTCCCAAAATTTTTTTTCTGCAACAATAAGCCTATCATTGCTATCAATCCAAGAATTATTGCAGGAGTTTGGAGAATTTGAAGAATAAAATCTAACATTTTTATACCCCCTGTTTTTCAAAATAATCGTTTAACTTATCCTTAACTTCATTTACATCCATGATATTGGTGATGTAGATAACATTAGGGTTATCTTTAAAGTTATCCTTAAACTCATCTGAAGTGACTATAAAATCATGCTCTTGTCCTGCCACTGTTCCTAAATCCCAATGTTGAACATCTGCAATTATGCCTAATTGCGATAGAGCAGACTCTACGGTCATCTTCAACATCAAACTAGTTCCTACACCCATTCCACAAACTGTCATAATTTTCATTATTAAATGACCTCCATTTATTCTCAAAGATTAGTAATAACCGAGCCGTATTTTTTAATGTACTTATCATTGATCTTGTCACCTTCATCCAGGTTAGAGCTTACGTAAATCGGCGGATTTACTCCTCTTTCAGACAGTAATTCTATTGTTCTAGCTACAATAGATTCCATATTCAACATTCCTAAGATTGTCGATGTTCCACAAAACTTGGCGCTAACCCCTTCAATGGATAATGCTGCATCTCCTTTATCACATGCTATATCAACAACTACGTCTGCAACATCCTTCAGCAATTTCCCAGAAGAGTGTCTGCTGTACACTCCTTCAGTAAACGCTCTAGATGTCACTGCGATAACTTTCAATCCCATACGTTTTGCTTCAAGAGCCATATCAATTGAGGCAGCGTTTCGCCCAGAAACAGAAATAATAATCAAGGTATCATCTGACGATGGATTTTCTAGATCAAAGTATTTGTTGCTAAACCCTTCAATTCTCTCCTGAAGCGTACTCAATTTTGCTTTAGGTTGGAGTGCATAATGCGGTGACAACATTGCATTCACCGGAACTAATCCACCTGCACGATAGAAAACCTCCATTGCAAACATTTGAGAATGTCCAGTTCCAAAAACATGTATGACCTTCCCTTTTTGTACAGAATCAGCACAATAACTAGCAGCTTGATTTATGGGTTCTCTATTTTCAATATTCTGAAGTTTCATTTGTTTTGTAACAATTTCGTACAATTCATTATTTTTCATGTTGTTTATCTCCATTAGATTCTATTTTTACTTTTTGAATTGAATTAATGATTTTCTTTTTTTCATTATTCTTTAGTTTCATTTTAAAATCATCATCATTAAGTAAAGCAACTAACTCAGAAAGTGCCTTTAAGTGAGTATCATGGTCAATAGTTGCTAAGCATATGACGGTGTGAACTGGATCATTTTTTTTATTACCAAATTTGACATCATTTTCTAACGTGATTAGGCTCATCCCAATTCTATTTACACCATCATTTGTACTTGCATGAGCTAGGGCTATACCCGGTAATATAACGATGTAAGATCCAAATTCCTTTACAACATTTATCATTCCTTCTATGTATTCATTTTCAATGGAACCATTATTCAAAAGAATATTGCCAGACTTCTTAATTGCATCTTCCCAATTTTCTACGGGTACATTTACACGAATATTATTTTCTGTTAATAACTCTTTTAACACTGGTATCCTCAACTCCTTATAACTCTTATTAAATTCTTCTCTCATTAAATCCCTTGTTTTGCTTGCTATAAATTCAGACAATTGTTTTAACTCATTATCAGTTATATACGGCGAAACTTTTACATAATTCATTTTTGAGTTATGCAAATTGACGGTAGATAATACCAAGTCATAATTTTCATTAATCTTCTTTACATCTGATATATCCTCAATGGAAGCTACTTTACATTTAAAATTAAATATTTTAGACAATTTAATTTGAAGTAATTGTGATGTCCCAACTCCCATATGACAAACTAATAAAACTCTCAATTTGGCTTCAGTTAAAGATTTAATACGTTCAATTCCCGAAATTACATGAATTGTTAATAGATAAATATTTTCTTCAGTATTAAAACCTAATTTGCACATACGGGGTATAGAATCAACCGTTTGTGAAATTACATCAAATACTTCATTATATTTTGATTTAATTTGTATCATCATCTCATCCGATATAGTGTCGTTATTCGGAAGTGGAACCTGATTTATAACTGTTTGAAAATGAAGAGTGAGATTATTTATAAAATCACTGTCCTCCAAAAAGTTTATCTTTAACTTTTTCGTAATTTTATCTACAAATTTTCCAGCTAAAATATCCAACTTAAGATTAAGTCTCTTATCTATTAATTCATTTTTTAGCAAATGAGAGCGATTTATAGCATTTAATAACTCAGATACTTCTATTGTAGAAAATCTGATATTGAAAAAAGATTCCAAAAGAGAAAGTGTCTTTCTAACCTCATCAAATTCAATATCGTCTATCTTTGCAACCTTAATTATTGTGTTGCTTTCTAGTAATCTGATAATACTTATACACAGATAATCTGATATTTGAAGGAAAGACTCATACGTAAACTTGATATGCAAACTTTGTTCAATTTGATCCAAACAAAATCTAATTAGCTCTTCTTCTACCTCACTAAATGGAGATATTATTGGTATACGTTGCCTTATAAATCGTGAAGTGTTGATGTACCTATTTCTGATAGCGCTTTCATCACCGGTCAAAAAAAAGCCTTTCTTTTTACTAAATTCTAAATGGATTCCTTCTTTGCTAATTACTGTTTTTAATCTTCGCACATCATTATTAATCGTACTTCGACTGGCTTGACAAATCTTTTCTAAAAAGTCTATTGTCACCCTACTCTTGTTAGTTAAGATAGAATAATAAATAAATTCCATTCTATAATCAGGATTTATCAATAAATTATTGTTATTAGTGTTTTCTTCAATCGCTAATGCCCTAATTGAATTGTGATCACCATTATAACTGAGAAAAGTTTTTGTATTTTTTTCTAACGAATTAAGATTATGAGCAATTAAATATTCATCTATTTCATCTAATGTATTTCTCACAGTTCTGTCAGACACGCCTAAAAAAATTGCTGCTTGCTGTTGTGTTATATTATCGTGTGAAAGAATCATCTCTAACAATAGCTTTGCTCTTTCATTCATAAAACTCCTTTCCCTTTCCTTCGAGTATTATTTTATCAGCATCTATTTGTGCAAAAAAGCACAAACTATTTCCAATTATTGGAAATAGTTTACACTTTAGCAAATAATTGAAAGAATAATAGATATTGAATTGTATTCAAAAAATGATGGTGAGATTATACTCGCCATCATTTTTTGAAAAGAAATAACATCATATAGCAACTTCTATATCCTTAACTTAATAATAATAAGACTTACACTGGTTTTTCAAAATTTCGATAATAAATTGGTTCAGGCACTGACAAATCATTCGCTCTGAGCCATTTTTTTATTTGCTCACCGAGGTTTTGAGCCATCAGTGCTGAAACCATAATCTGTTTTTGAGAGATATGGTTAACATGTACACCTGCCGTGATCGTACAACTACCTGGTAAATCATTTTGAATAATCTTACCTATTCTAATTGCTAGAACATCATCTTTATGCAGGCGACCGTCATGACTGGGATAACGTATCGTTTGCATAGCGGTGTTTTTCGTTAAGGTGGTAACAGTTCCAATGTGTGGGTTGTCGCCACCCGTTATAGCGATGAATAAATCTTTACCGATAATTGTTACTTGAGCTTCTATCATATAATTTTCTCGGGTGACTGAAAATTTCATTAAATTCCCTCCCAACGGCCACTAATATCATTTTTAATTCCTAACGCATCTAGCTCTTTCATGGTTTGATGATCGATTAAATCTTGAATTGTCGGGGGATGATTGTAAAAGGCTGGAATAGGAGGAATCATTTGCACGCCCATCTGCGACAACTTTGTCATATTTTCCAAATGGATCGTATTTAAGGGCGTCTCTCTGGGAACAATAACTAGCTTACGTTGTTCTTTCAACGTTACATCAGCTGCTCTTGAAATCAAATTATCACCAAGCCCCACCGCAATACTAGCAATTGTTTTCATACTTGCCGGAACGATAATCATGCCATCGGTTAAAAAAGAGCCACTGGCAATTTTGGCACCCAGGTCACTGTCACTATAAAAATAATCAACTGAATCCTTGATTTCTTTTAATGATACATCGGTCTCAAGCTGTAAATTTTTCTTTGCCCAAGCACTGAAAACGACATGAGTTTCAACTTCAGAAATAGCTTGGAGTTTTTTTATCAGATCAATTGCGTAAATTGTCCCTGAGGCGCCAGTGACACCGATAACTACTTTTCTCATCGAGGACTATTCCTTCTATTCTAAATATTTTTCCCAATCATCAACTTGCTTGAATTGAGCTCGTTGAAATTGATTTTTCATATCAAATGGTACGGTTCCGTCAAAAATAGTTTTTGAACTCATTCCTCGGAAACGAATCGATTTAGTATCATACTGGGGTCTCTCCGATGGATCTAAGGGATGATTTCTCATTCCGGAAAGAACCATAATATCTTGATCACCTTGGAAGCGCGTATTCAAAGTCCACATAACATCGTTCATGTCAAAAATATCAACATCTTCATCAACTAAAATAACTGTTTTTAACTCTTTAAAAGCTGATAATGCCAAAATTTCCGCCTGGCGTTGAATTCCTTCATCTGCTTCATCATCTTTATGAATTTGCATGATTGTCATCAGTTTTCCTCCACCGGCTGGAGGATTATATACATTCACAACTTTACCTGGGATCGCTTTATCAACTAATTCTAAAATTGAGGCTTCTGTTGGAATACCTGCCATTGAAACGTGTTCTTCACTGGGACCGATCATTGTCTGAAAGATGGGATTCTTGCGAGTGGTAATAGCTTTGACTTTAACCACATTGACGGCGGGATTAGCGTCACCATCATAACCAGGAAATTCAGGCATGGCTTTACCAGTGTTTGTATTGATATCTTCTTGCATCGTTTGATTAGGAATGATTTCAGCTTCGATAACGTATTCTGCCAAAGCGATTGCTTTCTCGTTGACCGTCTTTGCATCAACTAATTGGACAGCTTGTTTGCGCAACGCCCCTGCAACATTCAATTCATCATATCCTAACGGCGTAGTTGGTGGCTCAAATGTTGCACCAATAGTGATAGCAGGATCTAAACCAATATTGATAGTTATTGGCATAGGCTGATTTATCTTTTCAAATTCCTTCTGGAAATGGCCAATATGACGGCCACCAGGCATAATATACATCCCCAGAGTATCCCTATCTTCAAGAACCATTCGATGGATCGTTACATCAGACATAGTTTTTTCAGGGTTTGAGCCTAAAACTACCCCTACAGTGATATAAGGTCCCGCATCATATTCAGTATTAGTTGCTGCAGGTAGAATTTTTCTGATGTCAAAATCTTTGTCGCTTGCTTTATATACAACTTGTTGAACGGGGGCATTTTTAGAATCAACTACCACTGGTGCCACGGGATGCTCAACTGAATCCTTCAAAAAGCGTCCTAAAGTTTTGTAATCATGATGCAAGATCTTACCGACTCTTTTCCGACTAGCCATCGAACCAATATAGATTCTTCTTTGCGGAAAACCTTTAATATTATTAAACATCATTGAAGGTCCACTTTTGGTTGGTCGTTCAATCGTTCCTCCGGCACCAATGTAACGATATACACCTGATAATTCTGCATGAGGATCAACTTCCACATCAGTCTCATGATACTCACCTGGAGTTTGCTTTAATTCATCTATAACTTTTCGCAAATCATACAATTCTTCTGACATTTTATTGCCTCCTTCTATTTAACAGTGATTATTATAGAGGCTGACAAATGCCTGAAACAATTCAAGATAAAGTAAAAAGCATTCCAAACTGGAATGCTTAATAGTTATTTCTGAGTTTTTTTCTTAGGAAGTTGTAATTCGAACAATAATGGATTAGAATCCGGTGCAATTCTCAAACTAAGCTCCAATTGAGCCCGAGTCACTCCAACGTACAAAAGACGCCGTTCCTCTTCAATGAAAGCCGAATAATTCTCAACTTCTTTATAAAAAACATGAAACATTTCAAATTCTTTTTTCTTCGTCAATGTTTTATCCAAGTTGATAGGATTGAAGGCATTATTGTGGGTTATATCTTTATAGTTGTCAATGTGGGCCGCTTGCAAAGCATGTTCTAGAAATTCAAAGTTTTGTTTATAAACTGATTTCCACTTTTTGACAAATTGCTCGAAGGCCATGGCAGGCGGGAACCAATCATTTAACACTATGCCTGCTTTTTCAACTTCCTTATCAGTCAATCCGTATAAATAAACATATTTGAACTCTAAACCCTTTGCCTGATGTAAAGACAAGAATTGAATACGATGTTGCTTATCTTGTTGGTGACGATCAGAAAGAATATCTTTTTTCTGCGCCTCGTCAAAGAAAAAGTCATCGATACTCTCATATCGTTTCAATTCTTCTTCCAAATATTGCTTGATATCTTTGACTTCAACTTTGGACATAAAATTCTTCTCAACCATAAAATCAAAATACCTGTCTGTTAAACGATTAGCAGCTTGGTATAGATCCTTGATCAAACTAGCTGATAATTTGTGCTTACTATCCACACTTGTTGTCTCGTCTAAACGTGTTTTAAAACGTTTAATGCTATTAAAGTAGACTTGAACCCTTGCATCGGTCCGTTTAAAGGGGGTATTTGTTTCAGCATTATATGCTTCAGCGGCCAATAAATAATCACTTAATTTTTCAAAATCATTACCTGATCTGGCCTCAACTTTTCGAGTGTGGTCCTTATACGCCCGAAAGCCGATTCGATTAGCATGATCAGAAAAGTATTGATATTGATCCTGCCACAAGCCTTTCATCAGTTCAGTTATAATACGATAAATCAAATTATTTTGTAAGATGGCTCCAGCGTTATTAATGTTGGCGTATATTCCTTGATTAGCTAGCCAATCGGCCAAGAGCATTCTTGAGGAGTTGTAACGAACCAGTATCGCTATGTCATCGTTATTAATTTGAGGATCATTAATTTGTTTCACTAGCCGCTTCAACATTTTCGAACCGCCGTTAAAGCCCGATTTCTTACTGCTATATAAAACAAACTTCCCTAAATCTGGGCGTCCTGATAACAATTCCTTATCAAGGCGCACATGGTTTTGTTTGATTAGGGGAATAACCCGCTTGAGAATCTTTTCTCCAGTCCGATAATTAGTTGATAAATTCAATTTGGTAGCGTTCGATAAAAGACGTTTGTAATTCAAAATATATTTCGAATTACTACCTCGAAATGAATAAATACTCTGATCATCGTCACCAATAACAATCAAATGCTGCATCGTTTCTTTGCTAAGTAATTTGGAGATTATTTGCCATTGCAAATTATCGATATCCTGAAACTCATCGATCACCGCAATCTTATAACGTGACATGATTCGTTGATAGTACTGCAAATAATTAGGATCATGCATACTTTCAATCAATAATAATTTCATATCATTGAAATCAATATAACTATTTTGCCGCTTCAACTCTTGATACTTACGAAGTACCGCTAAATAATCTTCATAAAAACCCTCATCGTGATTTTGACGAGAAAACTCGGACATTGCTTTGACGGCCTCACTGAAAGGTTGATTCTCTGTGGCTGTTGGTAAAATACCATCTGTCGTTAAGCCTTGATTGATTAAATAATCATTTAAATCAAACATTTCTTCCAACATTTCTGCCTTCGTTATAACGTTACTAGGATGTTTTATTTGATCAGTCAGATCACGCATAAAGATTCGATAGCTTGTCAATACTTGTGATCGTTGATATTCAGGATTTTGCCGTAACAATTGATAGAACAAGGCGTGAAAAGTCGTAAAATTGGGTCGGCCAGCTGGTAGATTCAAGGTGGTAGCTTTTAAGTCGTTAACGAAGTTATCATAACGATTACCCATATCGACCCGTGACTTGTGGGAAAAAGTAATACCAAGAATTTCATCAGGATCAGCATTACCTTGGGCGACAGCTATCAGTGCCATCAAAATAAAAATCGTTGTCTTACCCGATCCAGCACAGGCATTAACTAACAACGGTTTCGTAAAGTCATTATTAAGAATTTTTATTTGTTCTGCGGAGAACTTCATTTTCAGACCTGATTCCATCAGATCAATTATTTCCTTGGTTGATAAATCTTGAATCATTCTGTCTCCTCATTACTTGTCTTAGTTTGAATATAATCCCAAAAGAACTCACTTGCTTGAGAATGCTGCCCCTTTAGCCGAATAAAGCTTAATTTATTCGTAATATTAGTCAGCAGAGGTACAATTTTAACCTTTTCAGCGAAAGGACGAGCCATTTTAGCTGTCATCACTGAAATACCCATATTATTTTGAATCATCTGCATGATCAAGTCGACTCTGGTACCTTGATAGACAATTTGTGGGTTGAAACCAGCTTTTTCGCACAGTTGTTTAACAGGTTCATACAAATTAGTCGCTTCACCTAATATTAGAAAACGTTCTGACTTCAATGCAGCTAAATCTAACTTTTCTACAGCAATTGGATAATCTTGCGGTAAAACTGCCACAAAGTAATCATCCTCCATCACAATACGTTCCAAGTCAGAATGGTTAAACTCAAAGGTTCGCGCAAAAATGATCTCACACTCACCTGCCCGCAATGAGGGAATCAAATGATAACTCTCTTCTTCTTGTAATTGAACTTGTATCCCAGGATAATCTTTCAGAAATTGACTAATATAGTTAAAGCTTCGATAACTGGGCATAGTGGGAATGGTATGTATCTTCAATGTTTGTCTCTGATTGGCCTGAAAGTCATTCAGTTTGACCGTCAACTTATCAAAATCACCTAAAATTTGTTTGGCATTAGGTAAAATCAATCGTCCTGCGGGAGTCAATTCAATTGTACGATGAGCCCGTTTAAAAAGTGTAACCCCTAACCCCTTTTCCAAAGCCAAGATTTGTTTAGAAATATTGCCTTGCGTGGTGTAGAGGTTCTCAGCTGTTTCTGTATAATTGAGTGTCTTTGCTAAATCCACAAAGACCGCAAACTTTCGAATATCCAACGTCTTGCCCCATTTCTTTAGTAACCATTCCATACGGAGTTTAATTGTAGCATTTTTTGAAAAGAAAAAAAGATGCTCTCCGATTCTCATGCGAATCAGAGGGCATCTTTAAAGTCGACTACACTGTAGCCCATTTTAAGCTTCATTTGGTTTTTCCATCAAAAGTAACAAAATCAAATAGGCTATAATTCCTGGAAAAAGCGATGTCAATGAAACCGCTACGTAAAGCACTCGGCCGACAGCTGGATTCCAATCATACTGTTCACAAAATCCAGCAATTACTCCACCTAATATTTGATTGTCTTTTGATCTTCTAATTGGAATATGCATCACTAAAACCTCGATTAATTAATAGTCTGGACTTTCCATCAATAACCACAAGACTAAGTAGCCTATGATGCCCGGGAATGGGGTTAGAGATAAAATCAGCCATAAAACTCTTGCAACTGTTGGGTTCCATTGAAAATGCTCTGCTAATCCTCCAATGACACCTGCAATTACGTAATTACTCTTTGAACGTTTAATTGGAATATGCATAATTTACTTCCCCCTTTTCATCTATAAACACATCATAAAAGATTTCCCGATAATAGTACATAGAAATTGCTTACAAACACCTTACAATCTTGTCATCTGCACTTATATCGCCATTTTCACAATGACTAAAGCTCTTTAAAAATTTGTTCACCATACAGTTCTGTAAATAAGTCCCTGCGCTTATTAGATTCTAAACGCTCGTCATCATGATGAGCTTCCTGAGATAAGCGGGCCATCAAGAAATAGCAATTTGCTAACATATAATGAGAATCGTGTTTGGCAATAAAAGCTATTCCGTCAACCAAATACGCTGTCGAATTTTGATAATCATTCAGTTTAAAATAAATCAACGCTGCTAAATAATAGAGAATATTTTGATTTTCTTGATAGACATATTCGCTCCAATTGCGAAAAGCCAGATCCACACAATCAACCGCGGCTGTTTTGTTACCTTGTAGGGCACTGATATAGCCAATACCTAAATAAGCTAGTCGTGAAATAGTCTCCAAATGCAAGTGATCGACTTCTGCTAATGAGCGCTTTAAAGATGCAATTGCTTTAGTTAAAGCACCTGTTTGCAATTGGGCGATACCTAAATAATAATAGTAAACTTGCAATTGGTGAGATGTTTCTAAGTTATCAACAACCTTGTTTTGTTCTAAATATTGTCGTAGTTGTTCATATTGATGACTTCGACACAACTTATCAACCATTTCGTCAAATTCTTGATTGTGACCAATTGAGAAATTTTTTGCCAAACTAATTTCATCTAAATCAACATCCAATTTATTAGCCAAATTAATCAACAAATTGGCATTTGGTATATAAACATCATTTTCGATAGCCGAGAGCATGGATTGAGCGCAGACTCCCTGGGCTAACTCTTGTTGTGTCAAACCTTTTTCTTTTCGTAACTCTTTTAAAACCGTCCCTAAATTTTTCATATACATCCCTGACTTCTTTGAAACAACTATTTAACCTAATTTTAGATTAAATCGCTTCAAAATGCACAAAAAAGAAGGAAACTTGTTAATCCTAAGCTTCCTTCTGAGATAATTAATCTTCTTTTAGAGCTGGATATGTCCAAGCCGGATTCTCATATCCATGAAATGACTTTTTAATAACTTCAGCCACTTCTTCTTTATGATAGGCCTTAGCAATTTTTTGATAGGTTGGATTATTTTTATCCTTAGCATTAACCGACAAAATATTGACATAAGGCTTAGACTTAGCGGTTATTTTTTCTCGATAGACAGCATTCTTAGGATTCAATTTGGCATCACTAGCCACACCACTGTTAACGCACGCAGCTGTTAAATCATCTAAAGATTTAGCGGTTTGACCAGCATCCAGTGAGGAAATCTTAATACCAACTTTATTTTCAGTAATATCTTGTAAATTTGGAATCTTGGCGTTATCCAACTTGATTAAACCAGCACTCTCCAGTAACTGTAATGCCCGACCTTCGTTAGTTACATCATTCGGAATACCAACTTTGTCACCTTTTTTGAGTTGACTCAAGCTCGTGATTTTTTTCGAAAACAACGACATTGGTGCGATTACAGTTTCGCCAATCGACACGATATCAGTTTTGTGTTTCTTGTTCCAATCGCTTTGGAAGGTATAAGTTTGGAAGTCGTTCATATCGATTTCACCTTGTGCTAGAGCAGTATTGGGCTGACTATAGTCACTGAATTCAACAATTTTTAAATTGATTCCTTCCTTTTTAACAATTTTGGCAACTCTTTCTAAGGCCGGATCATTAGCTCCCGTAATACCAACCTTCACCGTTTTCCCAGCTTGATTATTTCCACAACCAACCAAAACCAATAAACTAAGTGTGGTAACGAATACTAAAAATATTCCCTTAATCTGTTTTGTTAACATGATATCCCCCTAAAAATAAAGAGTCACTTCTATTGGACTGTAATTAGCCTTTAGAAGTGACTCTTTTCATATCTTTCTAAAAGCAAATGCTGAATATTTACTTTTCTGATGAACTAATTAATTCAATACTTTGTAATTCCAAGCAGGACTTTCATATCCGCCGAATTCTTTCTTGATCTCTTTAGCAACATCTTCTGATTGATATGCTTTAACTATTTTCTTATATGCAGCTTTATCCTTATCTTTGGCATTAGCTGAAATAATATTTACATAAGGTTTTGATTTTGCAGTAATCTTTTCGCGATAGACAGCCTTTTTAGGATCTAACTTAGCATCACTGGCTACACCACTATTAACGACTGAAGCTGTTACATCATCTAATGATTTAGCTGTTTTAGCAGCATCTAATGGTGAAATCTTCAAATTATGTTTATTTTCCGTAATATCTTTTAGAGCAGGAATCTTACTGTTATCCAGCTTGATCAAACCAGCGCTTTCCAACAATTGTAAAGCTCGACCTTCGTTGGTTGTATCATTTGGAATGGCAATCTTATCACCATCTTTGATCTGACTTACTTTGGTGATTTTCTTTGAATACAAAGCCATTGGAGCAATTACTGTTGAACCGATGGAAACGATGTTAGTATGATGTTTCTTATTCCAATCGTTTTGGAAAGTGATCGTTTGAAAGGCATTCAAATCAATTTCACCTTGTGCCAAAGCCGTATTAGGTTGACTATAGTCTGAAAATTCAACAATCTTTAAATTGATTCCTTCTTTTTTAACCTTCTTAGCAACTAAATTCAAAACTCGATCATCTGAACCTGTGATACCAATTTTTACAGTTGTTGTTTTATCACTAGCACTAGCTTTATTACCACAACCTGCTAAAACGAAAAAACTCAATGTGGCGACGACTAATAGAAATATTCCCTTAAATTTATTTTTCATTGTATTACTCCTCCTCAAATAAAAAACGCTCTACTCGGCAGAGTTTGCCAAATAGAGCGCATGATCGAGCGGTATTCTAAAGCAAACTCCCCATCTTTACTTTTCAAAATACCAATCAATTTAATTACTAATGTGGTAGATGTAATTAAATTAATGTTCTAACTTACGAACCGCTAAATCACCTAAACCTTGAATGACGAAGACGAGAACCAAGATGAATAACATGGAAACAATCGTCACGTCATTTTCAAATCTTTGATAACCAACGGAAATGGCCATATTACCAAGACCACCACCACCAACAGCACCAGCCATGGCAGTTAAACCAATCAAACTAATAATCGTTAGTGTTCCCGAACGGATAAGTTCTGGTAGGCCTTCACGTAAATAAACTCTAAAGATAATCTTCATTGGCGACAAACCAATCGCTTCGGCAGCTTCGATCACACCAGAATCAACTTCAACTAAGGCTAATTGAACTTGTCGAGCAAAGAATGGTGCGGTTCCGATTACTAATGGTACTAAGGCTCCAGTAGGTCCAATTGTCTGTCCGACAATCAACTTAGTGAAAGGTCCAATAACCGCTAGCAAAATAATAAATGGAATTGATCTAAATAGATTGACCAACTTATCAAGCCAGTAATAGAAATTCTTATGTGGTGTAATACCGTCTTCGGCAGTCACGACCAAGAGAATTCCTAAAATAATACCAATAATTCCGGCGAAGAAGGCACTGACAAAGGTCATATAAAGCGTTTGCCAGATGGCAGTGACGAAACCATTATCGCCCTCCCAATTAGCAACAACATTGGGTAAAAATTTATTAAGTATGTCTGTCATAAATTATTTGCCTTCTTCCTTTAAATCGATTTCTTTAACGTTCACATTTAAACTATTCAAATATTGAATCGCACTTTCAACCTTATCATCATCCCCAGTTAAAGCGAATAACATAATCCCAACGGTGGTATTTTGTAATCTTTCAATATTACTGAACAAGATATTTGCTTCGACTTGGAAACGTTTGTAAAGTTCAACTACGATTGGTTCATTGGTAGAATCACCAATATAATTCAGCTCGATCAAACGGCCTGAAAGTTTGTCAACAATACCACTATCACGAATTTCATCAAGAACTGAACCAATGTGGGTCGAAGTGTTAACGAAGTCTTTTGTCAATTGTTTCTTCGGACTACCAAAGATTGACAACAGATCTCCTTCTTCAATCAAACGACCATTTTCCATCACTGAAACGCGGTTACAAATTTGTTTAATGGCATCCATTTCATGAGTAATAATTACAATCGTAATGCCCAATTCCTTGTTCAAGCGTCCTAATAGATCCAAAATTTCTGTGGTAGTTTTAGGATCCAAGGCACTAGTTGCCTCATCTGAAATCAAGATCTCTGGATCATTAGCTAAAGCTCTAGCAATAGCAACACGTTGTTTTTGCCCACCAGATAATTGTGATGGATAGTTACGAGCTCGATCTGCTAGACCAACGATATCCAATAATCGATCGATTTTTTGTTTACGTTCAGCTTTACTTAAACCAGAATCTCGTAAAGGAAAGTCAACATTTCCATATACCGTTAAGGAATTCATCAAGTTGAAATGTTGAAAAATCATTCCAATATTTCGACGAGCTGTGCGTAAATCCTTTTGACTCAATTGCAACATATCCTGACCGTTTACGATCACTGAACCGGCAGTTGGCTTTTGCAAGAGATTGATCACTCGGACTAAAGTACTTTTACCAGCACCTGAGTAACCGATAACTCCAAAAACATCACCTTTTTGAACATCGATTGAAACATCTTTGACCGCTTCAATCGTCTTGCCTTCATTCTGGAAAGTTACATCAATGTTCTTTAGCTGAATTATCCCTGTTTGTTCTGCCATTTAATAATTACTCCCTTAATTTACCTAAGAATTGATCGAAGAAATCGATGAAGTCTAAATAATCTTTAATTCTAATATTTTCGTTTGGTGCATGGTTACCAGCTTTAGAATAGCTCACACCAGTTGAAACGATTGAAGCTTTAGTGTACTCGTTTAACAAGTACATTGGACCAGTACCTGGGCTTGATGGTAAGGCTTCGATTTTGTCTTCACCACCAAAATAATCTTTGGCGGTATCGATCAACTTATTGACAATTGGACTGTCGAGATCCCAACGATATCCCTTTTCACCTAATAGATACTTAACTTTGACATCCGTAAAACCTAGCTCATTCAAATACTTTGTTAACTTATCGAATAAGTCGTGTGGATCTTGATTAGGGACTAAGCGAAATTCTAGTTTAGCTGTGGCAGCCTTAGGAGTGACAGTTTTTACACCATCACCTTCCCAACCACTGCTAATTCCTTCTATATTAATAGTGGGATTAAAAGTTAAATTGTAATTTACTGATTGATTCTTTAATAGTGGCACTTGCAAATCCCACTTTTCTTTTAGATCGGGGGTAATGGCTTTATTGACCAAATCAATCTCTTTTTGAGTAGGCTGAACGACATCATCGTAAAAGCCTGGGATTTTAATGTCTCCTTCAGGAGTACGCAACGCATTCAAGGCTTGGGTCAATCTCCATGTGGCCGAATCAACAACCGCTGCGAAAGATGAATGTAAATCAATATCGGCGGAAACTGCCTCTAATTCAAAACATAAAACACCTTTATTACCGCCGGTAAAATTGAACTGCTCTGCTTCGTTCTTATATCCTGATTCCCAAATTATCAGATCAGCACTTAGAAGGTCGTGGTATTTTTTTAAATAGTCTTCTAAGTGACGACTGGCAACTTCCTCTTGGCCTTCAATTAAGAATTTAATATTACAAGGAAGATCTCCATGTTCTTGACGATAAATTTTCAAAGCTGTAATGCGGCTAATCAAATCAGCCTTACAATCTGAAACACCGCGTCCGATAAATTTATCATCTGTAACTTTCAATTCGAAAGGATCGGAATTCCATAGTTCCAGTGGTTCTGCTGGTTGAACATCGTAGTTATTGTAAATCAGAATCGTGGTATCACTGGGCTGGTTAGGCTTAATTTCTGCGAAAACAACGGGATATTCGTATTCCTTCCAAACTTGTACATCGGCACCGAAATCTTGTAATAATTTTGCGAGGAAATCGGCCGTCTCAGTAATGGATTGATTTTTTGCTGAAACAGATGGTAGTGCTATGTATTGTTTTAAATCTTCAACTGATTTCTGAATTAATGGATCTGATAATTTTGACATTAGAAAACCTCCTCATTTTCAATTACAAATATCAGCTAAATCTTTAGAGCTTAGCGTTCCAAGCTGGAATTTCATTTCCGCCATAAACCTTCTTGATTTCTTTGGCTACATCATCAGTTTGGAAAGCCTTAACAACCTTCTTATAAGTCTTGTTATCTTTATTCTTCTTTTGTGTAACGATTAAATTGATCCAAGGAATCGACTTCTTGTTGATCTTTTCAGTAATAACTGCCTTCTTAGGATTTAACTTAGCATCACTTGCTACGTTACCGTTAACGATGGCTGCATCAACACTATCTAATGAACGAGCTGTTTGAGCAGCATCAAGTGTTGTAAACTTCAAGTTCAATTTATTTTCCTTAATATCCTTTGTTGATGGTAATGTCTTGCTTGGATCCAACTTGATTACGCCATTGTATTCAAGTAATTGTAATGCTCTAGCTTCATTAGAAGCATCATTAGGAATAGCAATCTTAGCACCATCTTTTAATTGACTAAGTTTAGTGATCTTGTGTGAATATAAAGCCATTGGTTGGATAACTGTCTTACCAATTGAAACTAGGTCTGTCTTGTGTGCTTTATTCCATGCATTCAAGAAATCTGTATGTTGATAAGCGTTGATATCAACTTCACCTTGAACCAAGGCTGTGTTTGGTTGATTGTAATCGTTGAATTGAACGATCTTTAAATCAATTCCTTCGCTCTTAACATTCTTTTGAACGACTTTCCAAATTGGAGCATCTGATGGATTGATTCCCACCTTAACTGTTTGTTCTTTGCTTTGATTGCCACAACCGGCAAGTACAAAGATAAAAATTGCTGTAAAAGCTAGTAAGATAACCTTACTTAATTTCTTAAATTTACTCATGTTTTTCTCCCACCTTAACTAATACTTAACCAACTTAAAATATTTATAGAAACAAAAAAAGCCGCTTCCAAGCTGAACATTTCTGTCCATTACTTAGAAGCGACTCCTCGCGGTACCATTCTAATTCGGAATAAACTTACACTTATCCCCTTAACAACATACAAAGATTCTATATGCGTGTACTGTAAAGGGTACCAACCATTGCATCTTTATCCGAAGATTCAGCGCACCAATCACGGGTCATTTTCATTCAAGCCGTTGCCCTCATCTCAGCAAATAGAGGTTTTCTGTACAAACGGGATTGAATTACTTCCCCCGATCAAATTGTTTTAATAAATATCTCTTGTTAATCGTTGGTTAGATAATACAATCTAAATTTTGAAAAGTCAATTGAAAAAGTCGGACTTTTTTAGAGATTTTCTAATTTTACATTTTAATGCCAACTTGCATTTATATTATTTACTGAAAGAAAACCCTATAATTTCAAGGCTTTATCTGGCCTATCGTTACACGTTTTATAACGTTGAATTTAAATAATAATTTATGAAAAAAATTTAAAAATACAGATTTATAATAATCAATTATTCTTAAAATTAATTTTTTACTAATAAAAAAAGACCTTCTCTTTAATAGAAAGTCTTCTGGCAATTGTCTATTCAAATTATGATAAAACTTCAACTGAAGCTGTTGTAACACCATAAGATGGGATTGATGAACTTGGCATAGCAACATCTAATTGGTTAGGATTGCTGTAGGCAAATGTTCCTGTATCGTTAACAGTTCTGTAGAGAACCGTTCCATCTGATAAGGTAATCTTCAATTGTGTACCCTTAGGAAATACTGAAAGGTTAGCAGCAACACCACTATAACCCATATTTGAACCTAGAACGGCTGGATCATAGAATGAAATCTTAAAAGTACCTTGAGAAGTACCAGTTGTAGTTGTTGATTGAGTTGTTGCTTGCGATGATGTATCTGTTGTTGCTTGTGTATTAGCACTTGTGTCAGTATTAGTTGTGTCTGTAGTTGCGGCTTGTGTATCAGCAGATGTAGATGTATCTGTTGTAGCCTGTGTATTAGTGTTATCTGTTGTAGTTGTACTTGCGGTTGTATCTGCATTAGTACCAGGTAGAACTATTGTTTCACCTGGGAAAATCAAGTCAAATCCGCCAACTTCGCGTCCGTTAGCTTGTTCTAGAGCGGAAATACTAATTCCATTTGCAGCTGCAATACTCTTATAAGTATCACCCTTTTCAACAGTTACGGTACTACCATTATTAATGGCAGCTTGAGCTGTATTTGTTGAAGCCAAAACTCCTGTTAAAGCCATTGCACTTACTAAAGCGATAGATAAAACTTTTTTCATAAATTAATTACATCCTTATATTTAAAAATTTTTAGCTCTCTCAATTGCTATGGTGCTATATTAACAGGTCAATATTACATGACAACAACCTCAAGGTTACATTTTCGCAGTTTTATGTAACTTAAGTAATCTATCTGAAACATTATGTTTTAGGTATTTTAAACTTTAATTGCGATAAATGTATATTCATGATATAGTATTAAATATGAAGAATAATAAAAAAAGATTGTCCGCAAAACTACTACTGATGTTGGTAGCTTTGGAACTTATCGCATTTAGTCTTAATATGTTCTTCGAGCCGCACAGTATAGCAGCCGGTGGTGCCACTGGAATTGCTATTTTGTTGCAAGCAGGATGGAAAATCCCAACATTCATCTCGGTTCTGTTCATAAATATTGTGATGTTAGTACTGGCTTACTTACATTTGGATCGTCAAACCACGATCAAATTAGCTCTAGGAAGTTTTTCACTACCCCTACTGTTATATGTGACTCCTGTTTATAATTTAATTCCTAATAGTCGGGTCATCTCTATAATAGTAGGAAGTATCATTTTCGGAATCGGTCTAGCGATTCTCTATACCCTGAATATGTCAAGTGGTGGTACGACCGTGCCTCCAATGATTATTCATAAGAATTTTGGGATTGATAAATACATCAGTTTATTCATTATTGATGCAATTGTTTGTTTAGGAAACATTGCTTTGACTGATATAATTTCATTCCTATTGGCGGTAATGTCAGTTGGAATTTCCAGTTTATCGATCAAAGGATTCGGATTGCTTCATGCAAAAAGAATTGCACAATAAAAGGCGCACATATCAAAGTATCGAGTTTCGAGTATTTTGACATATGCACCTTTTTTTTATTGTTTCAAATTCTGTTGTTCTTTATTAATTACCTTATTGTTAGAAAGTTCAATTTTAATCAACGAATTTACTGATGGATCTGCTTCAGTTAGATCGGTTTGATAAATTAAAGTTCTCATTCCATTGACGTCGGAATAATTGTCGGGATCGCCTAATACATTAATTACTTTATTATAACTGTCACCGACTTTTAACTTATCAAAATCTTCCATAGATAAAAGTTTCTTCCTATCAATATCCAATCCTTGAATTGACTTTGCAGTTGCTTTATTTTTTTCCAATGTAATTTGAACTGTGACATTTTGCTTGTTATCAGTTCCATTCCAACTGAGAGTGACAATGGACTTATCAACAGCTAACCGTTCAGTATTATTGGGTTCACCTAAGAGATCAACAATTTCTGACTTGCTGAATCCATTTTTACCAGTCTTAATCGAATTATATTTTGAAATAAAGGAAGCATCATTAGCAATTTTTTTCTTAGCTGCTAGACTTTTACTTTGGCTAACCGTTGCTTTATCAGCTTGATCTGAATAGAAAGAATAGTTAGCAATATAAGTTGTAGCTGATACAATGATAAAGATAGAAACAATCGTGATCCAAAACCATTTTTTCCGATAAAAAGGTTTGATATCATTTTCATCCACGTTTTCATACCTCCGTCTATATTGTATTTTAGCAATTTTCATACCAAGAGACACTTCTTAAGCATTATTTTTTAATAAAAAGCTAAACTAACTATTTGCTATCTTTCTAAAACTTAGATATTATAGTAGTTGGACATCTTTGGGGGTGTTCTGGATTCGACATGTGTAGTAGCGTGCAAGCTGCACTTAGGGTTTCGTGTCCCTCTAAAAACACACAGTTTATTATAACTGCAAAAAATAATAATTCTTACGCATTAGCTGCCTAAAAACAGTCTAAGCGTGATCCATTCTAGCTTCGCCCAAGGGTTAGAAATGGGTCTCAAAATTATTGGGCTACGTTTAACTGTGCATTCTGAATAGTTGAAAAGAGATTACCGGAATAGTTACTTCGGTTAGCCTGGTTGTATGGCGTTCGAAGTAGCGAAACTTTAAATGATACAACTATGAGTGTAGATGCTTGCATAGCATTATGCTTGGACAGGGGTTCAATTCCCCTCACCTCCATAATACGGATTTCAGCCAGTTGTATTAAGGCATATAAGCCTTGATATGACTGGCTTTTTCTTTTTCATAAATTTAATTAAAATCACGGAATTGGTCGGTCAGTCGGTCATTTAGTCGGTCAATTAATCAAAAATAAAATATATTTGCGACGGGCGAGCGTAATTGTAACCATCATCTTAATTGATGATGGTTTTTTTAGATA
>NZ_JBTYYZ010000007.1:0-196884 GCF_054881455.1 Companilactobacillus sp. FL22-3 | reverse complement strand
TTTCTTTCAGTTTTTTTGTGTTTTGCGTTATTATTTGAATAATGAATTTTTTGAGGTGAAAGCTTTGTCAAATAAAGATGTATTAGTTTTTGAAATCGAGCAAGCAAAGGGAAAGCCCCGCGACGTTCAAAAGAAAGCTGACTATTGTCCCTTTTGCGACACGGAGCATTTAACGAATATTATTGATCAAAAGAACGATATGATTTGGTTAGAAAATAAGTTTAAGACTTTGAAAGATACTAATCAGACAATTGTGATCGAATCCCATGATCACGAAGGTGATATATCAAATTATTCAGTTGAAAAAAATCGTGAAGTCTTTTAATATATTTATCAATGTTGGAATACCATGATTCAAACTAAGAAATATACTAGTGTTTTGATGTACAAGAATTTTGGCCCTATGTCTGGCGGTTCGCTGCGTCATCCACATTTCCAAATCATTGGCTTGAATAAGGTCGATGGTTATAAGCACGTGGAGCCGGAGAATTTTACTGGCATGAATGTCTTTGACAATAAACATATCAACGTCAATATCTCTGAAAAACCAGTGATGGGATTTGTTGAATTTAATATTGTAATCAATAATCCTAAGTATCTAGCCGATTTGGCTGAGTTCGCGAGAGTAACTGTCAAATATATTTTGAACGACTTTTACGGTGGTAAGTTCGATTCTTATAATATTTTCTTTTATCGTGAAGGAAAGAAGATTATTTGTAAATTGACTGCGCGGTACGTTGTTTCTCCTTATTTTGTAGGTTATCGTCTTTCGCAACGTGACGGTGATAAGCAGGTCAGTGGAATCGCAAAAGCCTTGTTAGAACGTTTAAAAGAGCAGGCACAGTCGAAAGAAATTAGTTTAGAATAAACTTTTAAGTTTAATTATGTATCAAGCATAATTAAGCTTTTTTTTTCGAGTTCAGGCGCTGAGTATAATTTTAAATTTTTAATTTCACTGATAATAGATGTTCACAAATCAATTTAGCACAACTTGTTTTAATTAATGTTATGTAACTTTGAAACTTTAAAGAAGATTAATTGTTCCGGTTAACATATATGTTTTACGAAAACAAAAAATAATTAAAAACCAAAGCTTGATATTATACGTTGAAAACCTCCTCAAAAGGTATCGTAATTCAAAAAACTGATTTTTAAAGAAAAAAAGATGGTTCAGTCTAGGCAAGAGTCTAAACGGAACCATCTTTTAAATTTTATTAAGCCTCTGGTTGATAATCTTTATCAATGATCAAGACTGGTTTGATAGTCTTACCACTGACAGAATCAGCATCAGCTTCGTTAATTTGGTCGAAATCGTAGAACTTTTCAGTTAGATCGAATGGGAAAACGCCCATTTGATAGAATTCAATTAGACGAGGGATATCAACTTGAGGAATTGAGTCACCCATGTTAACACCAACAATCTTCTTATCGTCAACGCAAAGGTCATTCCAAGTGCTGATCTCAATATTTTTAGGAGTAACAGCGATGGTAGCAGTTGTTCCACCTTGTGTCAAAGCAGCGATTGAATCAGTCATAACTTTAGCGACACCAGTAGTATCAACGGCCCAATCTACACCAAGGCCGCCAGTGATTTTCTTGATAGCTTCGACGGCATCTTCTTTAGAACTATTGACAACATCTGTGGCACCCATTTTCTTAGCCAATTCCAAACGAGAGTCAATAATATCAACAGCGATAACTTTGACACAACCAGAGATCTTACCAGCCATCATGGCAGCAAGTCCAACGGCACCAGTACCAAAGACAGCAATTGTATCGCCAGGTTTTGGTTGAAGGGTATTGAAAACAGTACCTGAACCAGTTACGTAACCACAGCCTAGAGGTCCTAATTTCCTTAAATCAAGGTCCTTAGGAACCTTAACAGCATTACGTTTATCGATCACCGTATGAGTTGTGAATGATGATTGATTGAACATGTCACTAACGTGGTGGCCATCTTCAGTAAAGTGGTCCGAGCAATCTGGACGAGTTCCAGAAAGATTGGAAGCCGCATATTTGCGACATTGAGTAGGTTTTCCTTTCAAACAGTTGTCACACTCACCACATGAATAGAATGACATAATAATGTGATCACCAGGTTGAAAGTTTTTGACATTTTTACCGACTTTTTCAACGATACCTGAACCCTCATGTCCAAGTACAACTGGGAAGTTAAAGGCAGCATCACCTTTACGCAAAGCTTCATCGGAATGGCAAATACCGGAAGCCACGACTTTAACTTGCAAACCATCATCGGTCATATCAGCTAATTCGACATCATCCTTGATCACAAATGGATCATTAACTTTATCAACTACAGCAGCTTTAATTTTCATATTGAATCCCTCTCTCAATTAAATGTGTAAACGCTTACTACATTTAAAATTATTTCACTATTTTTTAATAAATTCAATCTTAAGATTAAAATAAACTAATTATTATAAATTGGCTGTCATTATTTACCATGATTTCAAAAAATAATTGGGATTCACTAGAAAAAAGTTTTATGTAACGTCGAAATAATGTAGAATATATACTGATTAAATACAAAAGAGTATGGTGAAAAATGGATATAACAGAAATGTATGGTCAAGTATTGGCAGGTACTGTCACTGACCTAAATAAGGATGAGGCCTTTGTACAAATTGACGGCAAGACCTTTGCTTTAGATTTAACTGAATTAACAGAAATTCCCGAATTAGGCGATCAAGTTGCAGGTTTTGTTTACGAAAATCAAGCACACAAGAACAAGATGACGACCGTCTTACCATTCGTTACTGAAGGTGTTTGGGACTTTGCGGAAGTGACAGAGGTCAGAACTGACTTGGGTGTCTTTGTTAACGTTGGTTTGGACGATAAAGATATTGTTGTTTCTTTGGATGACTTACCTTTGGAGCATAATGAATGGCCCAAAAAGGGCGACAATGTGATGGTCAAATTAGAGATCGATCACAAGGGGCGTTTATGGGGCAAATTAGCTGATATTGAGCTTTATACACAGATTGCCCGTAGTCCAGAGAGCAACCTTAAAGCTCTGATGAATAAAGATGAAGAGGGCACTGTGATTGCTATTCGTGAATCTGGAGCTTTTGTTATGACGGACAGCTATTATATGGCTTTCATTCATAAGAACGAACAAGGACAACCACTGCATATTGGCCAACACGTTAAGGCTCGGGTTATCGGTTCAAGTCATCGTCGGTTAAACTTGTCGATGAAACCTCGGGCCTATGAAGAAATCACGCCTGATGCACAAATGATCATTGCAGTTTTGGAACACTCACGCGACAAACGGATACCTTATACTGATAAAAGTGATCCTGATGATATCAAAGAGTATTTCGGTATCAGCAAGGGTAGTTTTAAACGTGCTTTAGGTAATTTGATGAAGCAACGTAAGATTGAGCAAAAAGATGGATACACCTATCTTAAATAGAGGTTTTTGGCATGAGTGGTAAATTAACGATCAAGAATCAAGTCATGAAAGATACGATTGCCGATTACGCTCGATACTTGCGCTTAGATCGGGGATTGTCAAAGAATACAATTGTATCTTATCAGACGGATCTCTTAGAATTTAGCAGTTTTTTAGAAAAGAAAAATATCCAGTTTTATCCTGAAGATCATTTCATCGTGACACAGTTTTTTGCGGAACAGGATAAATTAGAGAAGTCCAAGACCTCGCAAATGCGGATGTTTTCATCGTTACGTAAGTTCTACCAGTGGATGGAAATTGTCGATAAGATTGCCGTCAATCCGATGAATGAATTGGATGCTCCTAAAAAAGGAACTCACCTGCCCGTGGTTTTATCAATGGAAGAAGTCAATTCGTTGATTGAATCGCCTGATGTGTCAACTCCGTTAGGTTTGCGAGATCGAACTATTTTTGAAGTCATGTATGCGACTGGCTTGCGGGTCAGTGAACTAGTCAATCTAACGATGGATGACTTGCATTTGGATCTGGGATTAGTTAAGACTCTGGGTAAGGGTAGTAAAGAAAGACTGATTCCCATTGGTGATACTGCTATCGCCTGGTTGAAGAAATATTTCTCCGAAACTCGGGGTGAACTGGTGGCTAAATATGGTCCCCAAAAAGAAGTTTTCTTGAATTTTCGGGGTAAGAAGTTGACCCGTCAATCAATTTGGCGAATGATCAAGAAATACATTGCGCAAGTAGGTATCAAAAAAGATGTTACACCGCATACTTTGAGACATTCATTTGCTACTAATTTATTAGAAAATGGAGCAGATTTGCGAGTCGTCCAAGAGTTATTAGGACATTCCGATATTTCAACTACGCAAATATATACCCACGTCAATAAAACCCATATGAAACAAGTTTATAATGAATCATTTCCACGAGCCTAGGAGGATTTGAATGCTAAATAAATATAGTGATGAGAATAAGAAAATTGCGATGGGATTTTTGTCATATATCAATGACTTAAAAGATTTAGATAATATGGAACAGGAGCTGCAATTGTATTCTGAAGATGAGAATCGCCAGCTTTACTTGTGGAAGAGCAATTTGGAAGATTATTCGGGTATCGTCGCCTTATCATTTTCAGATAAGACCGTCTTCATTGAATATATTTCCTTGAGCCCATCTTATCGTTCCCAAAGCAACATCTTTAAGATTTTTGACGATGTGCAGCGCAAATTCCCTAAGTTAGTGATTTTGACTAATTTTAATCTGAGTACTGAGTTAGCAAAGTGGCGTAAGAATAAAGAAAAATTTGAAAAAGATATGAAAGAAACAGATTAATGCAAAAATTAAATTTGGTTTTAAGCGATTTTGAAGGTCCTATCGACTTGTTGTTGCATTTGATCAAGGAATCAAAAGTTGATATCTATGACATCCCTATCGCACAAATCACTCAACAATATATCGACTACTTACAAGGTATGAAAGTCTTACAACTGGATATTGCTGGTGACTATTTGGTGATGGCCTCAACTTTGATGTCAATCAAGAGTAAGATGCTATTGCCACAAGCCCCTGATGAGATCGATGATGATTTGGAAAGTGAAGATCCACGAGATGAATTAGTCTCGCAACTTTTGACTTATCAGACCTTTAAGCAGGTCGCAGCCTACTTTGAAGAAAAAGAACAAGCTCGAAAGCAGAAATTCGATAAAGAAGTCAGTATTCCAGCTAAGCAATTGGCGCAATTTTTGGAACCGGGCTCAATAGCTTTGGATGATTTGGCTTCGACTTATACAGAATTGTTGCGGGAACAGCGGCATAGTCAACCTAAAATGGAAACAATTGAAAATGAAACGTTGTCGATTGAAGATGCAACTGATAATATAATGAACGAATTAAAAAATACTAAGAAGACGACTTTTAAAGCGTTATTGAAATTGAATCACGATATTGAAGAAATCGTCACTGACTTCATGGCCATCTTAGAATTAGCTCGGAAACAATTAGTATCAGTTCAACAAGCTGATCGTAACAGCGAGTTATATATTGAATTGAGGGATTAAACGTGTATCAAGCAAAAATTATTGCCTTGCTTTTCGTTGCTGGCGATCAAGGAATTAAGGAAAAAGATTTAGCACAATTGTTGGAAATTGACAGTGCAGCTTTACGGCAAAATATTGAAGAACTGAAAGTTAAACTGTTGACTGATATAGATTCAGGTATCCAGTTGGTGGAATACAATTCATTATATAAATTGGTTACCAAAGACGAATTCGCGGACTTATTGACCAAGTACTTCAAGTCCGGTTTAGGGACAAAACTCAGTCAAGCAGCGTTAGAGGTACTTTCGATCGTAGCTTATCGACAACCAATTACTAGAATTGAGATCGATGAGATTCGTGGCGTTCAAAGTTCAGGTAGTTTGAATACGTTATTGATGAGAAAATTGATCAAAGAACATGGTAAAAAAGATGTACCCGGACACCCCAATTTATACGTGGTGACGGATGAATTTTTCGATTATTTTGGTATTAAAAGTATCAAAGAGTTACCTAAGATAGAAAAATTTGAGGATGTTTCAGATACAGGAGATATTTATGGACAAAATTAGATTACAAAAATTTATGGCGGAAGCAGGTGTGGCTTCACGTCGTAAATCAGAAGAGTTGATCGCTAAAGGTCACGTTAAAGTAAATGACAAAGTCGTCACAGAAATGGGCATCAAGGTAGATCACCGTGATAAGATCGAAGTCGATGGCATGCCCTTACAAGAGGAAAAGAAACGTTACATCTTGATGTACAAGCCTCGAGGAGTTATCTCCGCAGTGAAAGATGACAAAGGTCGTAAAGTCGTCACTGACCTTTTGGAAGATGACGTTAGAGAACGAGTTTATCCAATTGGTAGATTGGACTACGACACCTCTGGTTTATTGTTATTGACCAATGATGGCGAATTTGCTAACCACTTGATGCACCCCAGATACCACGTCGATAAGACTTATGTGGCTAAGATTGAAGGTGTCTTAACAACCGAAGAGATCAGAAAGTTGGAAAATGGTCTAAAACTGCAAGGCTATACGACTTCTAAGAGTAAAGTCAAAGTGATGTCCAAGGATAAAAAGAAGAATTCTTCAATCGTGAAGATTACGATTCATGAGGGTCACAATCATCAAGTTAAGAATATGTTTGATGCCGTGGGCCACAAAGTTGAAAAATTGGCTCGGGAGAGTTATTCTTTCTTGACTCTTGAGGGCTTAGTATCGGGTAAATATCGTGATTTGAGTCGCCAAGAAGTAGCAGAATTGAAGAAAAACGATTAATATATATTCTTATAACTAAATAGAATTATATCTATAACAACGCTTCAGTTGCACTACTGCATGGGGTTTGCTATTATAAGCTTATAAAATTTAATAAATTGGTTTTCAGGGCAGGGTGTAATTCCCGACCGGCGGTACAGTCCGCGACCCAACGCAAGTTGGTTGAATTGGTGCGATTCCAATACCGATAGTTAGAGTCTAGATGGAAGAAAACAGAGTAAGGTCTGTTTTGGTGTGCCCAAAATAGGCCTTTTTTCTTTGAAAATCAATTGAGAGAGGTTGATTTTAATGGGAAAGAGTACGTATAAGTTTCAATCAATAATTGGGGTATCGATTTTTGCAGCATTGGGAACGATTTTGATGTTCTTTGAATTTCCAATCCTGATATGGATGCCATTTTTAAAGGTCGATCTAAGTGATGTCGTTACAGTTATTGGAACGTTCGCCTATGGACCAGTCGGAGGAATATTGATTGCTTTGATCAAGTCAATGGTTCACGTCTTAGTAACCGGCAGCGGCGTGGCTGGATTGATTGGTAACACAGCGGCCTTCGTTGGTTCAGTGGCTTTGTTGATACCGTTCAATCATTTTTGGCAAAAGAATAAAAAGACTTCGGCCGTTGTCTTTGGCACACTCTCGATGACCGTTATTATGTCAGTGCTTAATTATTTAGTTATCATGCCTTTATATATGGGAGTAGTTGGTATGAAACTGAATATGAGCTTGCCAATGTACGTGGCAACCGGGGTTGTACCATTCAATATCATTAAGGCTTTGATCATTTCTGCGGCGGTAATGATCGTCTATCCTAGATTAAAAGGGCATTTTGCTGTTAAATAGGGAAATTTTATAAATCTTTAAAGAAAAATTTTAAACTTTTATGATATGCTTTAAGGGATAGAAATTAGGAGGTTGGTTTCTAATGGCCGATAATGATAAAAACAATATGTCTGGCGATTCACGTGTTCCTAAATCTACTCAGGGACTGGAAGGATCTGTCAGTCTTGAGGATTTGAAAAAGTATCATCTAATTGATTCGGGAGAGGATGCAGGTAATGATGCCGTATCTGATACTCAAACTTCTAATGAGACAGCTTCTGAATCAGCAACCGCTTCAGCTGATCATCTTCAATCTGAAGAGAACAACGATCATTTGAATGAATCAAAAGAAAAACAAAATGATGCTGACGACAAAACCGATAATGTTACATTTGTCCCTACACCACCAGTAACACCAGAACCAGAACAAGATACTGATGATTCAGAAGATACGAGTGATTCTCAATCAGTCGAGGAAAATGTCGCTGAGTCAAAGGATCAATCTGAAAATAAAGCCGATGACGATGTCAAACCTTGGGAAAAGAGTTTTGACTCTGACACTGATGAAGCAGGTCATGTTTCTCGAAAAGTTTCAAAGGAAAAACAACGAGGCAACCATACTTTAGTGGTTACTTTAGTGATTGCTTTGATCGTGATCATGTTCACACCGGTGGTTATTAATGCCGTTAAAGGTAGTAGTAGTGGTGCCTTAGACAGTACTCAGTCAACTAAGTCAGTCGAAAGTAAAGACAAGTCGACTAAGAAGACTACGAAGAAGAAATCGACTACCAAGAAATCTACTGCTAAGAAGTCAACTACTTCAAGTACAAAGCAGTCTGATTCTACTGGTACAAAGAGTTCAAATAGTGCGTCTGATTCTAACAGTAATTCAACTGCTTCAGATAGTACTGCTTCTGACAATACTAATAGTGGTCAAACAACAACAGATCAAAATAGTTCTAACTCCAATTCCAATTCCAGTTCTCAAGAGCAAACTAACCAACAAGCTTCTGACAATACGAATACAACTAATTCAACTGATTCAAGCAGTTCAACTGCTTCGTATTACACTGTCAAAGCAGGTGATAACTGGTTTAGAATCGCTTATAACAATAATTTGACAACTGCTGGATTGAAGAGCATGAATCCAAATGTTGGAACTTTGACACCAGGTACTACTTTACGAGTTAAATAAGCAAATTTGTCTAGGGTCCTTGACGTTATTGTCTGGGCCCTTTTCTTAAGGAGAGAAATTAATGCAAATCGCAATCGATGGTCCAGCATCTGCTGGCAAAAGTACAATCGCTAAATTAATCGCAAAAAAACTAAACTTCGTCTACTGTGATACGGGTGCAATGTATCGGACAGTAACTTTGCTTGCAAAAAAGCATAATGTGGGTTATGGTGATACTCTCAATATTTTGAAATTAATGTCGGAGCATAAGATCCATTTTCTTAACCAAGCGGATGGTCAACACGTTTTATTGGATGACGAAGATGTCTCAGATGCAATTAGAACCGAAGAGATAACCAATAATGTTTCTCAAGTCTCAGCTATTAAAGAAGTGAGAACGGAATTAGTTAAAATGCAGCGACAAATGGCTGACGATGTCAGTATTGTAATGGATGGAAGAGATATCGGTACAACTGTACTACCAGATGCACAAGTCAAGATTTTCTTGATTGCCAGTGTTGAGGTCCGTGCACAGAGACGGTTTAAAGAGAATCAAGAACGAGGGATTAAAACGCCTCTAAAAGAGCTCCAAGATGAGATTGCAGCTAGAGATTATAAAGATTCACATCGCGCTATTTCACCACTGAAAAAAGCTAGCGATGCTATCGAGGTCGATACTTCCGATATGACCATCGAACAAGTTGTCAATCGCGTAATTGAGATAGTTAACGAACATAAGTAGGGAGGTACAATATGTCTGTACCAGTTGTTGCGTTAGTAGGACGCCCCAATGTTGGAAAATCTACAATTTTCAATCGAATCATTAATGAAAGATTATCGATTGTTGAAGATACACCCGGAGTTACTAGAGACCGAATTTATTCTCGGGCTAGTTGGCTCGGAAAAGAATTCCGTTTAATCGATACCGGTGGTATTGAAATGAGCGGCGAAAAAATGTCAGTTCAAATCAAGAACCAAGCCGAAATTGCGATTGATGAAGCTGATGTTATCGTCTTTATCACCAATGGTCAAAACGGCGTTACTAAAGAAGATGAAGATGTTGCTAAGATTCTTTATCGGACTAATAAGCCAGTGATTTTGGCCGTTAATAAGGCTGATAATCCTGAACAACGTCAAAATATTTATGACTTCTATACTTTAGGCTTTGGCGATCCCAATCCTATTTCTGGTGCTCAAGGTACTGGCTTAGGTGATCTGTTGGATGCTGTTGTCAAGGCATTCCCCAATGATGACAAAGCTGAAGAAGATGATACTGTTAAATTCAGTTTCATTGGTCGTCCCAATGTTGGTAAGTCATCACTTGTCAACGCTATTTTGGGTGACCAACGAGTAATTGTTTCTGATATGCAAGGAACGACGCGGGATGCGATTGACACTAAGTATCATGATGAAAAGTTAGATCAAGACTTTACCATGATCGATACGGCCGGAATTAGAAAACGTGGTAAGGTTTACGAAAATACCGAAAAGTATTCCGTCTTACGGGCTTTAAGTGCGATCGATAAGTCGGATGTCGTATGTGTTGTTTTGAATGCTGAAGAAGGGATTCGTGAACAAGACAAGCGAGTGGCTGGTTATGCTCATAATGCCGGTAAAGGTGTTATTATCGTGGTTAACAAGTGGGATACTTTGAAAAAAGATACCAATACCATGAAGGACTTTGAAAACCAAATTAGAGCCGAGTTCCAATACTTGTCTTATGCACCAATTCTGTTCACTTCAGCAACGAAGAATCAAAGACTAGATCAGATTCCAGAACTTGTCTCACGGGTCTATGCTAACCGTGATCGTCGAATTCAATCATCTGTATTGAATGACTTGTTATTGCGTGCAACTTCAATTGCACCAACACCTTTAGTTAACGGAAAGAGATTGCGGATCTATTACATGACGCAAGTAGCCATTCAACCACCAACTTTTGTCGTCTTTGTAAATGAAACTGAATTGTTGCATTTCTCATATGAACGTTTCTTGAAGAACCAACTACGAGAAACTTTTGACTTTGAAGGTACGCCAATTAAAATTTTACCAAGAAAGCGAAAATAGGCCATGATGATAGTATTTTAGCCGTTTTTATTAAAATCTTAATAAAAATAAAGATTTATCCTAAAATCAACGGTAAATGCTTGTCACATCGGCATTGCTATGGTATTTTTGTAAATAGAATAATGAACGCATTAATAATAGTTCATGTGTTCTAAATATTTTACATTTTCCGGAGGTATTCACATATGGCAAATAAAGCTGAACTTATTGATAGTGTAGCAAGTAAGACAGGTTTGACAAAGAAGGATGCAACTTCTGCTGTTGATGCTGTTTTCGAAACTATCCAAGATAATTTATCAGAAGGTAACAAGGTTCAATTAATTGGCTTTGGTAACTTCGAAGTTCGTCAACGTGCTGCTCGTAAGGGTCGCAACCCACAAACTGGCGAAGAAATTAAGATCCCTGCTAGCAAAGTACCTGCATTCAAACCAGGTAAGGCTTTGAAGGATTCAGTTAAATAGTTAATTTTTAGCTATCTTGGGGGCGGTCGAAGGACCGTCTTTTTTATTTTGCAAAATAACGGAGGTATTAATTTGAGTAAAGCAGATGAAGTAATTGAAAGAATTGACGATGGAGATTTTTCGTCAGTTGACCGCTTGATTCAAGCATCGTTGGCAGAAGACGATGAACAAACTCAATTTTCTTTAGCTGAAACTTTGATGAGCAGAGGCCTCTCAGTTCAAGCTAAAACGATTTATGAGCATCTTTTGAATATTTACCCAACTGAAGGACAAATCCTCTCAAGATTGGCGGAAATTGCCGTTTCTGATGGTAATAGCGACCAAGCATTGGATTATATTTCTCAAATCACCCCGGATTCGCCTGCTTATGCCGAAAACCTCTTGGTTTCTGCCGACATCTATCAGGCACAAGGATTATACGAGGTCAGCGAACAGAAGCTTTTGACTGGTATTCGGGAATTTCCTGATGAAGAAGTATTCAAATTTGCTTTGGCAGAAGTTTATTTCGACGAGAACAAATTTAGCAAGGCTTTGACGTATTACGATATGTTACTAGATATGGGAATCAAAAATTACTCCGGAATTTCCCTCATCTTTCGTAAAGCTAGTTCCTTGGCTGGTGATGGTCAGTATGAAGCAGCTATCAGTGAATATGAAAAATTGAACGCACTCGAACTGAATGAAGACGCTCAATTTCAATTGGGCTTCTTGTACAATCAAGTGAAAAATTATAACAAGTCGATCTCAATTTTGGAGGGATTGCTGGATTCGAATCGTGATTATCCAACGGCTTATCCGATTTTGGCGGAAGACTATTTGAATATTAAGAAAAACTCTGATGCCTTTAAATATGCTCAGTTAGGCTTGAATTTGAATGAATTGGATGACCGTTTGTATCAGATTGCCTTTGAAGCGGGAACCTCAGAAGATCCTAGTGCTGCGATTAAAATTCTTGAGACAGGCATTCAAAAGGTTGAAAATCCAATGCCTTTGATCATCAAATTGAGTGATTACTACTTAACCAAAGGACAGTACAAAGCTAATTTAGACCTCTTAAACGGTCGGGATGTTTCCAATAATCCGAAATTAACTTGGAACTTGGCTAAGTCGCAATTCGAAACAGATGACGTCGAATCGGCCCAAGAGAATATTTTGTTAGTTCTAGATGAGTACAAAACTAACCTAGATTACTTATCGGATTTGATTGAAATTTTACGTAGTACTGGTAACAAGGCAATATTGAAATCGGCTGTAACGCTTTATTTGAAACAAGATCCAGATAATGAACAGATGCAAGATTTACTAGATCAATTGAATGAAAATTAAAATTAATCTAATTTAATGTGATTTACTACTTGCATAATCTAATATATCTGTTATGATTGCTTACATAAATTGATTTTGGCTTTAAAATAAGTAATCAGATATCTGAGTGTTCAGAGAATTGGCGGTCGGTGTGAGCCATGCAGGGTATTGTGATGAAATACAAAGTTAAAATCACGTGTCCTACGTTTCAGGAGTAAAGAGCAAATGGATCAATAGTCCATTTGAATTTTGGGTGGTACCGCGCCAAATAGCGTCCCTGCATTAAATTGCAGGGGCGCTATTTTTTTACTCTATGGGCAAATAGAAGGAGGAATGTTATGAAATTCATCGAAAAACTTCAATTGCAAGCAAAGTTTAGCCAAGTCTTATCAGAAACTGAGGTCAAACAAGTTAAACGTAATTATCTCTATCGTCCCTATTGGAACTGCCAATAAAAATCAAGCTGTATCAAACGATACTCATTTTTTAGGAAGACAGGGTGAATAGGATGAAAAAAGAAATTAAGTTAACGTTTAAAGAAAGTTTAATTATTATGGTCATAATGTTTGGCCTGTTAGCAACGATGATGATCGGATTCAAGATGACACCCCAGATTCCAATTTTATTAGCTTTTACGATTTTGTTGTTCTACGGACGCTTACGCGGCTTTACCTGGAATCAGCTGCAAGCGGGGATCACTGAAGGTATAAAACCAGGTATTATTCCGATGATCATTTTTATTATGATTGGAGTTTTAGTCGCTGCTTGGACGATGTCTGGTGTTATTCCGACAATTATGGTTTATGGATTAAAAATTTTGAATGTCAGATTTTTCCTCTTTACTGTCTTTGTTAGTTGTTGTCTCGTTGGGGTGATTGTCGGGAGCTCGTTTACAACCATCAGTACCTTGGGTATCGTCTTTATGGGTATCGGTCATGTGATGGGCATCAATATCGCTTTGACGGCTGGTTCAATCGTCTCAGGAGCTTTGTTCGGTAACAATATGTCACCACTTTCAGGCACAACTAATTTAGCTACTGGGATAGCTGGAGTAGACAATGTCTTTGATCATATCAAAACGATTGCCCACACTGCGGTTCCTGCCGCTATCATCACTTCGATAATCTTTTTGATCGTTGGTCACACGACTGCTAACCCTGATCTTGCTTCAGTTCATCATATTATCAACGCTTTAGAGACTAACTTCTTCGTTTCACCATTAATGTTGATTCCAATCGCTATTTTGATCGTCTGTGCCGGACTGCAAGTACCTGCAATCCCAACTTTATTGGCAGGTTCTGTCAGTGCCATCGTTATGCATGTCGTGATTAATCATCCTAAACTGACTGATGTCAGCAATCAAATAATGAACGGTTTCCAATTGAAGTCAGCTGATAAACAAATTAACGCCATGGTCAGTGGCGGAGGAATAACTAGCATGTTGAGTAGTATTTCCCTGATTTTGGTAGCATTGGCTTTAGGAGGAATCTTACTCAAAATGGGAATCGTCAATAATTTGATCGGTAAAATGAATCAACAAGTCAATACGCCTGGTAAATTAATTCTATTATCAATGCTCAGTGCCATCGGCGTTAACTTTTTAGTAGGTGAACAATACATTTCAATCATTCTTCCTGGTGCCACTTTTAAAGACAATTTCGTTAAACAGAATTTAAACCCTGAGTACTTGTCACGTGTTCTGGCAAGTGGTGGTGCCGATATCAATGCCTTAGTACCTTGGGGCGTAACGGGAATCTTTATTTCCAGCGTCTTGGGTGTAAGTCCAATCGTCTTCATCTCATGCGCCTTCTACGTCTGGATCAATCCTTTGTTGATAGTCATTTACGGCTTCGCTTTTGGAAAGAGATACAATCTGAATTCGATGTCAGACTCGATTGCGCTGGATGGGTTGAAGCTGCAAAAGTGATTGCTTTCTAAATTTCAAAGAAAAAAGCTGCTGATTCTGTAATCGAATCGGCAGCTTTTTTTGGCAATGAAGCTTTATCTTGCTTGAAATGAATATTATTAGTTGTGCAAAAAGAAATTTTGACAATGGTTGCGGAATAATTTCGAAATTAATTTTTATCTTTACCACCAACAAGGCGGATTAAGAAAACTACGGAGTGAAAGAGCAATCCTCCAAAAAGCAACCAATTAATGCTACAGATAGCCCCGACCCAAACGCAAATAAGTGTGATTAAAAGAATAATGTCTATCATATTTATCCAATATCAGAACCCCTGAATTTTTTGTAAAGCCTTCTCTTCTGATATATTTTCACATCCCTTGTTGATTCCATTATAGCTATTTTTACTAAATCGTATACTGACTTAGAGTAAATAGTTATAATAATGCAACAAAATGTTGAAATTAATTTATTATTATCCAGAAAAACCAGTAGATTTCGAAGAAGTTGTCGAGTTGGTATATAATAAAATACGAGACTTTTATTTTTTAAATGTGAGGTAAAGATATGCAACTTAAACAACTTCCTGCCGATTTCGTAGAGGCACTGCCAGTATTAGAAAAAATTGAACAAGCCGGTTTTGAGGCTTATTTTGTCGGAGGAAGTGTTCGAGATCACATTTTAGGTTTACCGATCCATGATGTCGATATTGCTACCAGTGCCTATCCAAAAGAAATCAAAGAAATTTTTAGAAGAACAGTTGATACAGGTATTCAACACGGGACCGTTACTGTCTTGATGGGGGATGACTCATATGAGATCACCACTTTCAGAACTGAATCAGGTTATCAAGACTACCGCCGTCCTGATAAAGTAACCTTTGTCCGCTCCTTAGCCGATGATTTGAAGCGACGTGATTTTACGATCAATGCCCTCGCGGTTGACCGTAATGGGGTTGTTATCGACAAGTTCAATGGTTTAGAAGATTTAGACCAGCATGTTATTAGAGCCGTCGGTAAGGCTGAGGAACGTTTTCATGAAGATGCCTTAAGAATGATGCGGGCCGTTCGTTTCCAAGCACAATTAGATTTTACGATTGAACCTCAGACTGCTCAAGCCGTGTTCGATCATGCACCTTTACTAGAAAAAATTGCCGTGGAAAGAATTCGCGAGGAATTTGTTAAGCTGATGCTCAGTTCTTCCTGGCAAAAGGGCTTCAGTAATTTCTTAGATCTGGGCTTGAGTGAATACTGTCCTGACTTTACTAATAAACGCATTGATTTAGAAGAATTACTCGATATCAAAGGACAAAGTTTTTTTGATGAGGATGCAGTCTGGAGCGCGATTGGCTATGTTTTGAACTTGAATCATAGTGAATTCAATAAATTATTGCGGGATTGGAAGGTTTCCAATAAAACTCGCGAGGCTAGTTTGAATACCTTGAATCTGATGCACCTCTTTGAAAATCAAGATTATGATCTCTGGAATATTTATAAATTAGGGGTCGATAATTTAAGCCGGACGATTTCGTTGTGTCAGATGTTTTTGATCGAATTCGACTACGCCAGTTTGAAAGCAGAAGTAAATAATATTTCTATCAAAACGAATCGCGATTTGGCAATTTCTGGAAAAGAAGTTTGTGAAATATTAGAGGTTAAACCTGGTCCAATTATCGGTAAGTCGATGTCGCAAATAGAGCGTGCTGTCGTGGAAGGAAACGTTTCCAATAATTTTGATGATTTAAGACATTATTTGTTAAGTATTCAATAATGCTGTGGTATTATGAAATCAGTAAGTATTTTAGGATTTGAAAGGGTGGTAATATGACAAAACACGTTTTTAAGGAACTGAAATTCTATTTTAGAAATGACGATACTTGGACCGTTAGTCACAGTGAGATGAGAGATATTTGGATCGCTCGTGTTACAACAAGTTATGGCAGAATCAATGGTGGACGGATGCAAGAAATTCATCCATGTAAGCGTTTTAGAATTGAAATTTTACCTGACGCTGATTACATTAAGGATACTGATGTTTCCACAGCCGCTATGGCAGATGGTATGTTCAATCGTATTATCAAGTATCAAGATATTGAAAAATGCGATATTGTTTTTGAGGATGATCAAGATAAAGAACCAATGCAAATTTACTTCCCATTCAAACAAAAGGATGTCGAAGGATTGGATAATGCTTATCAATCTTCAGCAATTTCAAGCAAGACTGGTAACCTTTATATTTCAATTGATCCAGATAATACTGTTTACGACATTTATAAAACAGAACTTTAATAATAAAAAATACGGGATGTTAGTTGATAAAAGTTGACTAAAATCCCGTATTTTCTTGAGAGAGGGCAAAATGGGCAATTTGAAGATAGGATCGATAGTTTCGATCATCGATGAAGACGATACCATGAAAAATAAAATGGGATCAGTTGTATTTTATGATGAAATTAATAATAAAATTCTGGTGCGATTCGGTGGAGAAAAACAGTGGTATTATAGGCGCGACCAGTTGAAAGAATATTAAGACAATGTGATAATAGAACAGACAAGAAAGACTGACCTCTATCTGCGTGGGTAGAGGAATTTTTTATTTATAGTGGTGAAATAATTGAAAACCTTAAACATCTCAAATGCATCAAAATCATTTGGCGAAAGAACTCTTTTTACTGACGTGACTTTTACTATCAACGAAGGCGACCGGATCGGTTTGCTAGGACTGAATGGAACTGGTAAAACAACGCTCTTAGATGGGATCGTCAACAATAGCGATTTGAATACGATCAATGTCGAGAAACCTAAAGATTATAAGATCTCATATTTGAAACAGCAGCCTGATTTGGACGACAATTCATCTGTCATCGATGCTGTCTTCAATGGTAGTGGTGAAAAATTTCAATTGGTCCGCCAATATGAAAATTCATTAGCGAAATTCAACGCTAATTCAACTGACCAAACGATTCAAAATGAATTCTTTAAGTTGCAAGAAAAAATGAATGCGGCTGAAGCATGGCAATTGGAATCAGATGTCAAAGCGATCCTCAATAAGTTGGGAATCACTGAATTAGATAAACTGATCGGCGAGTTGTCAGGTGGTCAACAGAGACGAGTGGCGCTCGCCCAAACTTTGATCTCTGAAGCGGATCTATTGATCTTAGACGAACCGACTAACCATTTGGATTATGAAGCAATCGATTGGTTACAAAATTACCTCAGCAAGTATAAAGGCTCAGTTCTGTTCGTGACCCATGACCGTTACTTCTTGAATGAAGTTGCCACTAGAATTTTTGAAATTGAAAATCGTAACGTGACTGAATATGATGGAAATTACGAGAAATACCTCCAACAAAAAGCCGCAAACGAAGAAATCTATGCGTCAGAGCAGCATCATAAGACACAACTCTATAAGCAAGAATTGAATTGGATGCGGGCGGGAGTTAAAGCTCGAGGAACGAAACAGCAGGCCAGAAAAGACCGATTTAATGATCTAAAGGAAGACTTGCAAAATAAGCCGGAAGTTCAAAAAGAGATGTCGATCGATATTGCTCAACAACGTTTGGGAAATGATGTCTTCGATATCAAAGATGCCAGTCTGAAATTTGAAAATCATGTAATTTTAAACGACTTTAACTATTTAGTTTCACGTGGTGACCGCATCGGTATCACCGGTTCAAACGGTTCAGGAAAGACGACCTTTTTAAATACACTGGCAGATCAATTGCCACTAGATTCTGGTGAGATCAAGACTGGTCAAACTGTTCATTTGGGATATTATACTCAGCATACACGTGATATGGACCCTGATAAACGGGTTATCAGATATTTGGAATCGATCGGTCAAGGGGTCAAGAATAACGATGGAATGCACATGTCAGCTTCGCAAATGTTAGATACTTTCAAATTTGACCATCAGATGCAAGGAGCTTTCATTCGCGAACTTTCTGGTGGAGAAAAACGCCGTCTATATCTCTTGGCAATTTTGATGGACCAACCGAATGTCTTGTTGCTAGATGAACCAACGAACAACCTCGATATTGAAACCTTGACGATTTTGGAAAATTATTTAGAGAGTTTCAAGGGTACGGTCCTAGCAGTTTCTCATGATCGGTATTTCTTAGATAAAGTTGCCGATAAGCTGTTGATCTTTGAAGGCCAGGGCGATATTGAGGAGAGCTATGACTCTTATACTGGTTATCTGGAAAAACAGACCGCTGCTAAGCAAGCCAAACATCACGAAATCAAGACGCAAAAACATGAAGAAGTAAAACAAAAGGTTGAAGAGCAAACACAAGCTGAACCGAAGAAAAAATTAACCTATGCGGAACAAATTGAATTTGACAAGCTTGAACCAAAGATTGAAAAAATCGACGACCAAATGGCCGAGTTGAAGACGCAATTGAATGATTCATCGAATGATTATGAAAAGTTAATGGATTATCAACGCCAATTAGACGAATTAACGGCAGAATCTGACAAATTAATGGACCGTTGGGAATACCTCGGCCAATTCATTTAGGAGAAAATCATGCATAACGAACAACAATATTTGGATTTATTAAACTATGTTTTAGAACACGGTCATAAGAAAAACGATCGGACTGGGACTGGTACGATCAGTACTTTTGGTTACCAAATGCGATTTGATCTTCAAGAATCCTTTCCTTTACTGACAACTAAGAAAATTCCATTTGGTTTGATTAAAAGTGAATTGTTGTGGTTTTTGCATGGAGATACCAATATCAAATATCTCTTAGAACACAAGAACCACATTTGGGATGAGTGGGCTTTTAAAAACTATATTGAAAGTTCTGACTATCATGGACCTGATATGACCGACTTTGGCAGACGGAGTTTGATCGATGACGAATTTGCTCAAGCTTATCGAGTGGAAAAGCAAAAGTTCGATCAAAGTATTCTTAATGACGACGAGTTTGCCAAAAAGTTTGGTAACCTAGGCGACGTTTATGGAGCTCAATGGCGCCATTGGCAAAAGCGTGATGGTGGTTTTATTGATCAGATTGGTGACGTGATACAACAGATCAAACAAAATCCTGATTCAAGACGTTTGATCGTCAGTGCTTGGAATCCTGAAGATATCCCAACAATGGCTTTACCACCATGTCATACGATGTTCCAATTTTATGTCAATGACGGCAAGTTATCTTGTCAACTCTATCAAAGAAGCGGCGATCTCTTTTTGGGAGTACCGTTTAATATTGCCAGCTATGCTCTCTTGACGCACTTGATTGCTCGAGAAACCGGCTTAGAAGTCGGAGAATTCATTCACACGTTAGGTGATGCGCATATTTATTCTAATCACTTAGAACAAGTGAAAACTCAATTAAGTCGCAAACCTCTTGCAGGACCTAAGCTAGAGATCACTAGCGATAAGAGCATTTTTGAGATCGACGTTAACGATATCAAAGTAACAGACTATAATCCGCAGCCTGCTATTAAGGCTCCAGTTGCGGTCTAGGAGTGATAATATGTTAAGTTTTGTTTGGGCAGAAGATAAGAATCATCTGATTGGCAGTAATGGACATCTACCTTGGAAGTTGCCTGATGATATGAAACATTTTAAAAATTTGACGACAGGTCACCCAATCGTTATGGGACGCAAGACTTTTGAAAGTTTTCCCAACGGTCCTTTGCCAAATCGTTTAAATATTGTGATTTCTCGTAATACCAATTATCAAGTTCCGAAATCAGTCGTGCTGCTAAATGATAAGCGTGAACTTTCTCAATACGTTGACGCAGATGAAGAAGTGATGGTAATCGGCGGCGAGGGTATTTTTAAGTTATTTGCAGACGAAGTGGACCAATTGTATCTGACTAAGATCGACTATGAATTTACTGGTGACGTGAAAATGGTTAAAATTGACTATAGCAAATTCAAATTGACCGAAAAAAAAGAAGGCATTGTGGATGATAAGAATATCTATCCCCATACCTTCGAAACTTATCAAAGAATTTAATGAACGAAAAAATAAACTGAGAAGTACATTAAAGCTGTCCCAATCATGACGAAAATGTGCCAAATTACGTGAATGTATCTCAGGTTTTTCATCAGATATAAGCAGGCACCGACCGTAAAGGCGATTCCACCAGCGACCAATAGCCAAATTCCCGTGCTTCCAATGGCCAGATAAAGGGGCTTCATAGCGATGATGATGGCCCATCCCATCAATACGTACAGCAAAGTTTCAAAATATTTGAAGCGGCCTACATTAAAGATCTTATACAAAATCCCACCGATAGCTAACACCCAGATAAAGGCTAAGATACTGTAACCAAAGGCTGAATGCAAAGCTACCAAGCAATAAGGTGTGTATGTTCCGGCAATCATCAAGAAGATGGAACTGTGATCAAAAATTTGAAAAACACCTTTTGCTTTGGTGAAGTACAACGAATGAAACAAAGTTGAACTCAAGTATAAGAAAAACAGCGTGAAGGCATAGATGAAATAAGCCGTGATATTCAAGGCATTACCTTGATGAAAGCCTTTGATCAATAGGAAAATTGCTCCAATAATAGCTAAGATAATCCCAATTCCGTGAGTCACTGCGCTGAATACTTGGTCAGTGATTATATAGGCGCGTGAAAAATTATGTTTGTTTGACATGTAGGACAACTCCAATTTTTTGGTAATAATATTATTATAAACAACTCTTGACCCTTCATACAATAACATTCTTATATAATTCCTTATACCTGTGACAGTTAATCATCTTATGTAGGGCCAGCCTCAAGTTGCTGTTGGCAGCAAAAAAACTCTAGTTCATACCTACTAGAGCTCCTTTGGTCTAAATTAACGTTCTTTATGCCGTTATTGTATCGCAAGATTTTTAATATATAGATAATCGCAAAAAATAATTGGCTTTATTGAGAATGACCCAGTGTGTAATATCGTGAGTGTTTGTTAAACGTTATAAAAAAATCAGTAAACAACCTGAATAATAAATGATAAAATAAAGTCTAGTGATGAAACCCACAATCATTTGGATCATGGGTTATTATTTATTTAATGAAACTTATGTCGTCAAAAAAAGTAATGGCTGTATGCCTTGATGTAAAAGAGTTTTTTTAAAATCGCTATATTATTGTTATAATTGAAACAATCAAGAATTAAGACCCTATGAAAGAGGGATAAAATGAGTAAAGTAAAAATCCTTGCCGATTCATCGGTACAATTAACACCAGAGGAAATTCAGAAATATAATATTGGTATTGTTCCATTAACTATCAGTATAGATGATAAGACATATGTCGACGGCGTAGATATTACCAGAGAAAAATTTGTTGAAGAAATGGATTCTTCGAAAGATTTACCCAAGACATCTCAACCATCAATCGGGACTTTCATGAATATTATCGATGAAGTTCCAGAAGATTACACTGACATCTTAGCTTTGATCATGACGCCTGCTATTAGTGGAACTATCAATGCAGCACGTCAAGTAGCCGAGATGACTGATCGTCACATGGAAGTTATTGATACAGAATTCACTGACCGTGCCCAAGGTTTCCAAGTTTTGGAAGCTGCTAAAATGGCTCAAGCGGGTAAGTCGGTTGAAGAAATTAAAACAGCTATTAAGAAAATTCAAGACCATACTTATTTATATATGGGCGTTACTAGTATTGAAAATATCTTGCGTGGTGGACGTTTGAGTCGCTTTGCCGGAACTTTGTCAACGTTGTTGAATATCAATTTGGTTTTAACACTCAAGAATAATAGTTTGGACATTGCTAAACGTGGCCGTGGTCGCAAGACAATTGAAAAATATATGAATAATGTGATGGAAGAAATCAAAAGTTTGAAGAACATCAAAGCAATTGGGATTTCTTACGTTGATAATATGGATTATGTCAATGAATTGAAAGCAAAATTAGCGGAAATAGTTCCGGAAGTCCCATTACTGATTAGAGTCACGAGTCCGGTAATTGCTACCCATGCTGGTTCTGGAGCCTTTGCAATTGAATTTTATACTGAGTAAAGCTGATGATGTCATCAGCTTTTTTTTGAAAGTGGATTATTAAATGAAAAGAAAAAGTATTTGGATTATAGGATTAATCGTTTTGATCTTCTTGGCTGGTGGAGGGACCTATTACTTTGTCCGCAACAGTCAGAATCAAGTCACGCAAACTAAAGTTACTAAGACAACTAAGCCTAAGAAAAAAGTTATTCCTAAGAAGAAAAAAATCAGTATCGTTGCAATCGGCGATTCACTGACACAAGGAGTGGGCGATTCTAAATCAGTCGGTGGCGGATATGTCACTCGGTTGACAAAAAAAGTTCAAACTAAATATAAAGTGAAGACTGAGTCACATAACTATGGTGTTTCTGGCGATACTAGTCAACAGATCATGAAAAGAATCGAAAATGATAAAAATATTCACCGTGATCTTCCTGATGCTGATATCATTACGGTCACGGTTGGCGGCAATGATTTCATGCACCTTTTGCAAAAGAAGGGATTGGATTTGACTACTGGCGAAATTGCAGCTGAGCAAGTGCAATTTGACAAGCGTTTGAAAACTTTACTAACAGATATTAGATCTTACAACAAAAATGCACCGATCTATCTGATTGGAATTTACAATCCATTCAGTATTTATCTAAGCAACGTTCAAAATGCAAAGACAGCTTTCATCAATTGGAATAAAGGCTCAGCCAAAGTAGCTGCTGGGATTAATGACACTTACTTTGTCGATATCAATAATCTTTATCAGCCAAAAGGAATTACTAAGAAGGTCAAAAAGACTGGCAGTAATCCTTATCTTTACCAGAAAGATCACTTTCACCCAAATGGAACTGGTTATGATATGATGACAGACAAGGTTTTTAGTAAGGTTAAGGGAACGACAAAGGAGTGGCTTTATAAATAATCATGAAGAAAAATTATTGGAAATATGCATTTATCACACTTGTAGCAGTCTTAGTTATTTGTTTTGGATACGTGGGGATCAAAGCTTTTAGTTCCTCTTCTGATAGTTATCAAGTATCTTCCACTATTGCCGACAAGAGCAGCAAGGTTTTTACCGTCAATATGGATAAGCAAGAAGCAAATAAAATGGCTCAGTACTATTTAAAGAATACTTTGAATGATGGAAAAACTGATTATCAGTTGATTTTGAAAAAAGATGCCGAATTGACCGGCTCAGTTGACTTTTTAGGCGCAAAAATTCACTTTACGATTCTCATGCAACCATATGCCAAGACTAATGGTGATGTTTTACTGAAGGCTAAAGAGATGAAAATAGGAGATTTGTCATTGCCAATCTCATTTGTCTTGAATTATATTAAGAATAGTTTTAAGACTCCTGAATGGGTCAATATCGATGGACATGATAAATCGATTTTGTTGAAATTCACTAAGTTTACGACCAAAGAGGGCTATGGCATCCGTGCTAAGAAGATTGATTTGAAAAATAATAAATTGTCCTTTGACGTGATGAATAGTAAAATTACGGATAATCAGTAGGAAGGAGACCACAATGAGACGCAGCTTTTATGAGTTTTTAATGACTCTTCGTAATGTGGAAAGCGTTGAACCAGAAGCAGAATTTGCCAACAATGCTTTTCATGACTCGTCTTTTCCTAAACAAGAGCAAGATTATCAAAAATTATCCGAATATTTAGAATTGAATGCTGGCTATTTGCCTAGTATGACGATTTTTGATGAGGTTTATCAGAAGTATCAAGAAATAGATAAAAAATAATTTGAGGAAAACAGGTGATGGCAATGGCTTTACAATGGTACCCCGGACATATGAACAAGGCAAAAAATCAAGTACAGGATCGCTTAAAATTAGTCGATATCGTCCTTGAAATTGTCGATGCAAGATTACCCTTCTCTTCGAGAAACCCTGTTTTGGAACAAATAATTGACCAAAAGAAGCATATTATTATTTTGAATAAGTCGGATTTGGCCGATCCTAAAGTTACCCGGGATTGGAAGCTTAATTTTGAGCAGGAAGGTACCAATTCAATTGAGCTAGACGCCAAGCACAATAAAGGTTTGAATCAAATTAAGAGTATGATTCGTTCAGAACTTTCTGAAAAGATTGAGCGTTATGAAAGAAATGGCGTTAAGAATTACCAAATCAAAGCGATGTGTGTCGGTATTCCCAATGTTGGCAAATCGACCATTTTGAACAGACTGGTCGGTAAAAATGTGGCCGTCACGGGTAATAAGCCTGGTGTGACGAAGAATCAAAATTGGTTAAAAACTAATATTGGTATCGATTTACTCGATACTCCTGGTATTTTGTGGCCTAAAATAGATGATCCTAAGGTAGGGATGAAATTGGCTCTTTCAGGCGCTATTAAGGACAAAATCTATGCGGCTGATGATGTAGCTATCTATGCTCTGAACTTCCTCGAGGAGCATTATATGGACCAATTACAAGAAGCCTATAAACTAACTAATACTGACATCTTCAATCATACGACACCAGAGTTGTTGATGAATTTAACCAAGAAATTTGGCTATAAAGATGACTATGACCGAGCTTCTAAACGGATCATCGATGATGTGCGTAAATTAAAGCTAGGCCGCTTGACGTTTGATGTTCCTGGGGAGTTTTATGAAGAATAAATATACCATCTCAGACATAAAAACACTGTTAAGTCAAACGAATGTTTCCGCTGACTTGCTGGCTGAATTAGCTGGTGATCCCAGAGTTGGCGTGCAAAAATTATTGGCTAGCTATCAAGAAAAATTACGTAAGCAACAAGCTTTGATTGCCAGATTTCACAGTAAAGAGTTTTTAGAAAAACCATATTGGGATAACGGCAAAGTGGTTGCTGGCGTGGACGAAGTTGGACGTGGACCATTAGCCGGGCCAGTGGTCACAGCCGCGGTTATTTTGCCACCTGATAATACGCTCTATCAAGTCGATGATTCAAAGAAGCTTTCGGCAGGAAAACGTGCTGAATTGTATCGTCAAATTTGTGATCAAGCGCTTGATATCAGTCTTGGAGTAGGTAGTCCGAAGAGAATCGATCGAGAGAATATTTATCACGCTACTGAACTAACAATGCGTGATTCGATCAACAATTTGTACCTCAAGCCAGACCATATTTTGGTTGATGCAATGACTATACCAGTTGATATACCACAGACTAAATTGATCAAAGGCGATGCCAAATCTCTAAGTATCGGTGCCGCAAGTATCGTGGCTAAAGTAGCCAGAGATCGGTTAATGTCGATGTATGGTCAGCTCTATCCGGAATTTGGCTTTGAACAAAACGATGGCTATGGTACTAAGCAGCATTTGCAAGCTTTGGATGCTGTCGGTCGCACCAAGATCCATCGGTTAAGTTTTGCCCCAGTAAAAAAAATTGTTAAATTGTATCACGAGTAGACATCATTCCGTAATTTCATTCAAAGGAGTGATGTTTTTCTTATGGCTAATTTGACAGAAATATTAATTAGATGCAAAATGACTGGCATAGTTTCAAATGAATTGATGCTAAAAATTATAAAAATATCTATAAAAAGTGCTAATCTAGAATTGGAAGTCAGTAATTTCTTAAAAAAACAATTAGGAATTGCTAAATATAACCAGTTTCTTCTATTATTAACAGTGCAACCTCAGAAATTGCCGTCAGCTATCAATTTTTTAGATTTAGAGTATCCACAATTATTAAGAACGATTTATAATCCGCCGGCACTCTTGTTTTTTTCAGGAAAGATTGATTTACTTAAGACTGATTGCATTGCAATTGTTGGGGCCAGAAAAGCGACAGATTATAGTTTTCGTTGCTTGCAAAAGCTTGTCCCACGTTTGGTAAATCGTTATACTATTGTGAGCGGTCTAGCAAGCGGAGCTGATTCGTTTGCTCATTATCATACTTTACATAATTCTGGTCGAACGATTGCTGTTATCGGCTGTGGCTTAGATCAGGTTTATCCGAAGTCAAACTTGGAATTGCAAAGTTTAATTATGGATAAAGGTTTGGTTATCAGTGAGTACCCACCAGGGACTCCTTCGATGGGTAAACATTTTCCGCAAAGAAATCGAATCATTGCTGGTCTTTGTCAAAAGGTTATCGTGACTGAGGCCAATCGTCACAGTGGTTCACTGATCACTGCGGATCTAGCATTAGAAAATAATCGCGAGGTGCTGGCAATTCCTGGAGCAATCGACAGTCCTTTGTCTATTGGATGTAACCGGTTAATTGAGGAAGGCGCTACGCCATTGATCGACTTTAATAATTTTTAAATTTAAACTTGTCAGTTTATTGTTTAGATTGACAAATGAAAAAATCTGTGATTAATATATTGTCAGTTTTAATTGATCCATTGGAAAGGAGCACTTTACGTGCCATCAACTAAGCAAAAAAATCTGGTGATCGTGGAATCACCATCAAAAGCAAAAACTATTGAAAAATATTTGGGACGTAACTATCACGTAGTAGCATCATTGGGACATGTTCGTGATCTGCCTAAGAGTCAAATGGGTGTTGATATTGAACATAACTATGAACCAAGATATATTTCGATTCGTGGTAAAGGCCCCGTAATTAAAGATCTCAAAAAAGAAGCAAAAAAAGCTAAACGTGTCTATTTAGCAGCCGATCCGGATCGTGAAGGTGAAGCCATCGCTTGGCATGTTTCACATCTATTGGGATTAAATGATGACGATAAAAATCGAGTTGTCTTCAATGAAATTACTAAAGACACTGTTAAACAAGCCTTTAAAACACCCCGTTCGATCGATATGAACTTGGTCGATGCTCAACAAGCCCGTCGTGTTTTAGATCGTTTGGTCGGTTATTCGATCTCACCAATTTTGTGGGCCAAAGTTAAAAAAGGTTTGAGTGCAGGTCGTGTGCAGTCAATCGCTTTAAAACTTGTAATTGAACGTGAAAATGAAATCAAGAAATTCGTGCCTGAAGAGTACTGGACGATCGAGTCAACTTTTAAACACGGAAAAGAGAAATTTAAGGCTAATTTCTATGGACTTGACGGAAAAAAAGCTGACCTCAAAAATAATGATGAGGTTCAAGCTGTTTTAGGAAAAGTCGACAAGAAAAAAGACTTTAATATTGATAAAGTGATGAAAAAGGAACGTAAACGGATGCCAGCTGCTCCATTTACAACTAGTTCACTTCAACAAGAAGCCAACAAACGACTCAACTTTAAAACTAGAAAGACCATGATGATTGCGCAACAATTGTATGAAGGAATCAACCTGGGCCGCAAAGAGGGTACCGTTGGTTTAATTACTTATATGCGTACCGATTCGAAACGTATTTCAAAAGTAGCTGAAGCTGATGCTTCCAAGTTCATTCATGAAGAATATGGCGAGCCATACGCAATTGTTAAAGAACGTAAGGATAAGAACCAAGAAGGTGCACAAGACGCCCATGAAGCCATTCGTCCTTCATCAGTCTTTCGTACTCCAGCTTCACTTAAAGAGATCCTTAGTCGTGATCAATTCCGCTTGTACAGCTTGATTTGGTCAAGATTCGTTGCTAGTCAAATGACACCAGCTGTCTTTGATACTATGACAGTTGATTTGTCACAAAATGGTGTTATGTTCAGAGCTAATGGTTCAAAAATCAAGTTTGAAGGTTACCGTAAGGTTTATCAAAGTGCTGCAGACAGCTCGAAAAAAGATAACATCTTACCAGAATTAGCCGAAGGCGACAAAGCTAAACTTGATAAAAATGATCCAGCACAACACTTTACTCAACCACCTGCACGTTTCACTGAAGCTTCATTGGTCAAAGCTTTGGAAGAAAACGGAGTTGGTCGTCCTTCAACCTATGCTCCAACGATTGATACGATCCAGCGTCGTTATTACGTAAAATTAAATGGAAAGAGTTTTGAACCGACTGAACTTGGTGAAATCGTTGATAATTTGATTCAAGACTACTTCCCTGACATTGTTAACGTGGACTTTACTGCCCATTTGGAAGATGAACTTGATAATATCGAAGAAGGTAACGAAAATTGGGTCAAAGTCGTAGATCGCTATTACAAGCCTTTCGCTAAGGAACTTGAGTCTGCTGAAGACAAGATTGAAAAAGTTCAAATCAAAGACGAACCAGCGGGAATGGATTGTGATATCTGTGGTGCACCAATGGTTATCAAGATGGGACGTTACGGTAAGTTCTACGCCTGCTCACGTTTCCCAGAATGTCGTAATACTAAACCAATCGTTAAAGAGATAGGCGTCGTTTGTCCTAAGTGTAAAAAGGGTCAAGTCATCGAAAGAAAATCCAAGAAGAATCGTATCTTCTACGGTTGTTCAAGATATCCTGACTGTGACTTTGTTTCATGGGACAAACCAATTGGCCGTGATTGTCCAAAAGATGGTCACTACTTAGTTGAGAAAAAGGTTAAGGGTGGCCGTCAAGTAATCTGTCCAAATGGTGATTATGAAGAGGCTATTCAGAAATAAATGAAAGAAAAAAAATTAATCGATAAATTTGTCGAAAATTTAATGGTTAATCATCATTACTCGAAAGAAACAAAAAAATCTTATTTAGAAGATATAGATAATTTTGTTTCTTTTTTAGACCAAAATGGTGGTTTTCATGGATTTACGAAGATCAATCGAATCGATGTCGAAACTTATTTGACTTATTTAGATGAAAAAAACTATGCAGATGAGACCGTTTCTCGACGGATCTCGGCGTTGCGGTCATTTTATAACTTTTTAGTTCGGAATAAGTTTATTAAGTCCAATCCCTTCGATCTCGTGCAATTGCGTCATAAAGGGCGAAAATTGCCACGATTTTTCTATGAAAAGGAGATGAATCAACTCTTTGAAGCAGTCAAAGGGGATGATCCACTTTCTCAAAGAAACGCAGCTTTATTAGAATTGCTCTATGCCACTGGCATGCGGGTCAGTGAGTGTGCTAATCTATTGTTAGATCAATTGGATTTTTCTAATGAAATCGTGTTGATTCATGGTAAAGGTGACAAGGATCGCTATGTTCCTTTTGGAAGCTATGCCAAGAGTGCATTAGAGGTTTATTTTGATCAAGGACGAAAAGTGTTGATGACGAAGAATCATCAAGACCATCAATATGTTTTTGTAAATAGTCGTGGTAAAAATTTGACTAGTCGTGGGATCGAATATATTTTGAATCAGATAATCAAGCAAACAAGCTTGACATCTGATATACATCCGCATATGATACGTCATACATTTGCCACGCACATGTTAGATCATGGGGCAGATTTGAGGACTGTGCAGGAGTTACTGGGACATTCCAGTTTATCGACGACACAGATATATACTCATGTGACAATGGAGCATTTACAAAAAGACTACAAAAAATATTTTCCAAGATAAGAGGAAGGTAAATCAATGACTACAATAGTTGCTGTAAAGCATGATGGCCACACCGCAATTGCTGGTGACGGTCAAGTTACATTAAGCGAAAAATTTATTATGAAAGGTTCCGCACACAAAGTTAGACGTATTTTTAACGACCAAGTTGTGATCGGTTTTGCCGGTGGGGTAGCTGATGCTATCACTTTACAAGACTGGCTAGAAAAGAAGCTCAAAGCTTATTCAGGTAATTTAAAACGAGCAGCTGTTGAACTTGCTCAAGATTGGCGTAAAGATCCAACTTTGCAAAAGCTTGAAGCCATGTTGATCGCAATGGATAAGGATGACTTGCTTTTGATCTCTGGTAGTGGAGAAGTGATCGAACCTGACGAAGATGTAGTCGCTATTGGTTCTGGCGGTAATTTCGCGCAAGCCGCAGCCATTGCTATGCAACGTCATGCCCAAGATATGACAGCTGAACAAATTGCCGTTGAGGCAATCAATATTGCTTCAAATATCGATATTTTTACTAACGATAACATTATTTCTGACAAATTTTAGAGTGGAGATTATTAAATAAATGGAAACTTTAACACCAAAAGAAATTGTGGCTCAACTAGATAATTACATTATTGGTCAAACTGATGCAAAGAAGGCTGTGGCGATCGCGCTTTACAATCGTTACCGCCGGATGCAAGTACCAAAGAAATTGCAACAAGAAATCACTCCAAAGAACTTAATGATGATTGGACCTACTGGTGTTGGTAAGACTGAAATTGCCCGCCGTTTGGCTAAAATCGTCAATGCTCCATTTGTAAAAGTGGAAGCAACTAAGTTTACGGAAGTCGGTTATGTGGGCCATGACGTTGAATCAATGGTCCGTGATTTAGTCAGCGTTGCCGTTTCAATGGTCGAAAAAGAAAAATTTGACGAGATCAGACCTGAAGTTCGCCGTGACGTCGATAAGCGTTTGGTTAAGTTGATTGCACCTGGTGTTAAAAAAGAACAACGCCAAAATAACAATGACTTTATGAGCATGCTCAATAACATGCAAAATGGCGGTCAAGGTTTGGGCAACATTTTTAACAACTCTGATACAGTTGATGAAGATCCAGATGCTAATTTAGAAGTAACTGATGAAGTCCGTGACCAACGTTTGTCTGTCAAAGAACAATTGGATAAAGGGTTGCTAGAAGACACTGAAGTTACGATCAAGGTCGAAGAGTCTAAAAAAGTTGGGCCAATGGACGACCAAATGGGTCAAATGGGTATCGACATGTCCGGAATGATGGATTCATTGATGCCTAAGAAGACAATTACGAGAACTTTGCCAGTCAAAGAAGCTCGAGAATTGTTGATCCAACAAGAGTCACAAAAGCGAGTTGACCATGACGAGATCTATCAAAAAGCTATCGAAAGAACTCAAAACAACGGTATCATCTTTATCGATGAGTTTGATAAGATTGCCGCTGGCGATAAACGTAATTCGGGTGAAGTCTCTCGTGAAGGTGTGCAACGTGATATCTTGCCAATCGTCGAAGGTTCACGAATCAACACTAAATATGGTCCGGTTGATACCGATCACATTCTCTTTATTGCTTCCGGTGCCTTTGCTGAAAGTAAACCAAGCGATTTGATTGCTGAGTTGCAAGGCCGTTTCCCAATCAGAGTTGAATTGAACGATTTGACAGAAGACGATTTCATTCAAATTTTGACAAAGCCAGACAATGCTTTGACAAAACAATATGTAGCGCTTACAAGAGCTGATGGGATACATTTAACTTTTACTAAAGAATCCGTGGAAGAGATTGCAAAAATCGCATTTGAATTAAATAATAGTAATCAGAATATTGGTGCTAGACGACTTTCTACTGTCTTGGAAAAGATCTTGGCAGATATTCTTTACGAAGGACCTGATATGCAAATGGGCGACATTACCATTACTCGTGAATATGTCCACGAACAAGTTGGTAAAATTGCTTCTGATCAAGATCTTTCACGTTATATTCTTTAGGGGGATAAAAATGACAGTTTATCAATTGAAGAACGACTTCTTAACTTTAAAAGTAAATTCACTCGGTGCTGAAATGAGCAGTATCAAGAACAATGAAGATTCAGAGTTTATCTGGCAAGCAGACAAAAACGTTTGGGGCAGACATGCACCTGTTTTGTTCCCAATTGTCGGTCGCCTAAAGGATGATCACTACTTTGTTGATGGCAAAGAATACAAGATGACTCAACATGGATTTGCTCGTGACCAAGAATTTAGCCTCGATTCACAGACTGATTCAAAATTGGTTTTGAGCTTAACTACGAGCGAAGCCAGCTTGGAAAAATATCCATATCACTTTAAGTTAAGAATTATTTATCAACTAGTTAAAGATACTGTACAGATCTTATATTTAGTTGATAGTTTGGAAGAATCAGACGACATGTACTTCTCAATTGGAGCACATCCAGGCTTTGAGGTACCATTTGACAAGGATTTACAATTTGAAGACTATCAAGTTGAAGTTGATCCGGTTGAAACTAGAACTCATATTCCAATTGACAACCATTTGATTGATTTGAATGGCGAAAAGAAAGTCGACAATCAAAACTTCCCAATGACACGTGACTACTTCGTCGATGACGCTGTAGTTTATCGTTTGAATGCACCGGCAGAAGTAACTATTTCTAGTCCAAAATCTGATCACAAATTAACTTTGGATACCGGAAACGCTAAATTCTTCGGTATGTGGTCAACATATCCTGACGACAATGGTAAGTTCATGTGTATCGAACCATGGTGGGGACTTGCTGATAAGACTGACTCAGATAATGACTTTAAGAATAAATACGCAATCAATAAGTTAGCTCCTAAAGAACAATTTGAAGCTTACTTCTCAATCAGCGTTAAGTAGTATTACGTTTTTTCGTAAATTTAAACAACACATATTTAAAGCCCCAACGTTCATTAAGAATGTTGAGGCTTTATTTTGTAGTTTTTTCATTATCAAATATTAATAGCCATATTGGTTAGCAGCACTACCATCGGGGTTCAAATAGCCCTTTTCCATGCCTTGTTGGGTCTGTTTTTCGCCAAAGGTTTTCATATCATCAGGCGTACTTTGTAAAGCTTGTAATTGTGACATACCATGGTCCACTTTGTAAGCGGCTGGAGATTCACCGTATTTATTGATGAAACCACTTAAAGTATTCTCATCATATGAAATACCGTTTGACTGTTGTTGCGAGTTCTGAGCGCTTTGTTGCTGAGCATTAGTATTTGTACTAGTTGCCTGTTGCGATTGATCAGAGGTCTGATTCTGAACTTGTTGATTAGAATTATTTTGCTGGTTATTATTCTGATCATTTGCAGGTTGGTTGGATGTAGTAGATTTTTTTGCAGTCTTTTTCTTAGCTGCAGGAGTCTTCTTTTTGGTGACTGTCTTTTTGGCAACGGCGGTAGTTTTATCTTTTTTTTCAGTTGAAGAGCTAGCTGATCTATTATTTGAACATGCTACTAGTGAAAGGGTAGCAGCAATTAGTAGAGCTGATGTGATAATTTTTTTCATCCTGATATCCCCCATATCCTGAATATTATTTAAATCCATTAATAACAATATAACACTTGAGGTATTCAGATATGAGAACGGCGTTTGTCAATCAGACTTTTGAAAGCAAAAAAAAAGTCACTCACCGAAGTGAATGACGTTAAATAACCGATGGCTCAAATTAAGCTTTATTGCAGTTCTGATTGAGTTTTACCACTGACCTTATCATCGGTGAACTTGACGGTGAATTGAGCTCCTGTCTTGCCAGAAATGCCTGTGCTATATGTGTAACTCTTTGATAGCTGATTATTGTTGAGTGATTCGCTATAGCTGTTAGGTTTACCCAAGTTATTTAAAATAGTGCTTTCAGGCATCCCATTTTGAATCGACATGTAAGCATCTAAGCCCAACTTCTTATCACGAGTGACTTTTAAGCCATTCAAGACTTTACTAACAGCACGCCCATGGATGAAATTGACTTTTAGATTTGAGCCGTTGCCACCATTTTGAATCTTATTCCAAGTTTTAGTTTGGATTTTAGTGTTGTTGGCATTAGAAGTACTTGTTGAATCGGCTTTACCGAGCAATCTCTCAACGGTTTCTACAGGTGTACCTTGAGCTTCATTCAGATAAATTCCACTGTATTGAGCAAAAGTTACGCCAGATTTATTTACCTTAGTCTGTTTAGACTTGTTCTGACTTGACTTGGTCGATTTAGCGACTTTGGTTGTGGTATGGAAAGGACCAGTAGCGGTCAATTTCATCGCAGTTACGCCTCCTCCAGCTAAGAGAACTAAGACGATAATGGTCCAGAACCACCATTTTTGATAGAAATGTTGTTTTTTGCGTCGCAAAGAACGTTGATATTGCGTTCTGGATGGCAAATTATTATTGTGATCCATAACTGACTCCTCCCATATTGATAACGCTTTAAACTCATTCTATCAGTAACAGTACCTAAAAGTATTGATATTATAAAAAAAGCAAAACTAATTTTAGTTTTGCTTAAAAATTCCTTATTTATTTTTTTCGTTGGCCTTTGCTTGTTGCTTTTTATAACGTAAACCAATTGGAACCAGATTCTCTTGACCTTTCAAAAGTCGCTTGATATTAGGAATATGACGATAATAAATAATGACAGTAACAATTACAGCGACAGTGGTTAAGATCCAGTCATGCAAGAAGAGGGTCATAATGGTGAAGACTAAGATCGTCGTTAAACTAGCAACACTGACCATGCTAGTCACGTAAACGATACTTGCTAGTAAGATAAAGCAGATCAAAAACAACAGTGGATTGTATGCTAGTAAAATACCTGCACTAGTAGCAACAGCTTTACCACCACGGAACTTGAGGAAAATCGAATAACAGTGTCCGATAACAGCACAGATACCGACGAATAGGATCAAGTGACGGTTAAGACCAAAGAAAACTGGCATCAATGCGCCTAAGGTTCCTTTTAAAATATCGATCACTAAAACGACCGTCCCAGCAGTTTTACCGAAAACCCGATAAGCGTTAGTTGTCCCAACGTTTCCACTACCGTAGTCGAAGATATTTTTATGGAAAAATATTTTACCAACGAGATATGCGGTTGGAAATGAGCCGATTAGATAGGCTAAAATTACACAAATGAGAAGTTTCATTAAAAAATCACTCTCTTAGCTTTATTTTTTTGGTATATTGTAACTCTATGGTGTTTTAAAGGAAATGTAAATACCAACCTAGATATTATCCACTATTTCTAGAAAAAGTAAAAGATTTCTCTTGAAAGCGAACGTACATTCGCATAAGATGAATAGTGTTATAATACTAGAATATTGGAAGAGTAGTAAATGAAAAGGAATGATATAAATGCCAAAATCATCTTATGATGATTCGTCGATTCAAATCCTTGAAGGACTAGAAGCCGTACGAAAAAGACCTGGTATGTACATTGGTTCCACTGATTCACGTGGATTACATCACTTGGTCTATGAGATCGTTGATAATGCGGTCGATGAAGCTTTATCAGGATTTGGTAAAGAAATCAATGTAACAATTAACAAGGACAGCAGTATTACTGTAGTTGACCATGGACGTGGGATGCCAACAGGGATGCATGCTTCTGGTAAGCCAACGATCGAAGTTATCTTAACCGTACTTCACGCTGGTGGAAAGTTCTCTGAGAACAGTTATAAAACATCTGGAGGTTTGCACGGTGTCGGCTCATCAGTCGTGAATGCGCTTTCGGAGTGGATGACTGTCCGGGTTGTCCGTGACCACAAAGTTTATGAGGAACGTTTCGAAAACGGTGGTCATCCAGTGGGAACGTTGAAAAAGACTGGAACAACTAAAGAAGACTCTGGTACGACGATCAGCTTCAAACCAGATAAAAGTATTTTCCAAACCACAAAGTTTAATTATGATACTTTAGCTGAAAGATTGAGAGAATCAGCTTTCTTGCTAAAAGGTGTCAAATTCACGATTACAGATAAACGTGGTGAAGAAGAAAAACAAGATATTTTCCATTATGAGGATGGTATTCAATCATTTGTTAAGTACCTCAACGAAGACAAAGATGTCTTAGGGGGCATTTTTTACGTTGAAGGAACTAATTCAGAGATTGAGATCGAATTTGCCGGCCAATATAATGACGGTTATTCGGAAAATATTATCTCCTTTGTCAATAATGTTCGAACAGCTGATGGTGGGACACATGAAGTCGGAATGAAATCTGGTTTGACGAAGGCGTTCAACGATTATGCTCGTAAAGTTGGGCTTCTCAAGGAAAATAGCAAAAACCTCGAAGGTAGTGATGTTCGAGAAGGTTTGTCAGCTATCATTTCGGTCCGCATTCCCGAAGAGATCTTACAATTCGAAGGTCAAACTAAAGGCAAACTTGGTACGCCACAAGCCCGTTCAGCGGTCGATCAATTAGTATACGAACAGATGAGTTTCTACTTGTTAGAAAATGGTGAGCAGGCTCAAATGTTGGTCAAGAAGGCTTTAAAAGCTCGTGAAGCCCGTGATGCTGCTAGAAAAGCTCGTGAAAGTACTCGGAGTGGCAAAAAGAATAAAAAGACCGATGGTTTATTGTCTGGTAAATTAACTCCGGCTCAATCTAAGAATGCCGATAAGAATGAATTGTTCTTGGTCGAAGGGGATTCCGCTGGTGGTTCTGCTAAACAAGGCCGCGATCGGAAATTCCAAGCCATCTTACCTTTGCGAGGAAAAGTTTTAAATACGCAAAAGGCTAAACTGGAAGATATTTACAAAAACGAAGAAATCAACACAATGATCTATACAATTGGTGCTGGTGTCGGAGCTGACTTTAAGTTGGAAGACCGTAACTATGACAAGGTGATCATCATGACCGATGCCGATGATGATGGTTCACATATTCAAATTCTCTTGTTAACGTTCTTCTATCGCTACATGAGACCGTTAGTTGAATCTGGCCACGTCTACATCGCTTTATCGCCACTGTATAAACTACAAAAGGGTAAAGGTGCCAAGACCCAAATTAAATATGCCTGGACACCTGATGAACTACAGGCTGACATTAAGCAAATGGGTAAAGGCTACGACCTACAACGTTTCAAAGGTTTAGGTGAAATGAATGCTGATCAGCTTTGGAAGACGACGATGGACCCAGAGAATCGAATTTTGATCAGGGTTAATATCGATGATGCAGCCTTAGCCGAACGCCGAGTTACTACCTTGATGGGTGATAAAGTTAAGCCTCGTCGTGATTGGATCGAAAGCAATGTTCGTTTCAATGGTACAGAAGAAGGCGACAATATTTTGGAAAAAGTCGATGATGAAACTGACCCAATTGATAGTAAAATCGTTGACGATTTATTGAATAAGGAATAGGTGATAGATAGTGACTGAAAATTCTTCTAAAATTCAAGATATTTCGCTCGAAAAAATCATGGGAGATCGATTTGCGAGATATTCTAAATCAATTATTCAAGAACGTGCTCTACCTGATATTCGTGATGGTTTAAAGCCTGTTCAACGAAGAATTTTGTATTCAATGTTTTTGGATGGCAATACTTATGACAAGGGCTTTCGTAAGTCCGCTAAGGGTGTCGGTAATGTCATGGGTAACTTTCATCCCCATGGTGACTCTTCAATTTATGAAGCGATGGTCCGTTTATCCCAAGACTGGAAATTACGCAATCCTTTGATTGAAATGCACGGTAACAATGGTTCGATGGATGGTGATCCACCAGCTGCCATGCGTTATACTGAAGCCCGTTTGAGTAAAATCTCTGGGGAAATGTTACGTGATATCAACAAAGACACTGTTGATGAAGAATGGAACTTTGATGATACTGAAAAGGAACCCAAAGTTTTACCAGCACGTTTTCCTAACTTGCTAGTTAATGGTGCGACTGGTATTTCAGCTGGTTATGCGACTGAGATTCCACCACATAATTTGGGTGAAGTGATCGACGCAACGATTAAGATGATCGATAATCCCGATATCACTTTGGATGAATTGATGAAAATCGTTAAGGGACCAGACTTCCCTACAGGTGGTATTTTACAAGGCAAGGCTGGAATCAAAGATGCTTATAAAACAGGGCGAGGCAAAGTTTACTTACGTTCTAAGACATCGATTCAAGAGATTCGTGGTCATAAATCACAGATTGTCATCACTGAGATCCCTTATGAGGTCAACAAAGCTCAATTAGTTAAAAAGATGGACGAAATCCGAGTCTTGAAGAAAGTCGATGGTATCGCGGAAGTTCGAGACGAAAGTGATCGTCAAGGTTTGTCGATTGTTGTTGAATTGAAACGGGATGTCGACGCCCAAGGAATTCTCAACTATTTGTTCAAAAATACTGACTTGCAAATTTCTTATAACTTCAACATGGTGGCAATCGCTGACATGCGGCCTCAACAAGTCGGATTGGTCCAGATCTTAAAGGAATATATCAAACATCAACAAGACGTGGTCTTACGCCGTAGTCAATTTGACTTAACTAAAGCGAAGAAACGTCTGCATATCGTTGAAGGTTTGATCAAAGCTTTGTCGATCTTGGATAAAGTAATCAAGACGATTCGTGGCAGTAAGAATAAATCAGATGCGAAGAACAATTTGGTGAAAGAATATCAATTTACGGAAGAACAAGCCGAGGCAATCGTATCGTTACAACTTTACCGTTTGACTAATACTGATGTGACCGAACTTCAAAAAGAAGATAAGGGCTTGAAAGATCAAATCAGTTCTTTGACGAAGATCATTGAAGATCACAGTACCTTGATGAAAGTTATCAAAAAAGAATTGACTGAAGTTCGCAATACTTATGCGGATCAACGTCGTACCAAGATCGAAGCACAAGTCGAAGAGATTGAAGTCGATACTCGTGTCATGGTCGCTAGTGAAGATGTCCGGTTATTGGTCAGTCATGATGGCTATGTCAAACGTAGTAGCTTGCGTTCTTATCAAGCTTCCACTGCAGATGACAATGGTCTAAAAGATGAAGATTATCCAATTATTGATCAAAATGTTAATACCTTGGATCATCTCTTTATCTTTACTGATAAAGGTAATTTGATCTATCGTCAAATTTTTGAGATCGACGACAGTCGTTGGAAGGATATGGGCTCGCATTTATCTCAAGAAATTGGTCTTGATAGCGATGAATCGATCCTACGTGCGTTCGTCTTCAAAGATTTGAAGCAAAAAGGCAACTTCTTAGCCGCAACTAATGAAAATTACATTAAGCAAGTTTCCTTTAGTGACCTCTTGCCTGGTCGAACTTACAAGTCCAGAGCTTCGAAGTATTGTAAGATCAAAGACGCCGCGGCTCGAGTGATGGATGTCTACTATGTTCCAAGTGATGCACAAAACTTAGTCTATGTCTTTACCAAGCATTCCTATGCTTCAGCTTTCCCAATCTCAGAAGTACCAGTTGTCAGTGGCAAAGCTATGGGTGTGAAATTCGTCAGTCTGAAAGATGATGACCAATTGGCTGGATACTTCTTAGCCAACGATGATGAAGAAAAAATCGCCGTCTTGACACAACGTGGTTCCTTCAAGCAAATGAAACTTTCTGAAATCCCGGTAACTAGTCGTGCCCGTCGAGGAGTCTTGACATTAAGGGAATTGAAGAAACAACCACATCGCATCAGCTTAGTAACTAATCTGTCTAATGAGATGGAATTATCGGTTATTACCGATACCAATCAAGAGATAACAATCGATCGTAGCAGTCACCAAAGCACTGATCGTTATTCCAACGGTTCATTTATCATGGATCCAGCAACTGATGGTAATCCAATCAGATTTGTAAAAAAAATTACAGAAAATATGTAATATAAATAACAATGTTTAAGTTTATATAGTATGATTAATCTTATAAATTGCATTAATTTTTACTTGTACAAATACTGAGGAGGATTCTTTTATTGCTGGACGAAAAATCAAGAAGAGTCTTTAGTTCCAAAGCTCTAAATTACTTTGATGAATTGACCAAGAATATGAGTTATACCAAGACGGCTCAACTATTAGGCATTACGCAGCCGGCTTTGACGCAACAAATTAAAAAAATCGAACGAGTTGTTGGAGCACCGTTGTTTTACAGCGTCGGTAAGAAAATCTATCTGACAGATCCCGGAACATCGCTGTTGAAAGCAACTCATCAGATGTTTGATTTAATCAATAATGTAACTGACCAGATTCAACAAGCTTCATCTGAAAAAAGCGGTACGATCAGCATTGGCTTACTATCGACGGCTGAATCAGTTGTAATTGAGGACTTTATCGTTGAATACAACAAAATCAATCCCAATGTTGTGATCGACTTGAATCTCTTAACTCGAAAAGAACTCTGGGATAATATTCAAAATAATCGCATCGATCTTGCAATTATGTATTTACCAGATCGTAATATTAAGAGTTGGAAGATTTATAAGTCCAAGAAGATCATCAGCGACAATATCATGTTGATCCACAACAATGAGAAATTTAGCAAACGTAAGTCGATCAGTTACAAAGACGCGATCACCAAACCTTGGGCGACTTATTTACAAAGTTATTATTTCTCTGAACTGTTGCGAGAACGTTTTAGGGATGCATTAGTCGACGCACCACAAGTCGTAGCCCGTTTTTCATCGCCATATCAGTTATTGAAATTTACTCAAGAATCTGAGGACGTCTACACCGTTTTACCATTGAGTTTTTGCATTGCTCACAAAGCAATGTTTAAACTTTACCAAACACCACTTGAACCAGCCATATCAAGTGATTTATCATTTGTATATCGAGAGGATAAAGAAAAGATTCCACGGATTCAGGAATTCTTAGATGAATGGGATAACTTCTTGAACGAAATGAGTTACATTGATCGTCTTAAATCTTCTAGATAAATATTAAAAAGGGGTATAGTACACATGCCAAAGGAAAAAGAATTAGTTTTCGGACACAAAAATCCTGATACAGATGCTGTTTCAGCAGCAATTGCATATTCATATTTACAAAATCAATTGGGATACAATACAGAAGCGGTCGCATTGGGCGAACCAAATCTTGAAACAAAATTTGTTTACAATCACTTTAATGTTAAGTTCCCAAGAATTATTTCTGCTATCAACGGCGAAGTTAAAAAAGTTATGTTAGTAGATCACAACGAAAGACAACAAAGCGTCAGTGATATTGATGATGTTGAAGTAACGCATGTTGTCGATCACCACAGAATTGCTAACTTTGAAACAGCTTTGCCTCTTTATTACCGGGCAGAACCACTTGGTTGTGTAAGTACAATTATTTGGAAGATGTACTTAGAAAATGATGTTGAAATTCCAAGTCAAATCGCCGCAATCATGGCTTCATCAATTATTTCCGATACTTTGCTATTGAAATCACCAACAACTACTGACGAAGATCGTGCTGCTTTGAAGAGTCTTGCTCAAACAGCTGGCATCGACTATGAATCATATGGTCTTGAAATGTTGAAAGCTGGAACAAACTTAGACAGCAAATCAACTCAAGAATTGATCGATATGGATGCTAAGAGCTTTGATATGAACGGCACAAGTGTACGTGTTGCCCAAGTTAACACAGTTGATGTTGATGATACTTTGAAGCGTGAAGCTGAATTCATTAAAGATATTAAGGCTGAAAATGCTGACAAGGGTTATAACTTGTTCGTACTTTTGATCACAAATATTTTGACTAGTGACACTACTGGTTTAATTATCGGTGATGCAGATCCTATCGCTAAATTTGAAACAGCTCTTAATACCAAAGTAAATGATAACAAGGCTGCCTTGCCTGGTGTTGTTTCACGTAAGAAGCAAGTTGTTCCTCCATTGGATGAACAATTCAAATAAAATTTCAAGCTATTATTGAAAATAAACTGATAACTGGATAAGTCGTCAGTTTATTTTTTTTGCTTAAAAGACTATCTCTGCAGTAATTAGAGGTATAAGCTATTTATGCCTTCAAAAATAAATTATGAAAAATGATAATTTTAAATAATGTAAATCTTGAAAACGCATTCTATTTTCTGATATAATACTAGCATTGTTCAAAATCAACATTATTGTGAAATATCAACTTGATTTTAAATGGAGAGTTTTTTATAAGGGAGTTCAAATAAATGAATGCATTAAATTTATTGATTGGTCTTATGCCAATGATTGGTTGGGGATTCTTCCCAATCTTAACTGGTAAATTTGGAGGTAAACCGGTCAATCAGATCCTCGGAACTACATACGGTACCTTGATCTTTGCCATCGTAGTTGCCTTGGTCAAACAAACACCAATGTTGAGCGGCAAGGCTTTGCTGTTTACCTTCTTATCAGGTGTCTTCTGGGCCGCAGGACAAATTTTAGTTTTTTATGCTTTTGCTGAGATGGGTGTTTCCAGAACTATGCCGGTTTCAACTGGTTTTCAATTGATTGGAGCTTCACTATGGAGCGTGATCGTTTTAGGTGAATGGGCAGGCGTACAAGCAAAATTGATTGGCTTTTCAGCTATTATTTTGATCATCGTCGGTGTCTGGTTAACGACTTTTAGCGAAAAGAAATTGCCGAAGTCTGATGGCGGGATGAATGCCGTTAAGGGTGTCTTGTTGGTTGCCTGTGCTGAAATCGGTTATCTAGGTTATTCCGCTTTTCCTCAAGGAGTTAAGGTCAGCGGTTTTTCAGCTTTCTTACCTCAAGCACTGGGCATGGCTGTGGTAGCAACGATCTTTGCTCTAGCAACTAAGAGCAATCGTCAAACTCAACCTTTCAAAACTAAGAGTTCTTATACTAATATTATCAGTGGTTTCTTCTTTGCCTTTGCTGCTTTGACATATTTAATCTCTGCTCGACCAAACGTTAATGGTTTGGCAACAGGTTTTATCTTGTCGCAGATGAATGTGGTCATTGCAACGATTGGTAGTATTTATATCTTGCATGAAGGCAAGACCAAGAAGGAAATGGTTTATATTATTTCTGGTTTAGTCTTGGTCGTAATTGCAGGAGCAGTCACAACTTTACTTTAAAGCAAACAAAAAACACGTTGGAGATCGATTCCAGCGTGCTTTTTTCATATCAGAGAGTTTATAAATTTAATTGGTCTATCTTTATTAACTATACAAATTGGGAGGATACTTATTTATACGTAGTATTAATGAGAAAATTATATTTTTTTGTAATGTATATCTAAGGAGTATATTTGTCAGATAGCTTTTCTCTATCTGACGACTAGAATATACCGCCAATTAGTTCGATAGTTAAATCATTTGCTCAAGTTAACCAGCATAATGACGTAATGTTGGCGGCGTATATGACTTGATAAAAGTTCCGATTTCTGGCAGAGAATCGCTGAATAATAAGGTGTCGCGGGTCCTTTTTTCCATAAAGCCATTAGCTGTCATTGAGTCGAAGAAACTTTCCAATTTGTCATAATAGTGATTAATGTTGTAAAAGATACAAGGGTTTTGACTGTCACCAATCACTGTCCAAGAGAAGGCTTCGGAAATCTCCTCCAAAGTTCCTGGACCTCCGGGAAGGGCAATGTTTGCAATCGAGTCATTCAACATGGCTTGCTTTCTTTGTGACATATCTTCGACGACATCGAGTTTTGACAGAGTATTATGTGATAATTCTCGGCCAGCTAGTTCCTTAGTGATGATTCCATGGACGAAGCCGCCTTTTTCAAGGACACTGTTGGCGATCACACCCATTAATCCATAACGGCCGCCGCCATATGTTAAACCATAGTTGTTTTCCACGATCCAATGACCTAATTTTTCGGCACCTAAGGTAAAAATTTCTTCATTACCAGTGGAGGCACCACAATAAACTGCAATATTTTCCATAATTTCACTTTCTATACTTTAAAATTTGTCTCGCGTTTGAGGCGACGATAATACATCAAAGAAGGGGTATCTAAGGCATCGAGGGCTCTTTGCTGATCAGTTGTCAGACTATTGGTACTCAAGGCTAAGAGGATAAAAGTTGTATATAGTTTCTTGGGCGCCAGATCAAGCTTAGTTATTTCACTATCTCTTTTGAGGTCACGATGAATAGCGGGGACGGTCAAAAGAGGCGAATTAGCTCCTCGGTTGCGACTCAAGAATAGGTTATCATTATTCCAAAATGAACGATAAGGTTCTATAAAGTTTTGATATAAATTTAAAAATTGTTGTTCGGTTTGATTGAAGTCGATCTGTTGAAATTTGCGATAAAAGCCTTCAGCCATCGCTTCTTTGTAATTGAAACCTTTAGCGATGATCAAAATCAGTAGCCGAGTATAAATACTTAGATCAGCTTTAAGGTAATCATCAAGCTTTAAAAAGACTTCTACGGGGAAATCACTTTGTTTAGGGACAGTTACACTATTAATGTTTAAAGTTGGTATTTCCGGTGTTTTTTTAACGCTGAAGAGGTATTTGAAGTAAACGTTCAAATTGCTAAGTACTTTGTTGATCGTACTAGCGGATAATTTCAAGTTATCAAGCATGAAGTCTTTAAAATGACGTACGTCGGCTTCATGAATCTCTTTAATATCCTCGGAGATTTTATAATCGAGATTATGTTGAATCGTATAGTTGAAAAAATCAGTTAACGAGTTGAGATACTCCGTGTGAGCTTTTTCGGAAATATGACGCGTTTTTAAATGGGCTTCAAAGCCAGTTAAGTAGGGAATTTTGACCATAATAAAACCTCCTTCCTTAAATATTATACATTTTTATATCTGAGCGTAAAAAAAGAGAGCTAGATCATCCTAGCTCAAAAGATATTTAATTAACATCGATCGATAAAACAGCGTCCCCGGCCGTAACATTCTTATCAGAAAAATCACCCATTGCTTTAACGGCATCAGAATTAGTGATAATTGCCATGATGGAAGTATCTTTACCAGCTGCTTTGACTTGATCTAAGTCCATCGTAGCTAATTTTTCTCCGGAGGCAACTGTATCGCCTTCTTTGACAAAAACTTCAAAGGGAGCGCCCTTTAGTTCAACCGTATCGATTCCCAAGTGTAACATGACTTCCAGACCATTTTTACTTGTAATCATTAAAGCGTGTTTAGTAGGAAAGACGGTACCAATGACACCACCGATCGGTGCCACGATCTCACTTTCACTAGGAGCAATGGCAAAACCATCACCCATTAATTTTTGGGAAAAGACTGGATCACTAACTTTTTCAAGATGAATCAAATCACCAGTGGCTGGTGCAACGAATTCGTCAACTTTCTTTTTTCTAGAGAATAACCCCATAATTAATCTTCCTCCTTGAAGTTCATAGCAATTAGTTACTGGTATTTGACCGTGGTAAAATTACTAATGCGCTTACATTGTTAATAGTTCAATTATAATTAATTTTTTCGAATTTGCAATAAGTTGATTGAACAGGTGCCGTTAGCAACTAGTTTTTTATTGAATGAAAAGCTCACTTTATCGTTAATGATCAAAAAATTCTCTTCGGTGGCAAGCTAGTTTGATAAAATGTAACGTAAAAGGAGTGGTCACATGTCAGTTAGAGGTAGGATCGTCAATGCTAAGAATGAATTATCAACGGCTGAAAGTAAGATTGCTAATTATATTTTAGAGAATCCGCAAGCAACCATCAAAATGACTGCGGCACAATTAGCAACCGTTGCTGGAACTAGTCCGGCTTCAGTCATTCGCTTGACCAAACGTTTAGAGATCGACAGCTTCACGACGTTAAAGATTCTGTTGTCATCAGACTTAACTAAGGATCAAGCTAATCCCAGTAAAGAAATCGATATTTTAGCGCAGGAGCCTTTTGATTCCATCAAAGAAAAGCTGTTGAACAATGCTTTGCAGTCGATCGCGGAAACGACCGATCAAGTCAATGAAAGTGCGGTTGACAGTTTAGTCAAAGCTATCATTAAAGCCACTAACGTCTTTGTCTTTGGCGTGGGGGCGTCGTATCTAACTGCACAAAATATCGCTCAAAAATGGAATCGCTTAGGTTATGCCACAATGGCTGACAATGATTTGAACATTTTGTTGCCTAAACTGGTAAATGCTAATCATGACGATCTTCTCTGGATCATTTCAAATTCGGGAGAATCACCTGAAGCTCTAGCGGCAGCGAAATTTGCAGAAAGTTCTGGGTTGACCGTGGCGGCAGTTACTCAATTTGGAACGAATGATTTGAGTAAGCTTGCCCAAATTGTTGTCCATACTTCACAGCCTAAAGAGAGTCCCAATCGGATTGCAGCCACTAACTCACTCTTAGCGCAATTTATGCTGGTTGACATGATCTTCTATGACTTTGTCAGTCAAACGTTTACTGACAGCTCGAAGTTTCTGAATAAATCACATGATTTAGTCAAGGAATATAAAGAAAAATTTGGCAAATAAAACCATAACTTTTGAAAGTAGGTGTAAATAATGAAAAAAATCTTTTATCAAGACTATGAAATCCTAGGTCATAAATATTTAATTGCAGCAACCGAAGAAGGTTTAGCTTTTGTTGGATCACAAGATCAGGATGTATCAGAATTAAGCCGTTTTTATCCTGACGCTGAATTAGTTGAAACTAAACTAAATAAGCTTTATTTTGACCAGATCAAAGAATATCTTAGTGGTCAACGTAAACAATTCACTTTACCGCTCGATATTTCTGGAACTGAATTTCAAAAAAATGTCTGGCAGGCTCTGCAAGAGATTCCTTACGGCCAGACGACGACCTATACTCAATTAGCACAAAAGATCGGCCATGATAAAGCAAGTCGAGCCGTCGGTACAGCAGTCGGAAAAAATCCACTCTTGATGGTCATTCCTTGTCATCGAGTAATAACCAAAACCGGTCAATTAGGTGGTTATCGTGGTGGGATGTCAATGAAGAAATCACTCTTAGAGTTAGAAAAATAGCCTGGACTTTCGTAATTTCAATTAGGTGTAAAGGCATCAAGATAATTTTGTTGTAGTAGTTTGTGATATGCTTTAAGAAGATTATTTTCATGTGATGAGGAGACTTAAATTTGAAATTAGAGGCCATCTTAAAAGAAGAATTTGGTTATGACACTTTTAGACCTGGTCAAAAAGAACTGATTGAAATGGTCATGGACGGTAAAAAGGCGATGGGGATCATGCCAACTGGTGGTGGCAAGTCAATTTGCTACCAGTTACCGGCAACTATTTTATCAGGAATAACCTTAGTCGTTTCTCCACTGATTTCTTTAATGAAGGATCAAGTGGACAGTTTAATTGAAGCTGGGATTCCGGCTACGTATTTGAATAGTACAGTTGAGTGGCATGACCGTGAAGAAAGAATGCGCTATATCGAGAGCGGTGCGGTCAAGCTCTTATTTGTGGCGCCAGAGAAGATCGTCGATGATGAGTTCTATAGTTGGCTGTCAGGATTAGATATTTCATTGATTGCAATCGATGAAGCACATGTCTTATCATCTTGGGGTCATGATTTTCGTGGTAGCTATTTGAAAATGATTCAACCACTGAAACAATTACCAGGTTCAATAGCTTGGCTGGCTCTAACGGCTACGGCTACGGAACAAGTGCAAGATGACTTGGCAAGTATTTTGGATGTACCAGCAGAAAATATTGTTAAGACTGGTTTCAATCGAGATAATTTGGCTTTAAAGATTGAACGTGGCGTCGATAAACCGGAATATATTTTAAATTATGTGAAAGCTCATCTTGATGAGTCAGGGATCATCTATGCTGGCCGTCGTGAAGACGTTGACAATATTTACCACTTCTTAAAAGAAAATGATGTCAGCGTTGGTCGGTATCATGCGGGTCTTAGCGATGAAGAACGCCATCTTCAGCAGGAGGATTTCTTATTCGATCGTATCAATGTAATTGTCGCGACCAATGCCTTTGGTATGGGGATCAATAAGACTAACGTTCGTTACGTGCTTCATTTTACTATTCCTGGAACAATTGAAAGCTATTATCAAGAAGTTGGCCGTGCAGGGCGTGATGGCTTACCAGCTGAAGCAATTTTGCTTTATACGCCAGCTGACTTGCGGTTGCACCAATTCTTCATTGATAAATCAATGGGGGATGACCAATATAAATTAAGCTTGAAGAATAAACTTTTCGAAATGAGTCGTTATGCTGAAACTGAAACTTGTTTAATGAAATTCATTTTGAATTATTTTGGTGAGAGCGATACTACTGTTTGTGGCCGCTGTTCTAATTGTTTAGATGATCGAGATTTGGATGATGTGACGGCAGATGCACAAAAGATTCTCAGTTGCGTCGTGAGAATGGGTCAAAGATATGGCAAAAAGGTAACTACCAGAGTGTTAGTCGGTAAAGATGATGTTGCAAACGATTGGCGTCACTTTGAAAGACTATCAACTTTTGGCATTTTTAAAGACCGTACTTTAAAAGAGACGAGTCGCCTCATTGAATTCTTGTCCGCTAATGGCTTCTTGCAGAGTAGTGGCGGCGAGTATCCGACTTTGATGCTGTCTAAAAAAGGCGCAGCGGTTCTAAAAGGGGAATTGAATGTCGCTAAGAAGCATGATGTCAATCAAGTCACCCCAAGTAAGACCTTATTGGCCGATGGTAGTTTTGATGTCGCTTTATTTGAAAAGCTACGGAGTTTGCGGTTGGAATTTGCACGTAAACAAGCTTTACCACCGTTTATGATCTTTTCGGATCGTTCCTTGAAAGATATGTGCGTTCGTTTACCAACTAATAGCCAAGAATTCTTGGCTGTGAGTGGAGTAGGTAAGGTAAAACTAGAACAATACGGTGAAAGTTTCATTCAAGAAATCAAGACTTATCAAGCTGAACAGGTCAGTTAAATAATCAATTCAATAATTGATTATTTTTTTTGCCTTTTTAGCCAAAAAAAGGGAGTAGGAGAGCAATAATTAAAAACACTGTTATATCAAGGATTCAATTAGATGTAATAGGTTATTAGTCTAAATAAATGTCAAATAATGACTAATTAATGGGGTGGGAAAGTGCTGAGAAGCGTATTCTATGAATGTCCAATGATGAACTCATGGTTAGAAATCGTGAAATGAGCAATTTAAGGCATATATTTGATGCAAAAAATAACTTAAAACAAATATTTTAAATAAATGTTTTACGAAAACATAATAATAGAAAACAAAAACATTAATTAACGGTCAGGAGCAGAAAGTGTAAAATGAATTTGAAGCAAGAGGGACTAAGCAGGGAGGCAGCAAAATGAAGAAGGTAGCCCTAATATCAGATATCCACAGCAATTATACGGCCTTTCGTAGTGTAATTGCTGACGCAAAAAAGCAAAAAGTTTCGGAATACTGGTTTCTTGGCGACCTTTTAATGCCAGGACCTGGAGCAAATTCAATCTTAAAATTGCTCAATTCAATTAATACTACTCTGATGATTCGTGGTAATTGGGACGATTTCCTATTTGAGGATATTGTAGCCATCGGGAAAAAATACCTGGACCAGCCACAAACGCCCTACATTGTTGAATTAGTCAAATACGTTAAGGATCACCTTGAATCACGCTATCTTCAGCAAATCAAGGCTTGGCCAATTGCCTTAGAAACGTCGGTAAATGGCTTAAAAATAGCTTTATCACACAATTATCCAGCCCAAAACTATGGTCATCAGCTTTTACCATATGAAAAACAGACGAATTTTGACCAATTATTGTTCAGCAAACCTTATGATATGGCTATTTATGGTCATACACATCATCAATTATTAAGAACTAGCAGTCACGATCAACTAATCATTAATCCTGGATCAATTGGTCAACCATATACAGCTTGGTCAAAATTCAGTGCTGACAGACGCGCTCAGTATGCAATTTTAACTTTTAATGCCGACAGTTATGCTGGAATCGACTTCAGAAAAGTTGATTACTCGATCAAAGATGAATTAGAGTTCGCAGCAGAGAATCAATTGCCATTTATTGAACTGTATCGCAAAATATTTACTGACGGCAAAGCTTTCACGCATAATGATCAGGCGTTGAATGAGATCATTGAGAAATATGATTATCGAACTGATACATTAAATTATTTAAATAAACTAGCCCTATTTGGTAAAAATATCTAACTTCCTATAATATGTATTATGTAACCTCAAATAAACAAATAGCTCTCTTCAGCCAAATTACTTCTCTATTTTTATGAAGTTCTTAATTTAAAATAAAAGCAATTCCTTTTGAATCTTTCTGTTGTCTGTTATTAGAGATTCATAATCGAATTGTTTTTTTATTTGCTTAACTTGATTCAATTCCATTAAGTAATCTAGCTCAAGCATTTTTGCAGAAGTTGTCTAAAGAAATAACATTTCAACGTCGGCCGACAGTTTTTCTTCAGCTAACGGATTTATTTAAAGTCAGTTCTTTTGGCATCAGAACTTTTAATGCAAATATTTAATTTTGGCATGTCGATGTCATACGTTTGAATTGTACTTACAGGTTCAAATATATAATATGAAAAACTTTATACTGAAACCAATACTTTTAATATCCTTATAGAATAAATAGGAATATTCAAACTTGCTCCTATCAAGCCAATTTTATTAAAAATCGTTGAAATTAACTTATTGCCTAACAACTTAGCTGGTATAGTTCCTAAAATTTGTCCTATTGAATCACAATAGCAAAGTAGAAACTTTATTAGGAAGGTTTTAACCTATCACTTTATCCTTGATATTGATAGGACAAAATCGTTTTAAAAGGTGCTGTATCAAGTACAATAAAGTGATGAACTGTACGTAATATAGTACAATATCACTGATGAATGGAAGTGTTACTTATGGCAACTACTGCTACTAATATTTCGGAAGCCAGAAAAAACCTAAAAAAAATTACCGATGATGTGGTTGATTACGATGATCACGTTATTATTACAAAACCAAAGAATCGTAATGTTGTGATCATGTCTGAGAAAGAATATGAATCTTGGAAGGAAACGATGTATTTATTTGGTACGGCAGAGAATCGTCGAAACTTGGATGAGTCTTTAAGTCAATTGAAAAATGGTGATATAAAGACGTTATCAAAAGCTGAATGGGATAAACTATCTCATGAAAATTAATCGAGTTTCCTTTACGATCAGTGCCCTTTTTGACTATCAATACTGGCAAAAGCAGGATCGAAAGACTCTGAAATCACTGAATAAAATAATCGATGAAATCGTTCGACATCCCTTTGAAGGAATCGGAGCCTGAACCCTTGAAATATAACCTCGATAACTGTTAGTTTCGAAGAATTAATAAAACAGATCGTATTGTTTATACCGTAACAAAGGATTCAATCATTATTATTCAATGTCGTTATCATTACTAATCTAAATAACTAGTAAAAAAGGCACCTCAATCAGATCTTTATTTTCTGATTGAGATGCTTTTTCATTAAATTTCATCTTCAACTGTTTCTTCGTTTTTAACACTAGCTTTTTGCATTGTACCTAATACTCCACGAGCAATTGGTCCAACTATCAATAACTGTAGTGGCAAGGCAACGATTAGATCCAAGATAATAGCAACTATCAAGCCAAGTGGATAACCACTTAGAATCGCCATTGGCAGCTCATTACTGAGTCCTTGAGCCATGGCAACATTATATCCCGTCATTACTAGTACCATCAATCCAGCCATGATGGCAGTGAAAACAATTTCTTCTTTTAAATTACGTGGCATTTAATACCCTCCTATATTTAACAACAGGATTTTAATATATCACGTTAGAAAAATCTTCATAAGTTAAAATTTGATTACAAATTAAAAATCACAGATTTTAAATTATATATTTGGAAGTATCTCAGTTCCCTATTTTCTTCATCAGATCAGTATTATTATCATATAATTTATTGGCGGACTCTATAACGTTTGGGCGAACTGTATCAATTTTTCTAAACGTTACCTTGGATTCTTCAGGAAAAATGATATTTTTAAATGAGGATTCCACTTTTTTGACGCTTCTGTTCGGCCATACGAGACATAGTTGTCAAACAAACTAATAATGCAATCGCAAAGAAAATGAGTGGAAAAGTATTCGATAGCATATCAATTTGCTTGGCATTTGCGCCGTATGTATAATAATCGTCATTATGGTTGAATCAAAAAGAACGTGAGAGTCCAGATGAGATTATAGATATTATCATGAAATCAAGATATCTCAGTCCTTATGATATTTTGGGATTAAATAGCGGAGAAATTGATCATTGAGTCAGTATAAATTTCAGGCAGCGGCCCTGGTTTTAGTTTCATCTATGCTGGGATGCAATGAGTTCATTATTGTAAAAATGTTCTTGAGATAACTTGACGAATTACTTAATTTATTTAAAAGTTAACTTATTAAACACTAAAGGATTGATAATATTGTTCAACGTAATTATTTCAGATTCAATAAAGAATTCATTCCCAAAACAGAACCGTATCGAAGATATTAATATCATCGAAACTAAAGTAATTACTAATTTAAATAATAACTTTTACAGAATCAAACCAATTCGAACAGATAAGGACCACCAAACTTTTGAAATGAGGGTTCATCTTGATTCAAAAAATTATCGAATAGCTTTTTGTTTAAAAGATCACCTTGCCTCTGTCTTTTATTTGAGTACTAGTCTGCAAAAAAGAAGTTTTGACAAGGAGGTTCAAAAAAAATTACGAAAAGGATAAAAATCACTCAACTAAAAAGTATTATTAAAACTCAGTTTAAAAATAATGATGATTTGACTTTAAAAATATTAACTTACAAAAAAGATCGTAGTTTGACTTTAATTTGTCATGATAATCAATATTTGATAAAAGAAAGAGGTTTTTATCAAAAAGATTTCCCCTTAAATTCAAAGAAAACTTTGCTTAAGCAAGCAATGAAACTTGCAAAAATCGAATTTTATCACAGTAAAACACTTTATTTAGAGTAACCGGAAAGAAATAGCATCTTTACTGATCAAACTTGGAGTCTTATCTGAATCAATATAGCGGAAGAACATCTTCAGTGTCAGCTAAGGCAATACAATTCTGGTATGTGGGTAAAATTCAAACAAGAAAATATAGTATGATGTATAAGCTTTATTGAGTGTTAAAATACTCATAAAGTAGTATGATATGAGTAGTAAATGAGCAAAAGCTTAAATTTGAAGGGAGTATGTATTATGGATAAACCACGTAAAAATATTCGTAAAGCCCGTATTCAAGTTCAGGTTGATCCGGAACTAAAATCCAAAGCTGAAGATGTTCTATCAAGTTTAGGAATGAACTCTACTACGGCTATTACAATGTTATTTAAAAGAATTGTTGCTACGGATTCCTACCCTGTAAATCTTAAATTGACTGAGCGCGAAGTTGCAACGAAAAATCTGCTAGAAGCAACTAAGGATTTACCGGTCAAAGATATTTCTCGTACAGAACTAGAAAAAATGTATGAGGATGATGACGATGACGGGTATTAATGAGATTGTCACGCTTTATGTAGCTTATACTGATGGTAATATGGTGGCAAAAAACGTCCGGTTCTTGTCTTACAAGATGTTGATGAAAGATTAACTTTCTATAAAATAACTAGTAAATTCAATAAAAAATCGAATTCAATAAAAAAACAATATTATCAGATTATTCAATGGAAAGAATCGGGTTTAAGAAAACAATCTTATATTGATACTGGCCAGATTTTAAGAATCGAAAAGAATAGTATCGGTCCGATAACTGAAATAGGAGAATTAACTAATATTGATATTCAGGGATTAGCTGATTTTATCAATAATAAAAAATGATAGAATAACTTTTCTTACGCAAATAAAACGCCACATAATCTAAATTTACAGATCATGTGGCGTTTTGTGATTTTCTAATCTCGATTATAGTGCCCATTTATCAATAATCAAACGTCCAATTTCTTGCTAATGAGCTTCAAGAGCAAAGCGACCACCATCGATAGGATGTCATGATAAATATTACTCCTCATGGTAAAGATGATTGGAGTTTCGGTAATGGTGAGGCTCAGTTTACGAATGGAAAGTTATAATTGAATAATATCAGAAATACACAAAAAGCAGTCATCTCGAATGATTTCATATCCGAGATAACTGCTTTTATTGATTATTCGTAATGATTCCCAGCCGAATAAATATAAACTATTTTGTGTTCTTCATCGATTGAATAAACTATCCTATGTTGAATATTAAGTCTTCTAGAATAATAATTATTTTCTGGAGGGACCAGTCTTTCGAAACTATCAGATGGATCAGATGGATTATCAGATAATTTTTGGACTATTTCGTCAAACTTCTTTCGTAATGGACTATGCTTTAGTTTTTTCAAGTCGCCCCTAGATGACTTACGAAATTTCACCTGATATTTTGGCATTAGATTTTATCCCAATCAACACCATTAGTAATATCAAGGCCTCCTGAATCATCTTTAGCGGCTTTATGTACTTTATTAAGCGGTTCCCATCATGCATGAGATAAAGTGTCTCTTGCAAGGCTCTATAGTCTTTAGAACTCATAATCACTGCACTGTCCTCTTCGGATCTACCATTAATTTCGATAGGAGTAGAATCCTCATTTACGGATTTGATTATTTTATAAAAATCCTTACGTGCTTGGGTTGGATTGACCGTTCTTTGCATATGACTCTATACCTCCTTTTTTACTAATGAATAATATAATGTACGCTATCAGGTACGTCAATTGATTGACTTACGAAAATATTTATCGCATCAGCTCTATATAATAATTATTCAATGTCGCTATCACTATTGAATTCATTTAAGACACCAAATAGCCACTAAACTTATCTACAAAATGAAGTTTAGTGGCTATTTGAATATGGCAACACTTTAACGACTTAGTATAAACTTAGTCTAAGGTTGCATATTTTTCTAAACAACGAATCATTTGGGCCGTGAAGCCTGATTCATTATCATACCAAGCGGTTACTTTAACAACTTGATCTGCCCCATTGCCAACGATTTGTGTTTGCGTTGGATCAAAAATCGAACCATAAGTCGACCCGATAATATCTGATGAAACAATTTCGTCGTCGTTATAACCAAATGAGATACTGTTATCAGTATGCTTCTTAATACCAGCATTTAGTTCATCCAAAGTAACCTCTTGATCCAAAGTGGCTACAAGTTCAGTCACCGAACCAGTTACAACGGGTACACGTTGCGCATGACCGTCCATCTTACCTTGTAGTTCGGGAATAACTAATCCTAAAGCCTTAGCTGCACCAGTAGTATGTGGAATAATATTTTGGGCAGCGGCACGGGCTGCACGAACATTTCCATTACGCTCGGGACCATCTTGCAACATTTGCGTAGCTGTATAGGCATGAATTGTAGTCATAGATCCAGCCTTGATACCGAATTCTTTGTTTAAAGCGTCTGCTAGTAAGGCAATACAGTTAGTTGTACAGGAGCCAACCGAAGCAATTTTCACATCGTTGGTTAGTGTATCTTCATTGACGCCGTAGACAATTGTAGGCATTTTACCAGAAGGTGCCGAAATTAAAACACGCTTTGCGCCAGCATCTAAATGAGCTTGAGATTTTTCCATCGAAGTATAGAATCCGGTACACTCTAGGACAATATCGACGCCATCGTTTTCAACCCATTGCAAATCTTGAGCATTTCTTTCCGCATACACAGGGATGCGTTTACCGTCGACTATAATCGCATCGTCATCATTGGTAATCGCATCGATCTTAAAATTACCGTGCGCCGTATCATATTTTAAAAGATGTGCCAACATGTGTGGTGAGGTTAAATCATTAATGGCCACTACTTCAAGATCAGTTTGACCCAAACCTTGCAATTCAGCAATTCTACGAAAAGCGAGTCTCCCAATTCTTCCGAAACCATTAATTCCAATTTTAGTTGTCATAAAATTCTCCTTGTTTATACATTATTATTAATTATCAAATTTAGTATATAGACAATCTAAGGTATGGTAAATCAAGAGGTACTAAGCTGGGCCTTAACATACAATATGTCAAAATAGTTGTTTCAAATTGGTCAAAGAGGCTTTTTTTAGTTATCGTTAGTCATATCGAAATTTTTTTCACCAAAATTATCATCCCTAAAATGATATTCCATTTTAAAATAGTCAATTGTGTTTAACTCAAATTTTAAATTGGGGCTAAAAATATACAGCTGATTTTTGCCGTCAAATCAAGGTTTACAGGCTATTCGATACGTCTATCCTTTAAAGGATACATAATCATTTAACCGTGTTATTATTACAATGTGCTTAGGGCATAAGACCTCTTTTATCCATATGTTTCTTCCCCATATCCGGGTAGAAAATAATATCTGATGTGACCTCTATAAAGGTCACAGGTCCGTTAAAGTTTAAGATGAACAAGCTAAGTTTTGTTCAACTTTAAAGACTGATAAGAAGCCAGTGTGGCGATTAGATTTAAAATAAGACCTCACCACTCGTCGAAGTGGTCGTCTGACCCTAAAAGGGATCGAGTTACATGAATAGCATGCTCAAGGCATAAGAAAAAACCTCTTTGTTGACATGTTTCTTCTTTTTCAATGTTAGGTAGAAATGTCTAGTATTTGATGATTGACCTAGGTTATGATTCGGTTTAAAGTTTCAAACAGACGACGGTCTGCGATTCTTTAAAGGAACAAGATGAGGTAACTCCAACAACATAGGTTTGAGACTATCCTTTAATATTTATCGGATAGCCTCTTTTTTTATGCTCAAATTAAAAATACTAATCGATAAGTAGCGTCAACAAAGTAAATTGGCAACCAAAATAGCCACTAAACTTCATTAGTTAGATGAGTTTAGTGGCTATTCAAATGCAAAAAAATTTTAAGAAGATACAAAGGTTTAACGGTAAGTCAATTCTTCATCTGTGTACGGCGGCTCTTTTCGTGCTGGAGCAAAAGAATCATCAGGTACGGCATAATCCAATTGACGTAACACCTCAATCGCAAATTCACGAAAGAACTGACCACTGGCAGTGACGATTCCCTTATCAGCTACAACAACTTTTCGAGTTAGATTCTGTTTGGGGATAAAGGTATTTTCATCATAGGCCTCTTCATATAGCCCTGCCATAAACTTGGTTTGATCCAACAATCCAGCTTTGGCCAATAGAATTGGTGAACTAGAGATCGATGCAATCAGCGGACGTTTACTTTGAGTATTCAGTTGCTTTAAAAAGTCGATATTTCGTCTATCAGCTAAAGGAATATGGTAATCAGTGATCCCGGGAAGAATCAACAATTGATAGTCGAGAGAATCGATTTCGGAGAACTCCTTTTCGGCTAAAGTTTGCATGTGGTCTTCACCTTCATAGAGTTTCTTTTCCGCAGCAACAGTAGTCAATTGCCATTTGTCTTTGGTAAAAGCCAAAGTTTCGGTTAATAAAGCAATTTCGTAGTTACAAAATCCTGGGTACATCATGACTAAGAATCGACGCATAATAAACATCCCTTTTAGTAATATTGCAGCTATTATACTGCTGGACTGCTGTTAAAACTAATTTAGTTCTTATTAGCTTTACGCTGGAAAAATTTAACAATTTCCACAATCAAGATCATTAACAAGCCAGCTCCTAAAACGATACTCCATTGCAGCAGATTCAATTCTGTCACATGGAATAATTTGTTGAAGCCTGGGACAACGATTGTTGCTGCAACCATAATAAATGATGCGACAACTCCTAAGTTAAAGACTCTGTTTCTAAATGGATGGATCTTAAAGATTGACTGATATGTTGATTTAACATTGAAGGCATGGAATAACTGAATCAAAGCTAGAGTTGCATATGCCATGGTTAAAGCATCAGCGTGCATAGCAGCATTACCTGTATGGACTGGGAACATTAAAGCTAAAGCGTAGACACTTAAAGTGATGACACCTTCAAGGATTCCTTGATAAACGATGGCTGAACCAATACCGCCGCTAAGAAAACTTGATTTACGCCCTCTTGGTTTGCGTTTCATAATACCTGGTTCCGTTGGTTCAACTCCTAGAGCAATCGCTGGAAAAGTATCAGTTGCTAAGTTGATCCATAACAATTGAACTGGTAAGAGAATATCCCAGCCAAGAATCGTCATCATAAACAAAGTCAAAACTTCACCTAGGTTGGCTGACAATAAGTATTGAATCGATTTTTGAATATTGGAGAAAACTTTCCGGCCTTCTTCAACAGCGACAATGATCGTAGCAAAGTTATCATCGGCTAAAACCATATCGGAAGCTCCTTTGGAAACTTCGGTACCTGTAATTCCCATCCCAATACCAATATCAGCTGACTTTAAGGCTGGAGCATCGTTAACACCATCGCCTGTCATTGCAACGACTTTGCCCTTTTGTTGCCAAGCATTAACGATTCTTACTTTATGTTCAGGTGAAACACGGGCATAGACTGAATATTGTTTAACTTTTTTGGCAAATTCTTGGTCACTCATCTGATCCAACTGGGCCCCGGTAATAACGGCATCATCATCGCCCGGTTCAATGATTCCCAATCGAGCGGCGATTGCTTCCGCGGTGTCTTGATGATCACCAGTGATCATTAGTGGTCTGATACCAGCATTTTTAGCATCTTCTACCGCTTTAGCAGCTTCCGGACGTTCTGGATCGATCATTCCAACCAATCCGGCAAAGATTAGGTTAGTTTCAACAGTCGATGAATCAAGCGTTTCCGGAATCTTATCAATGATTTTGTAACCCATCGATAGAACCCGTAATGCTTGAGTAGCCATAGATTTATTCTGTTGAAGAATGGCAGCTTGATCTTCGTTAGTAAAGTCACGAATCTGATCAATTTGAGCTTGAATCTTAGTTACACGTTGTAACAACATATCGGGTGCCCCTTTAACAGCTACCAGATATTGTCCATTACTTAATTGATGAATCGTTGACATTAACTTACGTTCTGAATCAAATGGTACTTCAGCCACACGAGGTTCTTTTTTCAATTCGTCTTCGATTTGATAGCCGTGATCAAAGCCAAATTGGACTAATGCTGTTTCGGTAGGGTCACCGACTAAGGCTCCATCACTTTGAATCTTCGTGTCATTGCTAAAAGTCATCACTTGTAAGAGCTTGTCTGCACCAGTGATCTTGTCGCTTGCATCATGCAACTGTCCATATTGATAGAATTTTTCGACGGTCATTTTGTTTTGAGTTAAAGTGCCGGTCTTATCAGAGGCAACAATATCGGTACTACCAAGTGTTTCCACGGCTGGTAACTTTCTCACTAAAGCTTTTCGTTTCGCCATGCGGGTCGTTCCCAATGCTAAGATAATCGTCACGATCGCTGGTAAACCTTCAGGGATGGCAGCTACTGCTAGTGAGATGGCTACTAACATCATTTCAACAATCAATTGATTCATCGGTAAGCCAGTAGGGTTATTGAAGATTCCGACTGCGAAGATGACGGCGGCGATAATCAAAATTAACCAAGTCAAAGTTTTCCCTAAAGAATTGAGATTTTCTTGTAAAGGGGTACTGTTATCTTCGGCTTTGTTGATCATTCCGGCAATGTGTCCGACTTCGGTTTGCATACCAGTGGCGACGATAACTCCTGTTCCTCGACCGTAAGTAACATTACTGTTCATAAAGGCCATATTTTTCCGATCACCTAAAGGAATATCCTCATCTGATAGAACTTGGGTGTCTTTTTCAACTGAAACTGATTCACCGGTTAAAGCTGACTCTTCAATCTTCATTGAAGCCGAGTCGATCAATCTGATATCAGCGGGCACTATATCGCCGGCCTCCAACAAGACGATATCGCCGACGACGAGATTTTCGCTGCTGACAGTCTCCATCTTGCCATTACGACGTACATGTGCTTCCGGAGTGGACATTTCTTTTAGAGCATCAATTGCTTCCTCAGCCTTTGACTCTTGGAAAACCCCAAAAACTGCATTGATAATCACAACTAGAAGAATTAATCCAGCATCAGCCCATTCCTGAGCCACTACACCGGAAATCACTGCCGCAATCAGCAGTACGATAATCATGAAGTCTTTAAATTGGTTGAAGAACTTCTGAACGATAGTCTGCTTCTTGCCTTGGGCTAAGACATTGGGTCCATCAGTAGTCAAACGTTGTTCAGCAACATTTTGGTTCAAACCTTGTTCATCAGTATCGAAGCGTTTTATTAATTCTGTGGTATCTAAAGCATAATAACGAGTGGTACTTTGATTTTCTTTCAATTTGAACTCTCCTCTCGATTTACCGGGTAAAAAAAGAGACTTGCACGCTAAATAGGCGTACAAGTCTCACTTTTTAAGACAAAACCAGACCGAAGTCTTGTTGACGATTTTGTCACAGGCAACCACATCTCTGCAAGTTACTCCCTTGTTTATGGATAGTATAACAGATTAGTCGAAAAAACTATAGCTTAGTATGCATTAATTACTCTATGTCTAATTCTTGCAAATTTTTTCTTAAAAACGACATATCCTAGGCTACCGATTGCCGTTAAAACTGAAAGCAACAGACTGAGTTTTTGAACCAAAGTATAGTGATACTGAACTAAAACCGATCCTTTGCCCTTAAGGACGACTTTGACCAGGCCATGACTACTTTCCATTGGTGTGGTGGCTTTCCCATTTCCAGTCATCGTTGCCTGATAACCTTTATAGTAAAATAAGGGCAAGACGACGGCAGAATTTTCTTTCTTAGTAGAAAAGTTGAATTTAACTTCATTATCGTTGATAGTTGTTCGATCGATATTGATATCTTTTGGATTATATTGTAGCTGGCGACTGGAATTAATCTCGTTGTAATCGACTTTACTTGGCAAATACTCGTGTCCTGCCCCAATCATGAAAGAACTGAGCTCATCATATGAAGAATACGTCTTCAAATCATAAGCAGAAGCTTGGACAGTATCTTGCGATAAATCAAAGCTAAACAGTAATAGTCCTAAGACTAAAGCAGTTTTGAAGTACTTGATGCTCATCAGATGTAAATCATCTTTAGCAATAAAGTAAGCCACGATCAGTGAAATAATTGAGAAGAATCGCCAAGGAAATTGAATCATCTTCAAGGGGTCACCTTTCCAAAAGTTCCAGGGAAAGTATTGTGTGCAGGCGAAAAACAAGCTTAGGGCAATGATGGTCAAACTGAGATTTTCTTTGTGCCAAAAATTATACATCGTATAAGCAACTAAACCTAAAAAAATCACTAAGCCTAAATTAACCGTCGACGCATGGAAAACCTGGTTGTTTAAGGAGTTAGTTACTAGTTGATTCAATGGTAACTTTTCATTATTGATGCTAACGAGTGGATCAGTTGAAAGAGTGAATTTTTGACTCAAAGTTTGCTCGATCAAAGGCAAGTAGAACCAAGCTACTAAACCGAAGTCTAAAACAGCTGCTTTGGCAAAACTGGCAATTATCTTGAGTTTAAAAAAGCTCTGAAAATTCAAGAGCACAAACATTGCCATAAAGGTTATGGCCATTACGAGTGAAATTAAATGCGACATCGCTAAACCGAAGATCGCAAATGCTAAAACGTACCAGTGATTGCGGGCATCGTTTTTAAAGCGGATCATTTCCGACAAAATCAGTGGGAGAAACATCATCCCCAGCAATTCTCCGACATCTTGACGGCTAAAGAGTACTTGCAGACGATAGGCACCCAAAAAGTACAAACTAGTGAACAATAAGGACCGTCTGGTAGAAAAGTCTAGCCGCTTCCCTGCCCAGTAACAAATAACTAAAGTTACAAAGTTGATCAAAACGAGTTCAACTAAGTAAGCAGTGGTCAATGAAACTCCTAACAATTTCAAGATTGCCGCTGGATAAAGGAAAATATCAGGATAGAACATACTGGAAGCATAACCGTAGCCACCACTGAAATAGCCATCCACTTTTGGTAAAAAGTTACCATGCTGAAATGAATATACCAGTGCTTGAATTCGATTGACATGATAATGATAATCGCCAGTTGAGAAGATCAAACCAGTCCGATAATTCAGAATTACAATTGCTGCAATACTCATTAAAACAAACAGCATGCCAATTAAAACGTTGTACTGCATACGTTTGGATAATTTGTTCAACAAAAATCATCTTCTAACTAATTTAAATTAAAAAATCATCCCTATAACATAATTTCTAACGCAAACATTACTGATTTTGATTGCAGCTATAATTTTAGGCAGTTGCTTTCTTGATTCAACTTATAGAAACTGAGTGTTTTCTGAAAAATTATCAGAATTAGTAGCGACCTTTCATCAAATCTTACTCACACTAAGACTTCCGAAATAGTCCTAAGCATGCAGATTTTGGAAGTTCCAATAGACAATCTGAACATTTCTTGCCCCTACAATCAGCCAATATTAATCGAGTTGAAAATGATATAATGAGTAGTAATTATTGTTAAATCAAGTTAACCAGGGGGAGAAGTCATGAAGTATTCAGTTATCTTATTCGATTTGGATCAAACGTTATTTGACACCGACTTAAACGCCGAAAAATCGCTCAAAAAACTCGAATTGCCTTTTTCATTTACATTTACCGATGATCGCATTTTGCACTGGCACCATTTGCAGCAAAAAATGTGGGGTGATTTGGAAAAAGGCAAGTTGTCACGGCAACAACTTAACGACACTCGTTTTCAAGCTTACTTCGATTACTTTGATCAAAAAGTTGACAGCGTAGGTCTGGAACAACAATATGAAGAGATCTTTTATACTCAACATGAATTAATGCCCCATGCCAAAATGCTCTTAGAAACTTTACAAGCAGATTATCAATTAGAAGTAATCTCCAACGGAACAATTTTAAAACAAAAGCAGATGCTCCATAATTCAGCGACTGAACACTACTTTGATAAAATGTTTTTAGCTGAAAATATCGGTTATAGCAAACCAAATGCCAAGTTCTTTGATGCCGTCGTAGATGAACTAAAACCATATCAGAGAAAAGATATGTTAGTAATTGGCGATTCCCTATCGGCTGATATTCAAGGGGCAAATAATGCGTCAATCGATAGTGTTTGGTTCAATCGCTATCAAGTTGCGAATGAAAAAGTCTCACCTACTTATGAAGTATCAGATTTGAAAGATATTATTAAAATTTTGGAGTAAACTAACCGCTACTGAATTAACAGACTTAAAGAATATTTTTATAAGTTTTCAAAAAAATGGATTGTTCCCCGTATTCTATAGGAGACAATCCATTTTTTTAGGTAATTGGTTTCAAAACTTCCAAGATAGATATTCCTTGCCTTAACGTATTTACACTATCTTTGCAAATTTCATATAATAATGCTAATTTCTGTTTAAACAGAAAAGAGGCGTTTCATTATGAAGGCAGCAGTTATTGACAAATTAGGTCAAAGACCCGTATATAAAGATTTTAAAAATCCGATTGCATCAGGCAACAGTGTGGTTATTGACGTTTCTACAGCCTCATTGAATAATCTGGCTAAGCTACGTGCAACTGGTCAACACTATTCTTCGCCAAAAACATATCCGAATGTCGCCGGTATGGATGGAGTTGGATTATTAGATAGCCAAAGAGTCTATTTTTTCACAACAGTGGCTCCCTTTGGGGCTTTTGCTGAACAAACTTTAGTTGATAAAAGTCAGATCATACCAGTACCAGATGAGGTCGATGATATAATGGCAGCAGCTATTGCCAATCCTGGAATGTCATCATGGACCGCTTTAGTTAAACGAATTCACTTAAAGAAAGGCCAGACAGTCTTAATAAATGGAGCTACTGGCAGTGCTGGTAGCTTAGCTGTTAAGATTGCTTACAGTTTAGGTGCAAAAAAAGTTATCGTCACCGGACGTAATGCTGAAAAGTTGTCAAAATTGGGTGCCGATGCTTTTGTCGCATTTGATGTGACAACTCCTCAAGGCAGAGAAAAGTTTATTAAAGACTTACAACCATATCTAATTGATAAAGTTGACGCTGTTATTGATTACTTGTGGGGCGACAGTGCTTTAGCAATAATCAATGCCATTGCAGTCGCTCCGGGAAATTACCCAACACGCTTTGCTAATCTTGGACAATCCGCAAATCAGCCTGATATTGATCTGCCATCTGCCTTTTTACGGGCTTCCGGTATCGAGTTATTAGGAAGTGGTATCAAAAGTGTGACCGATAAAGATTACCTAGAAGGAATCAGTTATGTTTTTGATTTGACTGCTAAGGGAGAGCTGACTACTCCATTTGAAACTTATAAGTTGGAAGATATTGATTTAGCTTGGGACAAACCGATTACTCCCCGACCTATTCTACTTATCTAAATATGTATTAAATACAGTAAAAAAACTATAAGGCATGTTCTCTTTACGCAGGGAGACATACTTTTTTTGAGACTTCTTGATTGTCATTATACAGTTGATTTGTGGCTCTAGAATATTGGTCCGAATTCTATCTTTTAAGGACCTAATTTTGATGGTGCTGAGAGGCGCATTCTATGAAACGTCAATGGGTAGTTGACCGTTAAATATGGCAACCGACTCTTAGAATCAAGATTTGTAAAAATAGCTAAATTTTGTCAAAAATAGGGGTTATTTGTAATAAATGACCCCTGTAAAACATTGACGCATCAGTCTCAAAAAATTACAATATAAGTCTAGGGGTTATTTATCATTAATACTTAATAATAGTCCCCGTTATAAATAACCTATAAAACGGCCTATTTTACCCTTTAAAATCGAAATTGTCGTAAAACAAAGATTAATGGATGACCATTTTAGTAATTTATAGATTGAATTTGAATGGAGAAATAATGAAACAATTAGTTTTACCGATTAAAGACAGTAATATTTTAAGTGAAGTTCAAGATACGTTATTACGCAATTTTAAATATGGCAGAAGAAATTACACGATTTTCCAAACTGGCAAGGCTACCCTACTTCGAGTTTCAGATGTCTTGGCTTTAAAATATAACGATGTGTTTGATAATTATGACGAGTTGAGAAAAACGGCCTTTATTCACGATAAAAAAACGGGCAAACCGAACACTTTGTATTTGAAACCGATCACTCGCGATTTATTGATCTATCAAAAATGGCTGTTGGAAAACAAAGTGAAATCAGATTGGCTCTTCCCATCTATGCAAAGGCTAGACCGGCACATAACTGAAAAGCAGTTTTATAAAGTAATGGCCAAAACCGGTGATTTACTTGATATTAATTATTTGGGTACCCATACTATGAGGAAAACTGGAGCCTATCGGGTTTACGTTCAGTCAAATTATAATATTGGTTTGGTTATGCGGTTATTGAACCACAGTAGTCAACAGATGACCTTGGCATATTTGGGATTGGATCAGGAATCACGTGAAGCTATGTTGGATCAGATTGATTTTGGATAATTATTAATAATCAAAAAATTACAACTATTTACATAATTGAAGTATAGAATTGAAAAAGCATATTCATTTTATAATAGTTTTAAAATAGTTTCGTTAATAAAATACCGTTTAATTAAGACAACTTTTGGTAGTTATCTAATTAAACGGTATTTTATATTAGCTTCAATCTCGATTAAATTAAACTTCTTGACCAGTAGGTCTAATAACCATTTCATTGACGGCCATATTCTTAGGTGTATTGATCACAAATGCTACTGCTTCCGCAATTTCCTCTGGTTGTAAGGCTTGCATATCCGCTCCAGGAAGATTCTTCAAACTCTCAAGCTGTTCTTTTATCTCTTGATTATTGATAGAATTGAATAATTCAGTCTGAACAGTACCCGGAGCAATAACGGTTGTCTTAATATTATTAGTCCGTTCTTCTTGGCGAAGGCCTTCCATAATTGCACGTACAGCGTATTTACTACCTGAGTATGCTGCATAACCTGGCAACACTTCATATCCTAAAACGGATGAAGTAGTAATGATGTGACCACTTTGCTGCTTTTTCATTACAGGTAAAACCGCTGCAATACCATTCAAAACACCCTTAATATTGATATCCATAATATTCTGCCATTCATCGCGAGCAATCGCATCTAAATTATTGACTGGCATGATACCAGCATTGTTAAACATCACATCAACTCGGCCATATTTTTCAACAGTTTTGTCAATCACATTTTGCACTTCATCAGCCTTTGAAACGTCAGCTGCAACAGGTAAGATTTCTGCTCCAACATTATTTTGAACAATTTTCTCCAATCGATTCATTCTCCGGGCAGCAATGGTTAATTTGGCTCCACTTTTTGCCAAAAGATTAGCTGTTGCTTCACCTATTCCACTAGAAGCTCCCATTATTACTACCACTTTATTTTTTAAAGTCATATTCTCTACTCCTCTTATGATTATTACAAGTTTTCTTTAAAGAATGAATCAAATTTATCAAAAGGAATCTTATCCATCTGATCATACAAATCAACATGGTCAGCACCTGGTACAACGACTAATTCTTTATGATCTTTGATACGATTGTATGATTCTTCTGCCATATAACGGGAATGGGCTTTCTCACCGGTTACGATTAAAACAGGACGTGGTGAAATTTCATCGATATGTGCTTGCAAGTGGAAATTGTAGTATCCCCATGGAGTTGTGGCGGTCCAACCATTAGTCGAATTTACGGAACGTGGATGGAAAGCGCGGCCTTTATAATAGTTGAAGAAAGCTGCTGTTACTGGATCAGCATTTTCTGGTAATTTGTCGGGTAGACCAACCATGTCTGTCATAGGCTTGTTGTTAGCATCAAAGTTCAATTCATGAGGGCCATTTGCTAAAGTTCCCTTGTCAGCGTCAATCCAACGTTGTTGTGCTAAATAATCTTTTTCAATTTTCCGTTGTTCGTCAGTTTTGGGATTAAAATTCAAACCTTTCCACATAGAATCTGACATATCATACATAACTGAGGTTGCCACAGCCTTGATTCTTGTGTCAATTGAAGCTGCTGTTAAAGCGTGTGAACCGATACCACAAATACCGATAGCCCCAATTCTTTCTCTATCAACAAACTTCTGCATTCCTACAAAATCGACAGCTGCCGAAAAGTCCTCTACAAAAATATCAGGCGAAGCAACATTGCGAATTGATCCAGAGCTTTCTCCAGTAGTTGATTGATCAAAAGCTACAGTTACAAATCCTTTTTCAGCTAAAGTTTGAGCATAAAGACCACTTGATTGTTCTTTGACTGCTCCGAAAGGCCCCGAAATTACGATAGCTGAATATTGTTTCATATCATCAAAGTTCAATGGTAAATATAAGTGACCTGCTAAAGTGAATCCATAACGGTTTTGAAATCGTACGTTTTGCACGTCAATTTCGGGATTGATTTTAAAAACTCTAGTGTCGTTTGCTAATTTAGTCATGTCATTTCTCCTCTTGTTGTGAAAATTTATATTGATAACGCAGATAGTCGAGACAGTCCAATTTTTTCTTGGAGCCATGCAGCTGTTCTAAAATATCAGTTCGATATCCTTCTAACAAATTGTTTTGTTCAGTTACTGGTAATCGTAAGAAATTATTTATCCATGAATCAGACAATCCGGCGTCTTTAAGAATCGCAATTATTTCGTTTTTATTCGGCATAAACAATTACGTCCTTTCTATGTCATTTACTATATATGCAATCGGGTGTAATGTTAAATACTGATTAAGTATGATGTGACATAACTTGTATGCATGTCAAAACCATGGAGGACAAAAATGGAATTACAACAATTACAAAACTTCCTCATTGTTGCTCAAGAAGAGAATATTACCCATGCAGCTGAATATCTACACATCTCACAGCCGGCCCTTTCTCGTCAGATCAAAGCATTAGAAAATGAATTTGGTAAAAAGTTGTTAACTAGAGAAAATAAACGTGTAACCCTCACTCCAGATGGAGTTCTTTTGCGAAAACGAGCTAACGAAATTATTAAATTAACCGCTAAAACAACTGCTGAATTATCGGCCAGTAATGATGAAATTGCTGGTGACATTTTATTAGGTGTCAGTGAAACCGATTCAATTCGTTATATTAGTGAACGAGCAAAAGCTTTGATTTCTGATAATCCCAAAGTTACTTTAAAACTTAAAAATGGCGATAATGAATCAATTTTGAACATGGTTAATAATGGATTAGTTGATTTAGGACTCTATTTTGGCAATGTTGACCAAAATATCTATCAGCACATCTCTCTACATCAAATAAATCGGTTTGGAATGTTGATGCGACGGAATAATCCCTTAGCAAAAAAGGCCTTTCTAACTCCAGAAGATTTGCTAGATCAGCCTTTGATTCTTTATCAGGAATCACTTGATAATGGTTTGTTATATGAATGGTTTCATACTCGAGATTTAAATATTGTTGGTACTTTTGGTATGTATTTGAGTGCCCAAAAAATGGTTGAAAGTGATCTGAGTATTGCAATGGTTTTCGATAATTTAGTTGATTATTCAAATACTGACTACATTTGTGTACCTCTTTCACCTGAAATTAAAACCGATGTGAATCTCATTTGGAAAAAATATCAAGTGTTTTCTAAACCTACTAAATTATTTTTGGATTCGATTATTAAAACTCACAGTTTATATAAATGAAAATGTTTTATCAAATTTTCTAATAATTAAGAATCTGGTACTACTATTAAATTAAGTTTGAAATTAGAAAATTAAGGAAGAAAAATCAAATGCAAAAGGTAATTATTTTAGGTTGTCCCGGTACTGAAAAAAGTACTTTTGCTAGAAAGTTACGTGATAAAACTGACCTACCCTTGCTTTATTTGGATTTGCTGTGGCACAAAAAAGATCAAACTAACTATACTAAAGCGGAATTTGACAGCAAATTAAAAAAGATACTTCAAGGCGATAAATGGATCATTGATGGTAATTATCAACGAACGATTGAGATGCGCCTTCAAGCATGTGACACGGTATTTCTATTAGATTATCCTGTCGAAGTTTGTTTGAATGGAGCTGAATCACGTGTTGGCCATCCACGTGAAGACTTGCCATGGGTAGAAAAAGTTTTTGATCCTGAATTTAAAGAATGGATCATTAATTTTTCGAAAGAACAATTGCCGGAAATCTATGAGTTATTACAGCAGTATCAAAATAAAAAACGAATAATTATCTTTAAAAATCGGAATGAAGCTAATAAATTTCTGGATGATTATAATTTCCGCCTCAACACACACTCCAACCAACATCAGCTTGTACTATGAGGTGTTATTTAGTTTACTTTAATTTTGATAATTCATTTCTAGGAATACTCTGATTCTCACCTATATCACAATATTAAAAAGAGAACCCAATAATATCAGGTTCTCTCTTGACTAAAGATTTATTTTAAGATGTCTATTTCCGATTCATAAGCTTTTATTTTTCAAAAATACGCTTTTTTAGATTAACCATCTCTAATAAGCTCAAAGCACAATCACTGCCTTTATTACCACCCTTGAGGCCAGCACGATTCATAGCCTGTTCGATCGTATCAGTTGTAAGAACGCCAAACATGACAGGTGTTTCGATTTTTAAATTGACGTTGGCAATTCCAGTTGACACGCCGTTACAGACATAATCAAAGTGGGATGTCTCTCCTCGTATCACTGCTCCTAATGCGATTAATCCATCATATTGTTGCTTTTTTGCTAATAACTGTGTGACCAAAGGAATTTCAAAAGCTCCTGGTACCCAAGTGACCTCAATATCTTCATCTGACACTCCATTTCTCTTTAGAGTATCAATGGCTCCATTCAATAGCTTCGTTGTAACAAAGTCATTAAATCTGGCTACTACAATACCTACTTTTAGTCCATTCCCGTTGTAACTGCCGCTATATGTTTTCATTTTTTTAATTTACCTCATTCAAATTTAATTGATGATGAAACTTTTGTTGCTTGGTTTTTAAATAATCATAATCGAACTTATTAGCTGGAATTTCTAAGGGTACTCTCTGAATAACTTCAATCCCATAATCAGTCAATTGTTTAACTTTATTGGGATTGTTTGTTAATAATTTTATTTTATTAACTCCTAATTGATGCAAAATGATACTGGCTTGATTGTAATTTCTGCCATCAGCAGAGAAACCAAGCTGTACATTGGCATCATAAGTATCGACCCCATTTTCTTGTAAATGATAAGCCTTTAGTTTGTTGAATAAGCCAATTCCACGGCCTTCTTGAGGTAAATAGAGAATTAATCCAGAGCCATTATTTTCCAATTCCCTCATCGCATGATGTAGTTGTGCGCCACAATCACAGCGTAAAGATCCAAACACATCGCCTGTAAAACACTCCGAATGTAATCGAACTAAAACTGGCTTTTGTGTGTCAAGATCTCCCTTTTGTAAGGCTAAAGTAATTTGATTTTGACCAGGCACTTTAAAACCAGTTAACTTAAAATCACCATATTTAGTGGGCAAATTAACTGTGGGTGTCGGTTCTAGCCTTTTTAAACTTTTTTTAACTAAGTATTGTGTTACTTCTTCAATCGTCAACATCGGAATTCGTAAACCTTCAGCTAAAGATTTGAGATTCTTTCGGCGTGCCATCAAGCCATCTTTTTTAACCACTTCACAAATGTATGCGACTGGTGATTCGCCGGTTAATCTTGCCAATTCAATTGCGGCTTCGGTATGTCCTCGTCGTTCCAGTAAGCCTTCTTTTCGACTAATCAGAGGAAAAATATGCCCTGGATGATAAAAATCAGCTTGACGACTTTGAGGATTAGCGATTGCCCGTATGGTTCTGGCCCGATCTTGGGCTGAAATTCCAGTGGTGGTACTTTTGTGATCCATAGACACGGTAAAGGCAGTTCCAAAAGCATCGTTTTCGCTCGTCATTAACTTCAAGTCTAATCTATCCGCAACTTCTGGTGCTACAGGCACACACAGTAAGCCCCGGGCGGAAGTTATCATTCGATTCACACTTTCAGTTGTAGCTTTACTTGCTAGACCAACCATATCGCCTTCCGCTTCTCTAGTTTCATCATCAGCTAAAATAATCAAACCACCATTTTTTAAAGTCGCAATTGCAGTTTCAACTTTACTATTTGTATCCATTCAATTTCACCCCTAAATCCATTTGTCGAACTAAATATTTTCCTAAAATATCTGTTTCAACATTGACCTTATCGTGTTTCTTTAAATTACCTAAAACTGTGTTCTCCCTTGTGTACGGAATCAAATCTACTTCAAAAGAATCTCCAGTTGTCAAAACAACAGTTAAACTGACGCCATCAATCGCAATGGAACCTTTTTCAACTACGAATTGCTGGTATGCTTTTGGTAAAGAAAATATTAATTTTAAAGCATTTTGATCGGCTTGCTGTTCGATGAGCTCTGTACAAAAATCAACATGTCCTTGTACGATGTGACCATCAATTCGATCTTGAAGCCGTAAAGCCTTTTCTAAATTGACCTGTTGATTCACACATAGATCTTTTAAATTGGTCCGTTTGATGCTTTCTGGCATGACTTCCACATCAAAATTCGTCTTATCTTTATTTACAACTGTTAAGCAAACACCATCAATCGCAATACTGTCACCATTTTTGACTTTATCAATCCAAAGTTCTGATGTTTTAATACTCAATTGAAGATTTTTTTGGACTTGCTGAATATTTTGAATGATGCCTTGGGTTTGTACTATCCCGGAAAACATTGCTTATTCCTCTTTTCTTAGTGCACTTATTCTCAAGTTATCGTCGAAATACTTTATTTTTGGTTTTGTAAAGTGGATGTCCCGACCCAATCCAGCCTGATTAACCACCGCTGGCAATGCATTTCCGCCAAAGATTCTTGGTGCAAGATAACTGATCCACTGTTCGATTAAATGGTTCTGAACGAATTGGGCTTGTAAATATGAGCCGCCTTCTACTAGCAGTGATTGCCAACCCTTTTTATAACAAAAAGCAACGATATTTTGCGGTATCCAATTTCCTTTTAAGACATGCACGTTTTCGTATTTTGCCAGTCGATTATTCGTAGTGTCTTGTTTGACCAATAGCCAAGTTTCTACTGATTTATCTTGTAAGAGACTCTTGTTCAAAATCGTTGCGGCATCTGTTAAGACAATTAATCTGACCGGTGGATGAGCCATTTTTATAGTTCTTACTGTTAATTTTGGATCATCAATTTTTAAAGTATGTTCTCCAATTAGTATGGCTTGGTGTTGAGCCCGAAGTTTTTGACTATCTACAAAGCTATCTTTATTAGAAATAATAGTTCTTTGAGCATGCCCTTGATTGATCTTTCCATCCAAAGTCATCGCGACTTTTAAAGTTACCCAAGGTCGTTGCCAACGATAAAAGAAGTTGTAGTGCGGATTCAATTTTTCCACTTTATCTTTTAAAATATCTTTGACGACTGTCACCCCATGTTGAATTAGATAATCTGCACCCTTTCCCATTACAATCGGATGTGGGTCTAATTGACCGATTACCACTTTCTTAATCCCGGCCTCGACGATTCGATGGGAACAAGGTGGTGTTTTTCCAAAATGAGAACATGGCTCGAGTGTTACAAACAATGTTGCACCTTGACTCTGTTCATTGGTCACCTGTTTTAAAACATCGACTTCAGCATGATCTCCGCCAAAATAATGGTGATATCCTTTGGCTATTACCTGATTGTCCTTTACCAAAATGGCTCCGACTTGGGGATTTTGAAAAGTTGCTACTCCACCAAGTTTGGCCTGTTCAATTGCTAAATTCATATAATCATTTAACAAATTACACCTCCTAGAATAAAAAAAGACCTCATTATCTTTTTTTGATAACGAGGTCTTGTGATGGATTGCCAAATAGATTTCACCAGTAGGAATCACCAAATAAGACTATAAATAGCCATTTTTAGTCACTACTGCCTAATAAATAAAGCAATAATTTTTCTTCTCCCATCCAGACTTTACTGTCGGTCCCAGACTTGCACTGGGTCAACCGCTTGCGCGGGTCACGGACTTCAACTAGGTTGTTACCGTCGGTCGGGAATTACACCCTGCCCCGAAGAAATCATATTCAGTTTTCATAAATACAATAATAATAAGTATAATTTTTGTCAAGTCTGTCCTTAATCTTGACAAGATACCAATCTGGTCAGTGGGAAGGATTTCTGCCCTTTTCAAAAATAAAAAGACAGGATTCGTCCTGCCTTTTGAAGAGATTATTTTAAATAACTAAGCTGAGTAATAATACGCCGATCAGACCAACTACGGAAATAATTGTTTCCAAAACTGTCCATGTCAATAAGGTTTCTTTAATCGTCAGATCAAAATATTCTTTGAACATCCAAAAACCTGCATCATTCACATGTGAGGCAGCTAAGGAACCAGCACCGATGGCCAAAACCATCAAGGCTGAGTTTATACCTGATGATTGCATTAATGGTAAGACCAAGCCGGCAGCGGTCAATGAAGCTACCGTAGCAGACCCTAGTGCCACTCTTAGAACTACGGCAATTAACCAACCGAGAAGCAATGGTGATAAGTTGGAACCGGAGAATAATTTCATAACTGCATTTCCGACGCCGCCATCGATTAAGACTTGTTTAAAAGCACCGCCACCACCGATAATTAGTAGCAACATAGCGATTGATTTGACTGCTTCTTCAACTGAATGCATGATCTCTGGGGTCTTAAATCGTCTTGCCCATCCCATAGTGTACATGGCTAATAGTAGTGAAATTGTCATTGAGATTGAAGGCGTTCCAATAAAGGCAATGATTGAATCTAAGGTTGTGAGGTTCTTAGGCAAATGTCCATTGTTAAACATTAATTGATAAATTGTTGTAATGGCCATCAAGATAACTGGAAATAATGATGTCAAAACTGAAATACCAAATCCTGGTGTCTCATCAAGTTTAAATTCTTTTTGTGGTCCCAATGCTGATAAATTACCTTTACGATCAAAAGCTTTTGGGGCTAATTTTTCAGCAACTTTTGTATATACGGGACCGGCAACGATAACAGCTGGAATAGCGACGATAATACCATAAAGTAAAACGTGACCAGCATTAGCACCAAGTACTGCACTGATTGCGGTTGGAGCTGGATGTGGTGGCAGGAATCCGTGGGTGACAGACAAGGCTGCGGCCATTGGAATTCCCAAGTACAGAATTGACACTCCGGCCTCTACGGCAATGGCAAAGACAATCGGTACCAACAGTACCATTCCGACTTCGAAGAATAAGGCAATTCCGATAATAAATGAAGCTAAAACGATTGCTAGTTGTAATCTTTTTTTACCGAATCTTTGAATCAAGGTGTGGGCAATGCGATAGGCTCCACCCGCATCAGCGACTAAGCGTCCTAACATTGCTCCAAAACCAAAGACGATTGAAAGTTCGCCTAATTGACTCCCGATCCCGTTTTGGATACTCGTGGCAATTTTTGTCAGGGGGATCCCTAATCCCACTCCGACTGCGATTGAAGTTATGATCAAGGAGACAAAGGTATTCATTTTAACTCTGATGATCAATAATAAAAGTAGTGCAATCCCCAATATCAATACAATAAAAGGTGTCATAATAAACCTCCATCAGCTGGGTACATGCTTGCGCATCAGCTTTTATTAATCCCCGTCTAAAGACGAGTTATTTTTGTTTTTCCTGCATGTGTTTCTTTTGAAACTCGGCAATACTCTTATATTCTGGAGCAAGGATTTTCGACAAGCGAATCCAGATTGGTAATAATTCACGATATACTGGAAAGTTTTTTTCGTCTGGATGATGAACATTAGTTACGCCAATCATATTTTTAACCGCTGAAAGATCATCGATATAACCAAGTGCATACATCCCCAGTACTGCTGCTCCAAGGCAAGAGCTTTCAAAACTTTCCGGGATCGTAACATCTTGTTCAAAAATATCGGCCAGCATTTGTCTCCACAAAGCAGAACGGGCGAATCCACCTGTTGCTTGAATGCTCTTAGGTTTGCCGGCGACGCCTTCAATCATCAACATAACCATGTAGAGATTATAGACGATGCCTTCCAAAGCGGCTCTGACCATATGGGCACGTGTATGTTGACGTGTTAAACCAAAGAACGATCCTCTGGCATAGGCATTCCAAATTGGTGCCCGCTCGCCACCTAAGTATGGGTGGAATAGCAAGCCATCAGAACCAGCTGGAATTTTTTCAGCAATCTGAGTCAAGATATCGTATGAAGAGACTTGCATCTGTTCAGCGGTGATTTTTTCGGGTGCAAACAATTGATCACTGACCCAGCGAAATACGATTCCACCGTTATTGACCGGACCACCTACAACCCACTTATCCTTAGTTAGGGCATAACAGAATAAGTTTCCATTGGGATCAACTACCGGCTTGTCGACCACTACTCGGACTGCGCCAGATGTTCCGATCGTAACAGCGACGACACCAGGATCAATCGCATTAACGCCCAAATTGGAAAGTACCCCATCACTGGCTCCAAAAACAAATGGGACTGTTTCGCTGATACCTAGTAATTGACCGTAATTCTCGTTGATTCCAGTGATTGAGTCAGTCGGTTCAACTAATTGAGGTAATTTATCTGGTGTGATGTCGAGTAAGTCGAGGGCCTGTTTTTCCCAGTCTAGTTTGAAGATATTGAACATCCCCGTTGCCGAAGCAATCGAGTATTCCATTTTATATTCACCGAATAAACGGAAAAAGACATATGTTTTCAAATCGATAAATTTCTTAGCTCGTTGATATAAATCAGGCTGTTCATTCTTTAACCAGAGCATTTTTGAGAGCGGTGCCATCGGATGAATCGGTGTACCGGTCTTGGCATAGATTTCAGCTCCGAGACCATTTTGCTTGAGCTCTTCACTGTATGCTGCAGCACGATTATCAGCCCAAGTTATTGCCCGAGTTAACGGTTGATCGTTTTCATCCATCAAAATTAGACTGTGCATGGCTGAAGAAAAGGAAACTCCTTTGAGCTCATCAGGTTTCACTTGACCTTTACGCATGACTTGACCCAGTACTTCAACGACAGCGTTAAAAATATCCTCTGGATCTTCCTCGGCCATATCGGGAGTATCTTGATATAGTTGATAACCTTTGTTCGCATACTCGATAACTTTTCCATTCATGTCATACAAAACTGCTTTAGTACTAGTCGTACCTATGTCTGCGCCAATCATATATTCCATTTGAAATTCCTCCTGGTTCAATTATTTCTTAACCACATCGTGACCACCGAATTCGTTTCGTAAAGCGGCGACAACTTTTCCGGTAAAGGTATCGTCCTCCATCGAGCGGTAACGCATCATCAAAGACAAGCCGATGACTGGAGTTGGTACTTGTTGCTTTAAAGCCTCTTCTAAGGTCCATTTGCCTTCTCCAGATGAATGCATGACTCCCTTTAGTTGATCGAGATCAGGGTCTTTAGCAAAAGCTGATTCAGCCAATTCCATCAACCAACCTCTGACTACAGAACCATGTGACCAAACTTTTGCGACTGCTTCGTTATCATAATCGAACTTGCTGTGTTCCAAAACATCGAATCCTTCTGCAATGGCTTGCATCATGCCATACTCGATCCCGTTATGGACCATTTTCAAGTAGTGACCGCTGCCGGCTTTTCCGGTGTAGAGATAACCATCCTTTTGGGCAATCCCTTGAAAAATCGGTTCGATGTATGAGAATAATTTGGAATTATCTCCACCGATCATAAAGTTGCCGTCGTGATTAGCACCACTCATTCCGCCAGAAGTTCCACAATCAAAGAAATTGATTTGTTTTTGTTTGAGGATCTCGTTGTGTCGTAAGGAATCCTCATAAAATGAATTACCACCATCAATTACGATGTCGTCTTTGCTTAATAATTCGCTCAATTTTTTGATGGTATTATCTGTTGGATTGCCCGCTGGTAACATTACCCAGACGATTTTTGGTGCTTCCAATTGATTAACCACATCGTTTAAATCCCTTGCCGTCTGTGCCCCTTTGGTTGCTGCTAACTCTTTGGCACTTTCATCTAAATCAAAGGCGACAACTTGATTGCCATTTCTGATCAAATTCTCTGTTAAATTCATGCCCATCTTTCCCAGGCCTATCATTGCTAATTTCATCAATAAACATCTCCTGTGTAACCGTTTTCAACAAAACCTATTATACAAAAATAATTTTCAAGAATCAATTTATTTGTTGAAAATTATTTTCTTTAACTAAAAAATATGGTATTTTATAGGTGAGGTAAAGACTATGGTAAAAAACATGAATTATGTGATTCACACTTATTATCACAACTTAAAGGGAACTTATAAAGAAATTGCTGATTACATATTGTCTACTGATAAGTTTGCGCCTGATCTGACTATAAATGATTTAGCTAAAGACGCCAAAGTATCCATCTCAACCATCTCGAGATTCGCCAAGATATTAGGATTCAATAGTTTTCAAGACTTTAAAATAAGCTTGTTAACTTCTAATAAGGAAGCTTCAGGTACGTTATTTTTGGATATTACCAAAGAAGATTCTTATATGGCGATCACTAAAAAAATCTTTCAAGCCAATATTTCTACCTTGGAAGCAACGGTACAAGTTTTGACCAATAAACAATTGAATTCGGCAATCAACATCATCACAGATAGCTTAGCCGTCGGCTTCTTTGGTTTGGGTGCATCTTCGATCGTGGCTGAAGATGGCTTTCACAAATTCTTGCGGTCCGATAAACAGCCCTATTATTCAGCTGACTATCATATGCAATTGATGTTGGCCGCTAAAATGACCTCAAAGGATTGCGCAGTGGTCATCTCACACAGTGGCGAAAACAAAGACACTTTACAGATTGTTTCTGAACTCAAAAAAAATAACGTTAAAATTATTGGTATTACTAGTTATGGCAATTCAGCTTTAACTGAACTGGTAGACGTTTGTTTACTGTCCGTTTCTGATGAGACTAAATATCAAAATGAAGCCTTGCACGCTATCATTGCTCAAATTTCACTGGTTGATACTTTGTATGCCATTATTGCCGTAAAGGATGAATTCCAAACTAATTCCTTGCTACAAGAGATCCGTGATACGATCAATCAGACGAGAAACAAAAAATAGCATTAAGTAAGATTCATTTCAAACAACACAAAAAAGACCCCTCTGAAACTATTTGAATCAGAGAGGTCTTTTCTTGATATTTTAAAAAATAATACTTACTTCTTTACTAGTTTTGCTTCAATTGATTCTCTTGAATCCAGGAGTTAGTAGCAACACGATACATCTTGATACCGGTCTTAGGATTTACTGCCCGGCGGTCAACAACCCACTTACTATTAGCATCGAGAACGGCACCAGTAACGTTACCATTGTTGTCGTAAACAGTTGCTTTAGTAGTAGTTGTGACACTGGCACCTGCTAAAAATGAAGCCCAAGGCAACGCATCGTTAGCTGAAACAAAGCCATTAGTACATACGTGATAGTAATAGTTACCATCAATGACAGCAATCAAATCAGAGATCCAGTTACTGTTTGGTCCTAAGGCTAGATCAGTCCGCTTGTTGCCATTGCGGTCATATAAAACAGTAACGGCATCTTTAGTTGAAACTCCACCACGAAGATCGACAGTTACACGGTTGGCGTTATTAGCGTAATCGGGATCATTCTTGTGTGAGTCAGCCAAATCATATTGCGAAACGTTAGCATAATCATTGTTATTTGTTAGGTAATATGCGTAAACATCACTTGGATCGTATTTACTGTATGCAGCTTGATCATTTCCCATTTCTTGAGAGAAATAAATCATTCCATTACTAGAAATACTTACCCCAACTCCAACGTAATTAATGTATGGATTGAGCATGTTCTTACGGTGACCATAATTTGGTTGACTATCATACATTTCCGCATAAAATTCATGAGTCATCTTTTGAGCAATGACTGTGGGATCAGTTGAGCCGATCATCGAATAAGGCATTTGAGCGATATTTTCTTCCGCCGTCAGATTATAAGGATACATCTCAGCTGAGTTCCAGCCAGCATGGTTATCTACTCCACCGCCATTGATAAAGGAATCAGTTCTCTTTTGAGCGTAATTGTTCAAAATATTTACTGATGTCAATGGTGACAAACCATTTTGAGCTCGCAAACGATTTAACTCAGCCAGCATGGCTGCTTTAACAGAAGCGGTATCAATGTTTTGATATCCAGATTGGGTACTGGCATTAGTGGAATTATTAGTACTGCTACTATTAGATGAACTAGTATCAGTTGAATTAGCTGTACTCTTGGTGGTTGATGCGAGATTTGAATCGGCATTAGTGTTAGTCTTATTAGGTGTGGTTACGCTGGTTGTCGTGCCATCAATACTAGAATCGACATCAGCTAAAACAACGTTACCTCCTAAACTTGTAGCAAGCAGTGCACTCGCAGCCACTAAAATTGCGGCTCTTTTGGTTTTTGAAAACATGATACTACTCCCCTTTTCACTGTAGAAATCATTACTAGGTTTATTTTAACTCACTAAATACATTAATAAACTATAATGACAAGTTTATAATATCTCAGCAAATAAAAAAACTTTTTTACTCTTAAAGTATAACTTTAATTGACATAGTTTGGAATAATAAACGGTTTAAAAAAATACCCAACAAAAATTTCTTTTTGTTGAGTCACAATAATTTCTTTAAGATTTATCAAAATCACGAATCCAGGCTACGGCTAAAGCGCCTTTTCCTAAATGAGCTCCAATGACAGGTCCAAAATATGAACGGTCTAAAGTTGCGTCTGGATAATGTTCATGCACTTCATCTGCCCAACGGTCACCAGCTTCTGGATCATCAGCGTCAAGAACTAATAATCTTAAAGGATACGGACTATCGTTCATGGCTTGGCTGAGCTTTTCTTCGGCTTTGAGCTTAGCCTTCTTCATTGAACGAACTTTGTCGTAAGCGACGATTTTGTGGGACTGATCATCAAACTCTAACAAGGGCTTGATATTTAAAACCGTTCCAATTACGGCAGAGGTATTAGATAAACGGCCGCCCTTGACGAGATTTTTCAAATCATCAACGACAAAAGATTCTCCAATAGATGAACGTAAGGCATCTAAGCGATCGATGATCTCTGCAAGTGGTTTATCTTCTTGAGCCATGCGGGCTGCTTCTTGAGCTAAGTATCCCATCAAACGAACGGTGATTTGGGAATCGTAAACCACGACGTTGATATTTTCAATTGTTTGAGCTGCACTCTTCAAATTATTAACGAAGCCAGAAATCGTGCTTGCCAAATGGATTGAAATTACGGTATCATAACCTTCTTTAGCCAATTTATCATATACCTTCATCATTTCGCCAATGGAAGGTTGAGCCGTCGAAGGTAATTCGGGTGACTTTTGAAGCATATCGTAGAATTCGGATGTTGTAATATCAATGTCTTCACGGTATGTTTTAGTATTAAATACTACCTCGATCGGCACAACTGTTATATTATATTTATCGACTATCTCTTGTGGCAAATAAGATGTACTATCTGTTACAATGGCTATTTTCATAAATTTATCAATTCCTTGTTTGGTTACGTATAATGATTGTATAACCATTAGATTATATCATATTCACGCTATTTTATATTTGTTAGGGATTAAAAGTTTCAGAAATTGTAATGTAAATTAAGAAAGGAAGTAAAATATGTCTTTTGATGGAATGTTTACCCATGCGATGGTAGACGAATTGAATCAAAACTTGAAAGGCGGTCGGATCAGTAAGATTCAGCAACCTTTTGCCAACGAATTGATCTTAACGATCCGGAGCAACCGAAAAAATCGGCAGCTCTTATTATCAGCCCACCCTTCATATGCTCGCGTTCAGATCACTGACCAACCTTTTGCTAATCCAGCTAAACCGTCAACGTTTGTAATGTCATTGCGAAAATACATTACCAGTGCGATCGTCCAAGATTTTCGCCAATTAAATAATGATCGGGTAGTTTCAATCGACCTTTCAGCTAAAAATGAATTAGGCGATATCCATGACTATACTTTGATCACGGAAATCATGGCCCGACACAGCAATATCTTTTTAGTGGAAAAAGCCACTGATAAGATTGTTGATCTGATCAAACGAGTTTCGCCGGAAAATAATAGTTTTCGTGGTCTGTTGCCTGGAGACGATTATAAATTGCCACCAACCCAAAATAAAATCAATCCCTTTTCGACTACTGAGACGGATTTAACTGGATTGACCGCAGCCGATATCAGACAAAAGTATGAAGGAATCGGAATCGACACTTCCAAAGAATTAGTGCAAAAAGTGGCCAATGGTCAAAACTTGAACGACTTTATCAAAGCCTATCAAACCCAGATTCACCCTAATACAGCCAATAATGACAAACACAAACTAGGTTTCTTCCCAATTGCGTTTGAAAATACCACCACCCAGGTTAACGAATACGATTCACTCAGTGAGTTGCTCGATAATTATTACTTGGACAAAGCTCGCCTTGACCGCATTGAACAACAAACTAAGAGCATTACTCATCGTCTTAGCATTATTTTGAAAAAAGATAAGTCTAAAATCAAGAAGTTGAATCAACAACTGGATTCAACTGATGTGATGAACAAATATAACCTCTACGGCGAACTTTTGACCACATATATGTCGAAAATTCAACATGGTTCTAGCAAAATCACTTTGACTAATTATTACAATAACGAAGAAGTAACTATCAAGCTCAACCCAGAATACTCACCTTCTTTGAACGCTCAAAGCTACTACAAGAAATATCGTAAGCTTCAAAATTCGATTCCTCATATCAAAGAACAACTGGAAATCACGACTAATGAAGTCAATTACCTTGAATCAGTCTTGGCTTCCTTGGAATATGTGGATATTGACGATGTTGATGGTATCGTTGAAGAATTGATCGACTCCGGATACATTAAGAAGAAGCGTAAGAATGCTCCTAAAAAGCGCAAGAAAAAAATCGGTGAAAACTTCCAAACTTCAGCCGGTATCGAAGTCACAGTTGGTAAAAATAACCTTGAAAACGACCAGTTAACAATGAAACTTTCACAAAAGAATCACTACTGGCTACACGTAAAAGGCATCCCCGGGTCACACGTTATTTTAAAGGATAGTGATCCTGACCAACAGTCAATCACTGAAGCTGCTACGATTGCAGCCTACTATTCTAAGGCTAGAGATTCTAGCAAAGTACCAGTCGATTATGTCCAGATCAAACATATTAGAAAGCCTAATGGTGCTAAGCCTGGCTTTGTAATCTTTGAAGGTCAAAAGACGATCTTAGTCGATCCTGACCGCAAGTTAGTAGAAAAGTTACGCGTTAAATAAAAATAAGCCACGGCGACTGATTATTCAATCTTCATGATTTGAATAATCGATCAGCCAGTGGCTTTTATTTTTTCTTAGGACGTAATTCTTTTAGTTTCGCTTGAGCTTCTTGTTTATCTAGCAACTGATAACGTTTATCGTCAATTGTTAACAAATACTGTTCATCAAAATTATCAAAGATTTTTTCAAGCGACAGGTCATCATCGATCTTGTTACCAAGCAATAACTTCACTAAGGTATCTAAAACATGAACGGAACTAGCTAGTTCGTGGCGAATAATATCGTTGGTCATCCCCCGATACTTCTTAGTTACTAACCAGTGATCGTGATTTAAGATCATCTCAAAATTGAAAATATCCACTTGGTTATCTTCTGCCAACTCCTGATTGATTAAATTAGCTACCTCAGCTCGATCTTCTGCTGTCATGAAGTTATTGATCGAACTCACTTCATAGATATGTTTGTCTCGTTGAGCACGATAAATTACTGATGGGGCTAAATAATTTTTCCCATCACTGACGACCATTACTCTGAGAATTGAGTCACCAGTGAGGTCCATATTTTTGATCTCTTGGGCGCTGAATTGAAAGACATGACCATCTTCAGTATTTACGATATTTTTCGAAAGGTCGATGATATTCAAGACATTTTCACGCTTGATCAGATCCAAACTCTTCATTTCCATGTGCGGGTCATCAATTTCGACAACTTTGCGTCGCATTGACAACGGAGCATTCCATGGTTCACGGCCAATGATAATGGGTTCAAGTCCATTTTGATCGATTGACTTGGCTAATTGGAACAAGACAAATTGCCGAATCATGATATCGGTTTTTGAAGTAATGATCGGCGTGCGGACAATGATTTTCTTTCTGTCGCTGAGTTGCAGTTCATTGCTGATACCACTGGTAACAAAATAATTGTGATTGATATATTCATTGTTTGCGACCGACACAGCCCGTTTATTTTTAACTACTGTTCGGGTCACGATATCGGAACTATCTAACAGTAATTTACTGTGACCAACCCCTTTAACACCCATATTGACCATTCGTTCAACATTGTTGCCATCGATCTCGCCTTCTCGAATGATCAGACTATTGTCGATGATGTTTTGCAGAGCTTGTAAATATGGCAAATTGACCCCGGTAATCTCTGAAAGCATAGGCATTTCAAATTTCCGCCGCAAGGCTTCTGACAAGACATCTAAAATCCAGCTCGTCGGATGGATGATCTTTTCAAACAGATCGTCATCGTCTAACTTGCGTAACTGATTATAACGGTCAAAGTTGTTGTTCAATTTATCATTTAAGGCCCCCTTATTGAGCACTTCTTCCAAACTAAAACCGTTGACCACAATACTAGAATCTGAGGTCTTACTTGGTCCCAAGTAAATTTGCTCATCTGACTTCCATTGTGGGAATCGGGAAGTTAAATGGTCGACAAATGGTTCGGCCGCCCCATTAAAAGGATTTCCGGCGTCTAGTTGTAATTTATCCAAATGATAACCTAAACACAATTCGACTACCGCCGTCGCGATGGGATAACTTGTCGCATATTCCAAAAACTTCGTTTCTTCACTCAAACGAGGAATAAATTCCGTAATATAAGATTCATTCGTCGTATGGTTGTATGCAAAATGAACTGTGCAGACCCCAATGATATTGAAGGCTCGAGCCAGTTTTATCGAAAAGTTTCTTAAACGTTGCAACTTCGAATCATTCAATGAAATAGCTGGCGAGACTAAGTTAGAGTCCAAATGGTGAATACCGATGGGTTCGATATCTTCAATTGTGCCAATCAACGCCGAATTATCATAGCGGTCACGTAAAATTGTGAATGAATACTCACTGAAACCTCTGATGCTTCGTTCAATTTCAATCTTACTGTCGGAAATATCTTCCATGGCCATAAAGTTATCGAGTTCAAACAGATTATTAATATTAGTCCAGCCACTCGAATGGCGATTCGAATAACGTCGACGAGCGATTATCGGAAACCCGATTGAACGGATAAAACTGTAAATTTCTTTTTCATCATCTGAAGAAACAAACTTGATTACTGGCAAGTGAGCTTTGGTTAATTTTTTGATGAAAAGTTCCCGTTTGAAGGTTGCTAAAGAAGCAGAGAAACTGGCCCCTAAGACTTTGGTATTAGCTAGTTTACCGTTCAAACTGGAGACGATTCCTAAAGCATTCCGATCGCCGACTGTTGGTAAGATAGCGTCGGGATGGTACTTCTGCACAAAATTGAGTACATTTTCACCGGTAACTTTTTCGACTACCGTCTTATCAAAGAAACTACCTGACGATAATAATGAGGTTGGATCTTCGACGATAATTGAGGTCTTGTAACCCAATTGGTGCAAAATATCGACGGTATCATAAAGAGCGGTCGAAAGATCAACATTTTTGTCGCTGCTCGTCGGACCGATAATTAAGATAGTATGTATATCATCTAAATCCATTGATTTTTAGCTCCTTCTTGCTTCTTGGCCGATTCAACTAAGTCGATAAATTCATCAAAAACATAATAGCCATCAGTTGGTCCAGGAGCTGCTTCAGGTTCAAAAAGTACCCCCATAATGGGCAAGTATTCATGACGAATTCCTTCGATCGAACCATCAGCAACACAAACATTCGTAACAATGAAGTCCGAGCCACCGATAAATTTTTCGTCCAAGGTATAAGAATGATTATGATTGACAAAATCAATTTTGCCACTGGCAACTTCTTTAACTGCTAAAGAAGATTCATGGTGTGGTTCTTTTAATTTGGCTATTTGGCAATCATTGGCCAAGGCAATCAACAAATTGCCCAAACCGATGCCTAAAATAGGATAACTCTTTTGTAAAGTTTGAATCGTTTGAATCACTTTCGGTAGATCTTTGGGATCACCAGGTCCATTGGAAAAGATCATTCCATCGGGATGGAGGTTTTCGATTTCTTTAACACTCGAATTGTAATTAACAATGATTGAATTGCAATCTCGATACGACAACTGGCGCAAGATCGAATACTTTAACCCTAGATCGACGATGACGATTTTTAAGCCCATGTTTGGATTGGGATAAGATTGTCTCGTCGAGACCCGTTTAACTAAGTCTGGTGGCAAAACTAGAGCTTTGATCTGGTCGATTGCATGTTCATCGTGCGTGTCCATAATACTGGCCTTCATCTCACCATGTTCAGCAATATGTTTAGCTAAAGCTCGTACGTCAACATTTTTAATGCCGGGGATCTTCAGACTTGTAATCCAATTTTCAAATGGAATTGAACCATCAACCGTCGCTAAACTAGAGGAGCCGATGACGACACCTTTACATTGTGAGTTGATTGATTCATAAAAATCACGGTTTATCCCTGAGTTACCAACTGAAGGAATTGTGAAAGCCAAAATCTGACCCTCAGTATCTGGATCAGTAACGGATTGCTCAATTCCTGTACGATTATTTGAGATTACCAACTGTCCCGTGGTAATGATAGAAGATCCAAAGCCTTCACCAGGAAAGACCGTACCATCTTCTAAAATTAAATAACGTTTCATTACTAGCAACTCCTCAAATTATTTATTCGATTTCGATTTTATCTTCGCCATCGATCTCTTTCATCGATACCTTGATCTTTTCCTTTTGAGAAGTTGGAATATTCTTGCCGACAAAGTCAGCTCTGATCGGTAATTCACGGTGACCACGGTCAACTAATACCGCCAAAGAGATTTTCTTGGGACGTCCAGCCGACATCAAAGCATCCATAGCTGCACGGATGGTTCTGCCTGTATAAAGAACGTCGTCGGTTAAAATAATATGTTTATCATTTATATCGATATCTAATGGTTGCGTTTTTACGGCTGAAATATCTTTTTCCTCGTGAGTTTGATCATCACGATAAGGTGTGATATCCAATTCTGCCACTGGAATTTTGATATTTTCTAATTGTTTCAATCTGGATTCAATTCGGTGGGCCACAAAAACACCCCGAGTTTTGATCCCTACTAAAACAAGATCGTCGATTCCCTTATTTCTTTCAATAATTTCATAAGTGATCCGGGTCAATGCACGTGTCATTGTTTGACCATCAATAATTTCTTTAGCCATAATTTTCCCTACTTTCAAAAAAGCACTCACAAAGTGAGTGCTTTTAGTTTTTCATCGCACACAATTCTATTGTTAGATTATAGCACGAGCTTACGGCTGTCAATGTCGTAATTGTTCTAACGTGTCTAAGAAAATCTTTGGTGGTTCCACGGAAAATTCCATCCACTGATTCGTTCTTGGATGAACAAAGCCTAATGTCTTAGCGTGTAAAAATTGTCCATGTCCAGGCAAAGTATTCTTTGGTCCATACAAGGGATCTCCAGCAACGGGATGTCCGATATATTGCATATGAACTCTAATCTGATGTGTTCGACCAGTTTCTAATTTCAATTTTAAAAGTGAATAGTTCTCAAATTGCTCTAAGACCGTGAAATGTGTCACCGCATTTCGACCATCTTCAACCACTGCTTGTTTCTTACGATCAAACTTGGAACGACCTAGTGGCGCATTGATCTTGCCGGTCTTCTCTTCAAAGTTACCATGAACGATTGCTAAGTACTCGCGCAAATTGCTCTTATCTTTAAGCTGCTTCATCAAAGATTGTTTAGCAAGATCGTTTTTGGCAATCATCAACAGGCCCGAGGTATCCTTGTCGATCCGATGCACGATTCCTGGTCGGATCACGTCATCGTCATTGATCTTACAATGATATAAGATAGCGTTGACTAAGGTTTTATCAGGATGACCAGCCGCAGGATGGACAACCATTCCTTGAGGTTTATTAACCACGATCACATCGTCATCTTCATACACTACATCAATAGGAATGTCTTCTGGAATCGCCTTGATTGGTTCCTCCTCTGGGACATTGACTAATAATTTGTCACCTAAAGTTAACTTAGCACCAGTCTTAATAACAGCTTGGTCGTTAACCAAGACGTCACCATCTTTAATGAGTTTTTGAAGACGTGAGCGGGTCATTTCTGGGATCTGTTCGCTCAAAAAGGCGTCCAAACGTGTTTTTTTAGCTTCTTGATATTCTAATTCATACGACTTACTGATTATTTTTCTCACCTGCTATTTGGATAATTAACGACACCACGATTAAGATAACTCCGACAGTTATAAAAGTATCGGCTAAATTAAAAATTGGGAAATTGATGAAGTCCAAATTGAACATATCAACTACAAAGTGTCTTGTAAAACGGTCAATGGCATTCCCAACTGTGCCGGCTAACAAAAAGATCAACGAAAAACGATAGAGGTATTCTTTTTTATCAGCTTTGACAAATAAATACATCAACACGCCCACTGCAATGATAGTTACTAAATAGAAGAAAAGCATCTTCCCTTCTAACATGCTCCAAGCGGCACCAGTATTGGTAATATGCGTGATCGACAATAACCCCGGGATAAAATCGTGGATTGTACCTGGAGCGATATTGGTGTAAACGTAATATTTCAAACTTTGGTCACTGACGACTAAGACTGCGAAGAGCAGCCAATAAATCAACTGCACTAGAATAGTCCCCCAATTGTTCCTTCATTATCGACATCCATTCCTAAAGCGGCTGGCTTTTTAGGCAAGCCTGGCATCGTCATAACATTACCTGTCAGAACAACGACAAAACCGGCTCCTAACTTAGGTACGATATCTGTGACATGTAAGGTGAAATCACGTGGAGAACCAAGTTGTTTAGGATCGTCGCTAAGTGAATACTGAGTTTTAGCGATACAGACTGGCAAATCGTCCCATGCTTGGTCTTTTAGAATCTGTAATTGTTTCTTAGCCTTACTACTATATTCGACATTATTGGCACCGTAGATTTCAGAAGCAATCGTCGCGATCTTAGCTTCAGTTGTCTCGCCGTCTTCATAAAGTCTTGTATAATTAGCTTCTTTTTCTGTGGCCTTGATGACCGCTTTGGCTAATTCTTGACCACCTTTGCTACCGTTGTGGTGAATTTCAGCTAATTGAACATCAACTCCGACTTCGTCACAAAGTGATTCTAAGAGCTTGATCTCATTGTCAGTATCTGTTTCAAATTTATTGATCGCTACCACAACGGGAATGTGATAGTAGCGCATATTTTGAATATGACGTTTCAAGTTCTTGAATCCTAGATTCAAAGCATTCAAATCTTCATTCTTAATATCATCGAGTTTTTGACCACCATTGTATTTCAAGGCTCGAACAGTCGCCACGATCACAATTGCGTTTGGCGCATAGTCTAGTTTTGGTGTCACGATATCAAGAAACTTCTCGCCACCAAGGTCAGCTCCAAATCCGGCTTCGGTAACGGCATAGTCACCTAACTTCATCGCTAGTTTGGTAGCTAAGATACTGTTACAGCCATGGGCAATGTTTGCGAATGGACCACCATGAATAATAGCTGGAGTATTTTCCAAAGTTTGAACGAGATTAGGCTTTAAGGCGTCTTTCAACAAAACAGTGATGGCACCTTCAACTCTAAGATCTCTCACGAAAATTGGCTTTTTATCGTAAGTATAGGCAATCAAAATATTGGAGATTCGTTCTTTTAAGTCATCAATGTCTTGAGCAAGACATAAAACAGCCATTAATTCACTCGCAACAGTGATTTCAAAGTGATCTTCCCGAGGAACAGAACTGAAAGGTCCACCTAAACCGATCACGATATTTCTTAAAGAACGGTCGTTAATATCTAACGCACGTTTCCAAACGATTATTCTTGGATCGATATTTAAATCGTTGCCTTGGTGAATGTGATTATCGATCAAGGCTGCCAAGGTGTTGACCGCACTAGTCAATGCGTGCATGTCACCTGTAAAGTGAAGGTTAATATCTTCCATTGGTACAACTTGAGCGTAACCACCACCAGTGGCTCCACCCTTCATACCCATAACTGGTCCTAGTGAGGGCTCACGTAAAGCTAAAACAGTCTTTTTGCCCAATGATTGTAATGAATCAGCCAAACCGATAGCAACCGTCGACTTACCTTCACCGGCCGGTGTAGGATTGATCGATGTGACCAGAATCAATTTACCATCGTCTTTTTCCATACTTTTAAGAATACTTCGGCCAGAAAACTTAGCTTTGTAATGGCCGTATGGTTCAATATCTTCCGGTGTTAAACCGACCTTTTGAGCAATTTCGTTAATGTTTTTCATTTTATCGTGCTCATTTATTTGAGCAATTTCGATATCACTTGGAAATGACATTGCTTTCACCCGCTTCTTCTTTGATAATATTTAAAATTCCCTTAGTAGAAGTAATCTCAAATGGAAAGAAATCATGATTATTGAAATCAAACTTCAAAGTCCATTTATTTGCCGTAATATTAACATTAGTCTGTTCAAAGACACGTGTTTTATAATATGGTTCTTTGATGATTACTTGGTCAGCAGTTATCTTGATCCAAGAATTAGTTATAATATAGAAAACATAAGCCGCATCGACTATCCAAACTAAAAATGGAATGATGCTGAAACTCATTATCTCTAATTGTAAAATAATTCCTAAGCAAAACAAACTTAACGCTATCGACCACATGATGATACCCCATGCCCCAGTTGGTTGAACGAAATGTTTCTTTGACATAATTTCTCCTGAAAGGTTCTAAATAATATGATTAAATTGTACACCGATGCTGGACTAAATACTAATCTAAATCTTGGTGTAGTAGCATTTGTAATAACAAAAAATAAGGATACTTATAAAGAGGCTCTCCAACATGATAACCTAGATAACCACTATTTGGAATTTTTGGCATTAAAACTTGCCCTAGATAAGATTATAACCGAACGGTGGAATGATGAGATAGTTTTTATCCATTCTGACAGTCAGATTGTGATTGACAGTTTGGATAAGCACTATTCCAAGCATTACCAACCGATCCTTGATGAAATTTTAATCGACCTCAATCAGTTTCCAGGCTACTTTGCCAAGCATATTGCAGACAAAGATAATCGCCAAGCTCACACGCTCGTTCACCAAAAAATGTTAAAGATTCGTTCAAGTGAAGATAAATAGTTTCTGATTTTCACAAACTGTGCTACGATAAAAACGTTTCCAAATAGTTGAGGAGGTTTATTCTATGTACTACGTTGTGATGAAAGATCGTGATATTCGTGATAATTTGGCTACAGAACAATATTTGATGAATAATGTAAAATTCGACGAACCATTAGTGCTATTTTATATTGAGAAACCTTGTATCATCGTTGGCCGTAACCAAAACACGATGGAAGAAATAAATAGTGATTATATTAAGGAACACAATATCACTGTTACTCGGCGGATCTCTGGTGGCGGTGCCGTCTACCAAGATCTTGGCAATCTATGCTTTAGTTTTGTGGTGGACTCAGATGATAAGAACTTCGGTGATTTCAAATCATTTACACAACCTATCATTAATGCTTTGCATGAAATGGGAGCCACAACTGCTGAAGTTTCTGGTCGAAATGACTTATTAGTTGATGGTAAAAAATTCTCTGGCAATGCCATGTACTCTAGAAATGGTAAAACATTCTCTCATGGTACTCTATCACTGGATGTTGACTTAGACGTTTTAACTAAAGCTTTACACGTCCAAAAAGATAAGATTGCTTCTAAAGGAATCAAATCAATTCGCAGTCGTGTAACTAATTTGCGCCCTTACTTAGCTCCTGAGTACCAAAACTTAACTACTGAACAATTCCGTGACCGTCTATTGTTGGAATTATTCCATGCTAATGATTTAGCTGAAATTAAAGACCGTGAATATATTGTGACACCAGCTGATCAAAAGGAAATTGACAAGATCAAGGAACAATATTATTACAATTGGGATTGGGTTTATGGCAAATCTCCAGCATTTACGGCCAAACAGAGAAAACACTTCGATATGGGAACTGTCGATGTCAGATATAATGTTGAAAACGGTAAAATCGAACATGTAGAAATTTACGGTGATTTCTTTGGTATGAAAGATGTGACCGATATTAAAGACAAATTGCTGAATGTTAAATTCGACCGTGACGAAATCTTGAAAGTTCTCGATCAATTCGATTTAGATGATTATTTCAAAGGCATTCCTAAGGAAGATTTAGGTAAACTCTTTACTCCTTAATCATTGTTAGCAAAAAAATAAAGAAATGAGAAATATATTCTCGTTTCTTTATTTTTTTTGCTATGATTATTGTTATTGAGGAGAAAAAAATGATTAATGAATTAGTATTAAATTCCAAAATACAATTGATCGACATTCATTCCGAAGACAGTTTATCAGATGATGATCGAAGTATTTTAATTGAAAAGTACAACTTAAATAACGAAATTTTAGATTACGCAGATGATGATAATGAACGCGCTCGATTTGAATACGATGAATTGACTAATACCTTTTTGATCGTTTATAACGTTCAAAACGAAAATGAACAGACCGAGGATCTGTCACAAAGGGTATTACCAATTTCTTTTGCCATCAAAGAACAACAATTGTTTTTGTTTACCAATGATGCCACCCACTACATTAAGGATTATTTGGTAAATGCCAAGTACCGTCTCAGTGAGGGAACGCAAAAGGAAATATGGGAGTTTATTTTTAACACCTTGGATCAAATTTCTAGTGACTATAGCGATAAAATCAGCGAAACTGACGGTCAAAGAAATCATATTCAAGCTTTGATCAAGAAACACCATTCATCAGAGAATCAGATCCTAGAATTGGCTGACTTAGAAGATTTAACGACTTATTTGAGTACGGCGATCAATGGTAATCTAACCGTCATCAAGCAGTTACAAATGACTGCCACGGGCAATTCTCAATCGTTATCTTTTAGCCAAACCACACGGGAACATTTACATGATTCCTTGGTTGAAATTGAACAGATCAAAAACGAAGTCGACCTTTCTGCTGATATAATTGATCGTATTTCTAACACTTACAACAATATTTTGAATAATAGAACAAATACGACCATGAAAGTACTGACAATTTACACAATTGTTCTCAGTATTCCCACGATCGTATCTGGTTTTTACGGTATGAATATGAAATTGCCAATTGCTGACCAAGGTTGGTCTTGGGTCTTTTCATTAATCATCACGGTTGTTATTATTTTAGTAATTCTTTGGGACTTGCATCGCCGGGATAGCCTTTAATGCTTGTTAGCCCAGTATTGATAAAGGTCAGTTCTTAAAGAACCGTTGTAAAGCTTACGCTTCTTGGTTGCTTTTTGACCATAATAAGTTTCAAATTCAGTATCACTAGTCAAAATATACTTATTCCATGTGGGAGCGGTCGCAAAGACTTCTCCCATTTCTTTGTATAGTCTACGGACATTTTCCATATCGCTCATTCTTTGGCCGTATGGCGGATTAGTTATGATCGTTCCAAACTCGCCTTCAATTTTCAAATCTTTAACGGCAATTTGCTTAAATTGAATGTCGTGCAAAACTCCGGCATCATGGGCATTCAATTTTGCCACATCGATCATTGAGCCATCGATATCACTAGCAAAAATATCTAAGTCGATATCTTTTACACCTGCTTGAGCCTCTTCTTTGAGATTGTCGAGGATCTTATTATCGAACCAATCGAAGTCTTCAAACAAGAAATGACGTTGGATGCCGGGGGCAATATTCTTAGCCAAACGAGCAGCCTCAATTGCAATTGTACCGGAACCGGTTGTTGGGTCCATGAAAGGATCTTCTGCGGGATGCCAGACAGTTAATAAAATCATGGCGGCAGCGAAGTTTTCTTTCAAAGGAGCAGCACCGTGTTCGATTCGGTAACCACGTTTGTATAATGATTCGCCAGTTGTATCTAAAGTAACTTCAACTAGATCTTTATGAATACGGGTTTCAATCTGAAATTTAGCCCCTGTTTCAGGTAAACGTCCTCGACGCATGAAAACATCGGCCATCTTATTGACGATGGCTTTTTTGGTGATGGCTTGAATATCACGTTCCGAATGAAGTTGTGATTTAACCGTCCGGGCTTTAATTGGAAAAGCTGCATTTAGAGGTAACCAATTATCCCAATCAATTGCATAAACTTTGTCAAATAGCTCTTCGAAAGTCGTTGCTTTAAAGCTGTCGATCAAGATTTTAACTCGATCAGCACTGCGGAGCCACAAGTTAGTTCTGGCAATATCTTCATATTCGCCTTCAAAATAAACTTTACCGTTCTCAGTTTTAGTTTTATATCCTAAATCTTGTAATTCTTTAGCTGTTACAGACTCAAAGCCACTCGACATCGTCGCAATTAATTTCATATTGTTCCTCTATTTTTTATTTTTTTAAATTTTTGTATAAAAAAAGGACGAACAAGTCGTCCCTTTTGCCTCGATAAACTCCTATAGGCCACGTTCTGTTCATGTATTAGGATGGCGCCCTAATACAGTTAGTAATCATCTATCTACAATTAAGTCTTCACAGTAGATTCAATTCTCGTTGTGAAGCGCCCCTACCAAAGTTTGGGTTGCCCGCTTGCGGGGTTTACCTCGTTCCACTATTGCAATTTCTCGCAATAATACGTCTCTGTGGCACTTTCAAGCTATTCACACATAGTCAAAGACCTTAGTGCTTTCGCTGCCGTTACCTTAAAAGGTACCTTGGCTTATTAGGCCAAGCACAAACACTGCCAGCATCGCAGCTCGCGCGGGCGTGGACCTTCCTCAGCCTAGATAACTAGACCGCGATTACTCGTAATTTACCGACTTAAATAGTATACACTAAAATTGGTTAGAATTGTTAGAATTATTAAAATTTCCATTAAAATTATTTTGAGATGGATTTGATCCATTGTTCATAGGACGATTTGCTTGGAAATTATTTGAATTTTGATTTTGGAAACCATTATTCAGGTTGTTTTGGTTCATACCTGGATTGATTTCAGTGTGACCACTTTCGAAGCCATTGTGATTAGCCATATTATTTGGCACTGCAGCAGAAGCAAATTGTTTAGCATCATTATCTTCTGGAACACCATTAGCAAAATCATGACCAAAGACACGCTTCTCAAGATTTGATAAACGTTTCAAAATATCATAATTCTTTGAGGCTTCAGCTGTAGCACTAGTTGCTGGCTTAGGCTGAGCCGGTCTCATATGATTATTTGGTCTGGCTTGTTGAAAATTTGGACGATTATTCATCGCACCGTTGCCACGATTGTTCATCAAACTTTCATTTTCGCTCTTTAATTGGTCGATTTCATTGATAAATGTTTCGTAATCTTTAATGATGCCATCAAGGAATTGATCAACTTCCGTTGGATCATAACCACGCATTTTAGTCTTGAATTCTTTTTGTAAAATGTCGTTTGGTTGATAATTGATTGAAAAATCATTACCATTTCCATTACTTGCTTGTGGCTGTTGGTTCATTGAATTATTCATGTTGTTCATTTTTAAACACCCCAGTGTTAATTATTGTCAAATTCTTGCTTCTCTTAGCTATCATACAACATATTAGCAAAGTCTTGCATAGAATCAAAATCAATGAGTTCTAATTGGTAATCAATACCCCGAGCTTGGTAGTTTTTGATAGCCTCATAATCATACTTAGGTTTGCCACCACTATCAGGATCGTAGAAGATCAGCGCCCCATCGGTATGTTCTAACATAAACTCCTGCCATACTTTTAATTGCCTAGGATTATAGTAACTCATATTAGAAATTTTATTAACATAGTCCGCATTTCTTAAAAAAACATTTAACAATAGCTGATTGTTCTCATTCCATTGGCTGCCAAATTTAGCAAATGGTAGCATTACTGCATGTTTTATATTATAATCTTTTTTCTTAACTTGTTGTACAGCTTTCCCAACAATTTGTTCAGTCCCCATTTGCGCACCAGTAATCACCCATTCTAGGCCGTCTTCGGCATAACTGAGAATACGTTGTTCAAAAAAGTCTTGAATAACTTTTGCTTTTGGGTCATTATCTTTAAAAATACCTAGTTCATAAGATCGGTAACCAGTGATCCATAAATTTTTAATCATAAAGAACCTCCCTAATAATGATTCTCTTTACCATCATGGTATAATTTGCTCAGTAGGAGTTGATATTTTGAAAATAAACTACCCCGATGGTCAAATTTTTAACCGTCCATCGAATCTCTCCAATAAGGCATCTACCGATACCACCGCTAAGAAAAAAATGATTTTTGGCGATCGTGGAATGACTCTTGAGGAAGAAATTAATGAAAGTAATAAGTACTATCGAGCTCATGAAATTGCAGTGATCTACAAAAAACCAACACCTATTCAGATCGTAAAGGTCGATTATCCTAAACGTAGTCGAGCAGTTATCAAAGAAGCTTACTTTAGACAAGCTTCGACAACGGACTATAATGGTGTTTTTCGTGGTCATTACGTCGATTTCGAGGCTAAGGAAACTAAGAATAAAAATACATTTCCATTGAAGAATTTTCATCAACATCAAATCGATCATCTTCGCTTGTGCCAAAAACAAGGTGGCATCTGTTTTGTCATTATAAAGTATGTGACCTTAAAACGCTATTTTGTAATGCCAGCTGATGATCTATTTGAACATTGGGATGCGCAAAAACATGAGGGGGCCAAATCAATTCAATTAAACGATATCGTAAATAGTTCAATTGAAATTAAGGCTAATTACGATCCTACTTTACCCTATATTGATGCCGTACAGCAGCTAATAGAAAGTGGGAAGGAGAAATAATGAATAATAAAAATATCTTTACCTTCAAAAATATCTTAAAGTGGCTTGCTTCCATATTAGCCGTTTTAGTCGGAATATTTTTGTTTATCTTCATATATTATGCTTTTAGTGCTCCAGCCGTCAGTCAAGAAAATCTTCAAAGTGGCGGTTCGTCGACGATTGTTGATTCGACTGGTAAGACCATCGCTTCACTCGGAGACAATAAAAGAAATTATGTGACGATTGATAAAGTTCCACAGCAGATGCAAGATGCAGTAGTTTCTATTGAGGATAAGAACTTCTACAACGAGCCATTTGGTATCGATCCGGTTAGAATCGCAAAATCGGCTTTTAACAATGCTACTACGGGTACTTTACAAGGTGGAAGTACCTTGACGCAACAATTGATCAAGTTGACTGTCTTCTCCACAGACACGAAAGATCAAACATTTAAACGTAAAATGCAAGAAGCTTGGCTGGCCATGAGGGTCAGTCAAAAATTCTCTAAACAACAGATTCTCGAATTTTACATGAACAAGGTCTATTTGAATAATGGTATTTATGGTATGGAGACCGGTGCAAAGTATTACTATGGAAAAACCTTAAAACAGCTTACTTTGCCGGAAATGGCAATGCTTGCTGGTTTACCTAATGCTCCTAGTAACTACGATCCTTACACCCACCCTACCGAATCAAAACAACGTCGGGATCTAGTTATTCGGGCGATGTACGAAAACAACAAAATCACTAAGGCTCAAGCTGATGCAGCTATTAACACGCCAATCAGCTCTGGCTTACAACCATACAAGAAAGTCTCAAATAGTAATAATGAAAAACGAATTGTTTCTGATCCATATATTAAAGAAGCTATAACGGAAGTTAAGAAAAAAGGCTTTGATCCATATCGAGATAATCTAAAAATTACTGTCAATATGGATTACGATGCTCAAAGACGTCTTTATAACATCGTGAATACTTCTAATTACGTCCAGTTCCCTGATTCTAAAATGCAAGTTGGAGCAACTATCGTTAACCCTAACAATGGTAAAGTTGTTGCCATGATTGGTGGGCGTAACTTGGGTGATATTCAATTTGGTCTTAATCGGGCTGTTCAAACTGGCCGTAGCAATGGTTCAACTATGAAACCTATCTTAGACTACGCTCCAGCAATCGAATATCTCAATTGGTCAACTTACCATCAATTGGAAGATACGGAATATACTTATCCCGGAACCGATATCCAATTGAAGGATTGGGATGAACAGTACGAAGGACAAATGAGTTTAAGAAAAGCTCTAGTCAATTCACGAAACGTGCCTGCAATCAGAACTCTTTCAACAGTTGGTTTTACTCGCGCTAAGAGTTTTGCCAAGAAACTTGGTATCACGATTGGAAGTGACGAAGGACTATCAGCAGGTATCGGTAGTAAAGTATCTTCACTTCAAGGTGCTAGTGCTTATGCGGCCTTCTCTAACGGTGGAACGTACTACAAGCCATACTATGTTTCTAAGATCGAGACCGCTGATGGAATCGTTCATAACTACGATAAGTCTGGTACTCAAGCCATGAAAGATTCGACTGCTTATATGATCACCGATGTCTTGAAAGGTGTTCCGGCAACCTATGCAACTTACGCTAACATCTCTGGCTTACATCAGGCTGGTAAGACGGGTACAACTAATTATTCCAGCGAGGCAATCGCCTCAAATCCTGCTCTAAGTGGAACTGCAATGGATTCTTGGTATAACGGTTATACCAAGAACTATTCAATGAGTGTCTGGACAGGTTATGATTCTCCAAACGAGAGTGGTATTTCTTCAAGCGAACAATCGATTGCCGGCAAGATTTACAAGGCGGAAATGAGTTACTTAGCTAGCCAAACTAACAGCAACCCTAACTGGAAGAAACCTAGCTCGGTTGTTTCAATGATGATCAAGAACTCTGGATCAACTACACCAGTAGTCGCCTCCCCTAGTTCAAGTTCATCTAGTTACACTAAAGAATTATTTGTTAAGGGTCATGCACCAAATAATCCTTACAAAGATTCCGACTACAGTACAAGTAGCGCCACGGGCTCAAGCAGCAATGAAGTGACAACAAACCGTCCTTCAAGCAGTACTTCAGAGTCTTCAACGGATGAGAATAGTACAACTAATTCTGATGGCAATACTGAAACTGGTACTGGTTCAGATAATCAAAATACAACGAATAATTCAACTGATAATTCCAACAGTTCTGGCAACACTAATACTGGTAATACCGATTCCAATACTGGTGGGACTACTGGTAATAACAACGGTTCAACTGGTGGCAATACCGGCGGTACAACTGGTGGTGGTTCCTCTGATGGCAACTCTAGTGGTTCGACCGATGGTGGAACGTCCAGCAATGGTGGTTCATCAACTAATGGTGCAAGCACGAATAGTGCGACCGATTCTAATCAATAAGTTGATTTATCTGTAATTAATAGCGACAAAATAGCCCTTGATTCTTCGGAATCAAGGGCTATTTGAATGCATTCAAAACTTAATTGGCTTCATTTTCGGTGTTCAGTCGGTCACACTCAATAATCAATTGATTAGTTTCTTTAGCAGGATCAAGTTTCATAGAATACTTACGGCCATATTCAATCATCGTATGATGAGCTCAATGCAATTCTTGTGGTTCCATGACCGAAACGATCTTTTTTTCAACTTCCAAAGGACTAGCCTTCTGGTCGACAAAATGCAGACGCTTTGAAATAGCTGAAACGTGTGTATCCACGGCAAATGTTGGCTGATTAAACACGTCACTCAACACGACATTAGCTGTCTTTCGACCCGCTCCAGGAAGTGCCATGATGCCGCTTCTAGTTTCTGGGACGACGTCATTAAGCTCTGTGTGGACGACTGCGGCAGTTTTAATGATGTTTTTGGCCTTGTTGTGAAAGAGCCCAACACTCTTAATAATTTGTTCCACATCCGCAATATCAGCCTTCATCAGGTCCTTTGGTTCAGAATATTTGGCAAATAAGACTGGAGTAACTTTATTCACCGAAACATCAGTTGCTTGAGCACTTAAAATTACCGAAACCAAATACTGAAATGGTGTGCGGGAATCAAGTGATGGCCCGACTGGTCCAATATCCTCTTCCATTTGATGAATTGCCCAAACAATTTGTTCATCTTTTAACATTAATAACCCAACTTCTTTCGCCGTTCTTGCAGTTGTTCTGCATATTTAATGTTGCTCTTTTCCCAACTGATCAAAATTCGATCCATATATTTCAATGAATAAGCTTGATTCAAAACTGCCTCTCGTAGCGACAAACTAATTAAGTCGATACTGTAATGGTCGTCGTCGATCCACTGATGAATCTGTTCTTGCTCAATTGGAGACAGAGGCCGCCCAAACTCAACTTCAATCTGTTTGAATAATTCTTCAGTTTCAGACATCAATTTATCCTTTTGATTCGATTGCTGTTCTTGAGCTAATAAATTCTTGATTCGATGATAGATTGGTGTTAATGAATAGAGGTCACGCTGCTGGTGATGATCCATTACGGTTTTAAGTTCAATGATTCCTAGTTTGATCATCCCTTGAATGATGGCGTAGATCGTCGTCTCATCAAGTCCTGTATCGACAGCTAAATCAGCTGCCATCGGAAATGTGTTACCCTTTTGAGCATACATGGACAAGGCCAAATAAACTATTAGATCCTGTTCTGTCATGCCTAATTTGTGATAATTTTTGAGAATTAAATTGTTGATAGTCGTTGAACCACTGTCAACAAAGTCATTAAATAATTCATCGTTCATTTTATATTTTACTCCGCTGAATAAAAAAAGCCCGAGAAACCAAATTGTCCCGACTTTTTTTATGTTTTAAATATTATTGATAATCTGTTTACTCTGACCAGTTCGAAAATCGATTAGATTATAACCGATGCTGCCATTCTTATTCTCAAACGCTACTTCCCAAGTAGGTTTATTTTTATATAACCCTAAATTAACATGGAGGATCTTTTTGGCATTATATTTGGAAATTACTTCGTCCATCACGGTTTGACGAACCGGAGCATTATTCTTATTGATGATTTCTGTTTTACCAGACTTAGCATTGATAATTATGTAGCGATATTTTTGATTTTTAGTTAAACCACCAACAGAGTAATACTGTTTATCACGCGTATAGTTGCCAAAATAATCCGGCGTAACAATGCCTGCTCGGTCCTTAGCGATTTGATTAGCCTGAGACTTAGCACTCGAATATGGTGCAAACGAGAGATTGATATAAGTTAATACCGAAACGACTGCAAGTGCAATCAGCGAGATAGTCAATAAAATTTTTGTGCTTCTATTCATAATACGTCCTTTTTCTAATTAACAAAAATAGTATAGCAATAATTTGTCTAATTCAAAAATTCATTTATATCTTTTTTAATTAAATCCATATTTTCATTGACTACTGGTAAACCTTTCGGTAATGAGTCTAAAATTGTTTTGCCGTAACTCTTCGTCAAAATGCGGTTATCTAACAGTATGATGACGCCTCGGTCGTTCGGTGTCCGTATCAAACGACCCAATCCTTGGCGTAATTGTAAGATAGCATTTGGTAAAGAGTCAACTTTAAAGACATTCATATCCTGTTGTTTCAAAATATCTTGCTTGATCTTCACATCGGGTTGTTCTGGCGATTCGAAAGGAATTCGCGTCACAATGAGAATCTCCAAAACTTTTTTGGGAAAGTCGACGCCCTCCCAAAAAGAATTAGCTCCGAGCAAAACTGATCTCTGTCCGATGGCAAAGCGTTTCTTGATCTTTTCATTCGATCCCGTTACACCTTGTGCCAGAATTTCCCATTTTTCCTTAACGTCAGTTTCCATTAAGCGTTCATAGACTTTGCTCAGAGTATTCAGAGAATTGAAGAGGATCATCGTTTGATGATCTAAATGGTCCAAGACATCGACGATATACTTGGTAACCATCTCAAAGTACTCATCGCTAGAAAGACTCTGAATGTCTAATAAATCGCTTGGTAAGTAGATTTTACTGTTCTTCGAAATGCTGTTATTGTCTGGCAAAATGACCATCTGATTGATCTGATTCTGATTCAGCTGCGTGTCCAAAATGAAATGTGAGAAATCCTTTTGAATCGTAATAGCCGCCCCAATCGCAAAGATCTGACTGAACTTGTCAGTCGTTTGATCGATCAAGTTACGAATGTCATATTGGCGCCAACTGATTTTTAAGGTTTTAGGATCATAGTAATCGCGCATTTCTAATTGAATGCCAAACTTATCTTTCTCGCTTTGCATTGCTTGGAGAAGTTCATCGAGATTTTTCAAGACCACGATCAACTTACTATTCTCGATCGTCAAGTTAGAGATAACTTTTGACAACTCGACTGAAATGAAATTCTTTTGAAAATTATATTGGTCGAATAAAGTTTCAACCCGATTAGAGATCAGTGATAATTCAACGATCAGATCCGACAACAACTCCGTCAAGGCCTGATTATCTTTCCCAAAATTATTACTACTGTCCAAGATTGAGACAAAGTTCTCACGATCCTTAAAACTGACCTTATTGCGGATATAATTACCAAAAATGTTGTATTCCAAGCGTTCCATCAATTCATCGACGGCTTGAAAATGAGTTTCCATATCTTGTAAGTCTTGATAATTCCACAGTTGCGTCGTGACCTCGGTAAAAGCATAGCGCAGTGTGACCCGATTTTGATAAAGAATATCACTGATTTTTTTGACATATTCATTCAATTGCAAAAAGTCGATCGTTGGTGAACTTGCATCACGCAGACTGCCTGCAAAATGATTGGCTTCATCGATAACTAAGTATGAATTACCACCCCAATAAGGACTGTCTAAGTGTCGCGACAAGAAAGCCTGATTGGTGACTAAGATTTTGGCTTCAAAATAACGATTTTGTTGATAGAGCCAAAAATCGTCATTACTAAAGGCCGTATTCTCTTTGGCTTCACCACGATGACGAATGATACTAAAAAGCGGAATATTATAATTCGTCAAGTGCAGTTCACTTAAATCGCCAGTAGTAGTCATGGTCAGCCAAACGATAATTTTCATTTTCAAGATGGCTGTATGGCTATGCAAGCGATAATTGTCTAAGGCCTCATAAAAACGGTCAAGGTCGATAAAGTTGTAGCTGCTTTTGACGATCTCCGCATGATAATTGCTATTGGTAACTTGATTCAGTAAAGGAATCGACTGTTCAACGATCTGTTGTTGTAAAACTTTAGTTGTCGTAGCGATGACCAGTTTTTGATCGTTGTTAATCAAATAAGACATGGGTAATAAATAGCCCAAAGTCTTCCCTGCACCCGTTGGTGCTTCAATCAAATTCCACTTTTTAGTTTTGTCACGATGCTGACTAGTTTTGAAAATGTTATCCATTAACTTAGATTGATTGACCCGATAATCCAAAACACCGTCAAGCATGGCTTTTTTGGCTTCACGTGTGGCTGGATATTTAGTCGAATGGTCGATTTGTTCAGTGACGTGATAATCTTTTTTTCGTAAGATCAAGCCATTCTTCTCAAACAAGAAAGCGGGTAAAACTTCGGTCCGAGATGATTGTTCACGTTCTTCCAAAATGGTTTTAAAGACCAAATTAGTTTCCCGAATCGTATTTTTACCGAATTTAGCTAATGATCTTAAGGTTACTAGTGGTAACTGTTGAATTCGTTTTAAAATAATGAGAAATAATTCTGCCGTCACATGAGCATCACTATTAGCACTGTGCGGATTCTTATGCACGATACTCAAATAATTCGTTAAATCTTGCAATTTATAGCTGCTGATAGTTGGAAAAAGTATTTGCGATAATTCAACCGTATCAATCGCTTTGACATTTAATTGATTCATTCCGATTCGTTTTAATTCACGGTTTAAAAAAGTTAAATCAAAATTCACATTATGAGCGATAAAAACTCGATTTTTTAATAGTTTAAAAATATCAGGTGCAACTTCTTCAAATGTAGGTGAATCCTTGACATCTTCGTCACTTAATCCTGTTAGTGCCGTGATTCTGCCAGGAATTGGCACTTTGGGATTGATCTTCTGATCATATATGTGCGTAATTTCACCATTTTCGATAAGAGCACAGCCGAATTGAATTATACGCCCGTTGTCATGCCAATTAGAATTGGTCGTTTCAAGATCAACAACAGCGTAAGTATTTTTCAAATCATTCACCTCTCATCTTTGTCATTTTTGAAGATCGACTGCTTGATTGACCTTCAAAAAGTAAAGATATTTCCCTCTGACGGGTTGATTTTTGATGGCAGAAATTGCTTCTGCGTATAAATTGACTTGTCCAGAATATTTTGAAACTAATTCATTACGATTTTTATCTGTCACATTATCCGTCTTATAATCAAAAATCGTTATTCCGTCTTTCAACTCAATCATACCATCAATAATACCATGAACTAGTATCTTATCGTTAGTGGAATAGTTCTTGTTTTCATTCTTAAACAATTTGGTGGCGGGCATTAAAATTGAACAAGGAAATTCCCGACTGACATGTTGATGATTTTCAACGATCAGTTGTCCTAAATCGCTTTGATAAAAGTCAGCTAGACTTTGACAGTCGATTTTTTCAGCCAACTCGGCCGTCAACAATTTTTGATTCACCAAATCTTGAACTAAGCTTTCAAAGTCTGAGATTGTGGGCGTCGTTTCAATCTTGATTTTTTGCAAGACCAAATGCGTAGCACTACCCACTTCGGCACTCGTAACCTTTTTTGTTTTAGTTAAAAAGTTTGGCTTTGAGAAAGAACCTAAATTATAGCGAGACTGGTCGCTGATCAAATCTTCAGCCATGTTTTCATCATCAGGGTCCGCAAACAAACCTTTAATCTCAGAAACTGACTGATAAGCTGTCGTCTCAACTGATTCTTGATACGGATAATTGAAATCTAAAATACCATTGACTGATTCTTTAAACGTATCGTTAATTTCACCAACTGCTTGTTCTGGAATAATAATCTGATTGGACTGGTCACTAGCACTCGTGACGGGAATGATTTTAAAATCAAGTTTCATTTTCTGATCGAAATAATCAGATTTATCGACACCATTGAGGGTACTCATCCCTACGAGATTTTGGAAACTACCAGCAGCCAATCGGGCTGAAGCATTGATCAGCTTGCCATTACTAGTTTTATCGAAGTCTTGAAAGAGCTTTGCTTTATCTTTAGTAAAGCCTAACATGATCAACTTTTGTTTAGCGCGAGTCAGTGCAACGTACAGCAGACGCATCTCTTCAGAAACCGTTGAGATCTTCTTTTGATTACTGATAATACCTCTTTGGGGCATTCGATACTTTAGGCGATTTTGAATGTCAATTAAAGTGATTCCGATACCCTTTCTTGCGTCAAAAACCGTCTTTGCATTGACATCCTTAAGGTTGAATTTCTTATCCATGTCTAAGTAAATCACGATTGGAAATTCCAAGCCCTTTGAACCATGCACGGTCATGACTTTGACGGTATCATCGTTAGCTTCGATACTATTAGGTTGTGATAAATCTTTATCTAAACTTTGCATCCGTTGAATGAAATTAATAAATTGATGCAAGCCTTTAAAATTATTTTCTTCATAAGCATTGGCTCTCTGATAGAGTGCGTGTAAATTAGCGGCACGTTGTTTACCACCGGGCATACCCGAAACATATTCCAAAATTCCCGTTTCTTGATAAATTTTCCAAATCAGGCGAGCAATACTGTTCTTATTGGCAAAATCACGGTAATTCTCGAGCTGTAATAAGAATGATTTCAACTTATTTTGAATATGTTGGTCGATATCATCCGTTGCTTTTAGATATTTTAAAATCGCGGTGTAATACATATTGCGCTTATCAATCAGACGAATCTTCGCTAACTCTTCTTCATTCAAACCGACGATTGGCGAACGTAAGACTGCCACCAATGGAATATCTTGATAAGGATTATCAATAATGTTCAACATCGACATCATGATCTGCAATTCAGTGGTCTGGAAGTAATTTTGAGCATCAGTTACCATAACTGGAATATTGACTTTGGAGAAATATGAAACAATATCAGTATTGCTATCGCGGGTCCGAGCCAAAATAGCCACATCCGAATACTTCATCGGACGAATTTTTTCAGCCTCTGTTGTAGCTTTTAATTTACTGTCATAAATTTCAAAACCTTGGTCCATCAAACTTTGAATCTTTTTAGCTGCGGCACTGATCAGAGTTTGTCGCTTAGTGATCTCCGCTTGACCATCAGTTATTTCATCAGCTTCTTTGGCTTCTGGGAGTGAATAGATTTCAAACTCATTCTTAGTATCGACATTTTTGGGAAATTTGGTACCTGTCACAAGTTTAGCTTTATCGTCGTAGTCAATATCACCAATTTGTTTGTCAAACACCCTCGTGAAAATTTGATTGACAAAATCATCGATTGCTTTTGCAGAACGGAAATTCATTGATAACTGGACTAACTCGTTATCATTGTCTGCTTTTTGGAAACGGTCATATTTCTCGGTGAAAAGTTGTGGTGCGGCCTGACGGAAACCATAGATCGATTGTTTGATATCACCGACCATGAAGCGATGATTAGTTTCACCTGATAAGAGATCAATGATTCTATCTTGCATTTCATTAACATCTTGATACTCATCGATCATCAATTCGTCAAATTTATTTTGGTAATACTCTTGGGCAATCTTTCGACCATCGACTGCACCTGTTAAAATTTCGACCGCCTTATGTTCCAAATCGTTAAAGTCTAAGACGTGACTGTTTGCTTTTAAGCTGGCAAATTTCTTCATGAAGCGTCGCTCTACTTCAACTAATTTGGCGATCAACTTTTGGGCTGCAACTAATGATTGATTAATTTCAGTTTCCGACTTCAAAAAATAGTCTTCGACGATCTTGTTGCGTCGAGCAGTAAATTCCTTGTTCATTTTGGTGGCAGCCTCTAGGACTGTCTGATCTTTGCCCGCTTTGTCATCTGCTTTTACAGGCTCCTTCTTAGCAGCCGTCTTAAAGTTTGTGACAGCTTCTCTTAACTCTTGATATGAACCAAAGTGTGAATTCTCAAGTTCTTCTAACTTCTCATTTCGTTCTTGAAAGACATTTGAATACGATGAAGCTAATTCATCAGGTGAACAAAGGTCGAGTGCTTCTAAATTGTATTGGCGTAAATCCTCAAGCCGTTGTTTGATTTGAGGCAAGAAATCATCTCGGTAAAAGTCACTGTCAGCAAAGCTCTTGTCAAATTGATAAGGTTTAACTAAGTTATCTAACCAAGCTGTCGTGTCGCGGTTCGTGATTGCAAAGTCATAAGTTTTAAACACAATATCCTTGAGTCCGTCATCTGAACGGTCATCAGTAAAATTATCAGTCAAAGCAATGAAGTCCTCATCAGCTTTGGCGTAATAGTTATCACGAATCTGTTCATAAGCTTGTTCTTGAATGATCGACTTTTCGGTTTCATCACTCAACAAGCGGAAATTAGGATCAAGATCGATCACATAATAGAATTTTTTAATAACACTCAAACAGAAGGCATGAATCGTACTGATGTTAGCCATCGGGATGTGAAAAATCTGTTTTTGTAAATGACGTTTAACTTCCGGGTCGTCTTCTTGATTCACAGCTTTTTTCAAAGCCTCCAAAAGACGTTCCTTCATCTCTTGTGCAGCGGCTTCAGTAAAAGTAACCACTAACAGATTATCAACATCTTCTGGTTGATGATTTTGATCACCCTTTAGTTCTCGTAAGATCCTTTCAATCAGGATGGTAGTTTTTCCTGAACCAGCGGCGGCAGAGACTAAAATGTCATGTCCTCGATGTTCAATTGCTTTAATTTGATCGTCAGTCCACTTAGGCATTTTCTTCTCCCTCCAAAATTTCCTCAATTCGTTCTAAGACGTCTTCTTTGTTGTAATTAATAATGTCGTGATAATCGTTTTCCGGTAACATTGCATCAAATTCAAAAATAGGTCGATAATCACTGTATTGTAGAGCGGTTTTCTTATCATAGCGGTATGGATTCAACGCCAATTTACCAGAATAGATTTTCTCACCAGCATTTTTAATCAAACGTCGATTGTAATTCAAAATCTTAAAGAGATCTGCATCACTGATTACGTCTTTTTTGCTAAAACTTACCACCGGTGAATTGCTTGAGCGAGTATGATTTTTATTCCGAGCTTGTAAATCAAAATTATCCAATAATTCTTTATCATCTAACAAAATTCCTTGTAATTTAAAGTTAGCCAGAATCTGTTGATGCAACGGTACTTTTTTTGTAGACAGCTGGATGAACGGATTGACGATATGCTCGTACAGTGCTCCACCAATCTTGATATCCTTATTACTTTCTTTAAAGCGGTCTAAATTGTCAGTTACGCTTTGGATATAAGTTGGCATTTGCATAGTAAGTCCATCAAGAAATTGAGCATAATCAAACTTCCGATCACTTGACTTATAGTCAATAATGGCTAAATAAGTTAAGTCGTCCAAACTCATTTCATCAATACGATCGATTTTCCCACGCACGTAGATTTCATGCCCATCAGCCAGATGATAAGTCATATAAGGCAAGTCTTCCTCGTTATTCAAACGGCCAAAAGTTACTTCGGAACGTTTTGGTACAAAGTTATTACGTTGGTATTGCAGTTTCATATTTTTGGCCAACTGAACCAACGTACTCTGCAACTTGTCAGCAATATACAGCATTCGGTCCGATGATTTAAAGATTTTATTTTCGGGTAATTCGGCCTGCTTTGCAAACAAATCTCTGACCAAATGATCGATTTCTGAATCATCAAAGTCAGTTAAACGTTTGCCGGTTTGGTTCAAATATTTCACTAAGCTATTTAACACTGCATGAAAAACCGAACCAGTTTGAGCTGGCGTAATTTCAAATAATTGCCTTGGTGCCAGACGAAGCCCGTACTTGAGAAAATACTCGTACTCGTTCATATAAAAAGTTTCGAGTTGTGAAATTGAAACTTGAATCTTGTCGCCATACAAAGCATTGACGGTCTGTGGGTCCAAATCAGCAGGCTTATTTTGATATGTCAATGAACTCAATGCAAAATCAGTCGATTCGGGAGCTCTATTGGTCAGTTGCTGTTTGACATAATTCCAAATCTTTGGCAGCTCGACTTTTTTATCCAAAGCCAGCCGAGAAACACGAATCAAATAATTCAAAGTCGAGTCCTTAGAACCAACGTATTCCAAAACGTGATTGTAATTAACATCGTCAATTTGCGGATTAGCCAACTTATCTTCAACTGTCAGGTCAAAATGATTGATAATTCGCTTGACATAGCTGGATAATTCTTGTTTCTTATTGTCTTCCGATAAGTTAGGGTATGTGAAGATCAAGCGCTGCGAACCAGTAGTAAAAATTAAGTCATGTAAGAATGGTTCGGAATTATTCACAACCTCATCTGAGTCTTTCAAAAACTTGCCATCAGTTAGATTTTGATTTAAGAATCCTCGTTCATCATCAGTAACCAAGTTATTAGAGACAGTTGCCCCAGGCATATTGCTGGTAGTACTGCCGAGAATAAAGGTAATTTTACGATTATTGGGCTGAATCATCCCAATTTCAGAAATGCTGACGGCATCAAGAGTTGAAGGAATCTGCGAATAAGTTGCACTCTCAAAAGCAGCATCCAAAATGCTGATAAAGTCAGTTGAATTAAAAGTTTTCTCGCCAAAAATGCTGACATATTCATCTAAGATTTGATTGAACAGATTGATAATTTGCTCGGGTTGATTAGCCAAAGTGAGATTGTTTTGTTCAGTCGCCTGTTGTTGCCACTTTAACAATACTTCAAAGACACCTTGAGTAGTCAAAAAGCTATAAAGCTTTGTCGCACTAGTCAGGGAATCTTTGGGTTTATCTAGGAACTTCGTCAATTGCTGATAAATGCCTTTGACAAAATTCTTGATCAAATTGATTTGTTCAAATTCACTGATACGAACCGCATCGACCTTTTGATCAAGCTTGACATTCGGACTGAAATCGTCACCCAACCAGCCCCGTTTGGTGATGCCATTTGCCAAAACATAGTTTTCTGTTAAATCGACTGCTTGTCTAAAACCAACGATATCGTCTTTAAAGACTTCTGGGATCAGCAGCTCTGTCCGTAAGAGACTGATCACGTCATCTTCTTGCATACCTAAGTCATGAATGGCAAATAAGAGATCGATCAAACGCTTAAAGGGATGGTTAGCCATTTTCTTTTGCAGATCAATGAAATATGGGACTTCGTTATTTTCCATGAAAGACTCAATAAAGGAGCTATATTCAGATAGATTTCGACTGACAATTAAAAAGTCCTTATAACGATACCCTTGACGAGCTACCAATCGGCGAATATAGGAGCTAATGGCCGAAACTTCTGTCTGCTTATCGGTTGCTTTCCAAATTTGAATCGAGTTTTGATTATCCAAGTGATGGGACTGAATTGAACCTGTGCCGCTTGATTGAATCCAGTAATTTTCTAAATTAGCCAAATCGGGACTAACTCGTAATTGATCACTAAAATACACATGGCTAGCATTTTTTTGCTGCTTAGAAAATTCCAATAACTCCTGGTAAGTGTGCAGTGGCCGATAAAAGAATTCTTGATCGGACAATTGATTCAAACTGGTATTCTCGATCACCAAAGAGACGTTCAAGTCAGTACAATTGATCATCATCGCTTTGACAAGATTAAGCTCGGTAGCGGTGAAGTTAGAGAAACCTTCAATATAAAAATGATAGTGACTAGTATCTAATTGCTGATTTAAAAAGTCTGCCAGAGCATTCAATTGATAATCAGCTGTTTGATAAGTGGCAATTTTTTTGAGATATTCTGTATAGATTAAATTTAATTCACCGATTTTATCTGCAAAAACATCCGTTTGATTTTGAGCTAGGATCTCGCCAATGTCATCTGGCTGCACTTGACCATTAATAAATTCATCGAATTGAGTGATCATTTGGTCTATGAACCCTGGTTTATCAACCATATGCTTGAATACTTTTAAATTCTTTTGATTGCTTTGCACAATTTCTTTTAAAAGCATGGCCGATTTAGTTTGCGTTAATGTTTCACGGTTATAATCACTGCTGTCACGCAAAAAATACCAAGCTAGTCGTGAGAACGAAAAAGTTTGGACGTTATTAGTAGCAATGACTTTGTCATCACCTTTATCAAATGATTTTAAAATATTTACTTCCGATTCAAATTTTATGTGATTCGGAACCAGAAAGAAAAATTGACCCTCTGGATCAGTTTGAAAATCTTGTTGGAACAATTCCATCAGCTTTTGATGATGATCAAATTGGTTTTTACCAAGTACAAAATTTAATGTCATAATTATTCACCCGCAAAAATTCTATCATAGTTGATGGACATAAGGTGGAAATCGGTGCAATAGATGTATAAAATATAGACTTAGAGAATATGAGGTGAGCATGTGCTTAAAGGAATAGGTAAAAGTCACGGGAAAACGATTATTATGGGAGAACATGCAGTAGTTTATGGCTACCCAGCCTTTGCAATCCCCCTCTTAAGTACCCCCGTCATTGTAAAAATAAAACAAAGTTCTGAAAATAATTTAATTTCAAAATATTACGCTGGTAAAATCGACCGCATCCCCGATTCACTGTCAGGCGTGAAATATTTGATAGCACTCTTAGATGAAAAATTGAATACATCTCATCAAAATTACACCATCAGTATCGATAGTGGCTTACCCATCGAACGAGGTATGGGGTCATCAGCTGCAATTGCTGCCGCCATTACACGTGCCTTTTTTGATGCCTTTGGAGAAAGATTAGATCATCAGACATTAATAGATTACGTAAATAAATCTGAAACTGTCACTCATGGCAAGGCCAGTGGCTTAGATGCTTTAACAGTCAGTTCCGAAGACCCCATCAAATTCAGTAAAAACGATGCACCTAAACACTTTAATTTCAACTCGGACGGTTTCATCGTCATTGCTGATTCCGGCGTCAAAGGACGTACTAAAGAAACTGTTGCCGATGTCAGACAAATGTATGACGACCAGCCTGAAAAAACTGGTGCCTATCTAGAGCAATTAGGCGACTACGCTACTAAAGCCAGTTCATATTTGACGAATGGAAACTTAAAAAAATTAGGCTTAGTTTTCTCCTTAGCCAACGAAGTTTTAACCAAACTCAAACTGTCGATCCCCAAGACTGACAAATTGATCGATGCCGCCAACAATGCCGGAGCTTTGGGCAGCAAAATCACTGGTGGCGGTCGTGGCGGCTGTATCATTTGTTTAGCCAGAAATTTGAAGAACGCTCAAATGATTCAAAAAGCATTAATTAAATCCGGAGCTGAACAAACTTGGATTCAACCTTTATCAATTTATGCGGAGGAATCGGATAATGACTAGGACAGCACGGGCCTATACAAATATCGCTTTGATCAAGTATTGGGGTAAAAAAGATCCACAATTGAAACTGCCCTTCACTAATAGTCTTTCTTTGACGCTCGATCGTTTTTATACCGACACCAAGGCCACTATCATCGATTCTGACCATGACGTGATTTATTTAAATGAGCAACTCTTAGATGACACAAAAAATCAGCGCATCGTTAATTATTTAAACACCGTCCGTCAGATGTATTCATTTACGGAACATTTTCAAATTGACAGTGTCAACCACGTCCCAACTTCTGCCGGTTTTGCCTCCTCAGCATCAGGTTTTGCAGCTTTAGCTGTGGCAATCAATGAAACTAAACAATTGCAATTAGATTCACGACAATTGTCGATTTTGGCGCGCAATGGTTCTGGATCAGCCTGTCGGTCGATTTATGGTGGTTTTGTCGAATGGCAAGCTGGAACTGATAATCAATCGTCTTTTGCCGCGCCAATTGATGAAAATCCAAATATCGACCTTTCCTTACTCTCTGTAGTTGTTGACAAGCATAGTAAAAAAATTTCTTCAACTTTAGGAATGAAAAATAGCGTAAAGACCTCCCCTTTTTACTCAAATTGGGTTACACTAGTGGCTTCAGAGATAAATGAAATTAAGCAAGCAATTGCCAAAAAAGATCTACAAAAAATCGGTGAGATTTCTGAACACAATGCGATGAGTATGCATGCTTTAACGCTTTCAGCAAATCCTTCGTTCACATATTTTGCTCCGGAAACCATTGAAATCATTCAATTAATTCAAGAAATTAGGCAAAAAGGTATCTTTGCGTATGCTACAATTGATGCCGGTCCGAATGTTAAAATTATTTGTACGAAAGAATCTCTTCGAAAGGTTCAGCAATACATCGAACAACAATTATCAAACGTCTCTACTGTGATCGCAAACATCGGTCCTGGTATTCAACTCGTCTGATACAAATTGAAAGGTATGATATTTTTGTCTACAGGAAAAGCACCTGGAAAATTATATTTGGCTGGAGAATATGCTGTCGTTGAAACAGGTTTCCCTGCCGTCCTAACTTCAGTCAATAAGTACGTCACTGTTACAATCAATAAAACTCAAAACGGTGGTACGATTCAGTCGAAAAATCTGAATAAAGAATTGATTCATTGGAATCGTCAAGGCACACAGCTTGTCTTTGATGACTCTGAAAGTCAGTTGCAATATATCTTGGCGGCCATCAAGTTCGTTGAAAGATACGCTCTCGAAAGAGACGTTAAGTTAAATTATTATGATTTATTAGTAACTAGCGAGTTAGACTCAAAAGATGGTAAAAAATACGGTCTGGGTTCTTCTGCTGCTGTTACTGTTGCAGTGGTAAAGACTTTAGGTGATTTCTATCACTTGGAGCTTTCTGCAATGGATATTTATAAAATAGCTGCCATCTCCCATCTATCTGTTCAAGGAAATGGTAGTTTAGGCGATATCGCTGCTAGCGCCTTTGGAGGCATTGTAGCTTACTATTCACCTGATCGTAACTGGATCTTCAATATGGTCCGCAATCACAGTATTACTGAAATTCTTTCACTAGATTGGCCTAAGTTACAGATTCACAGTTTAGAGTTGCCTGATGACTTGGAGTTAACCGTCGGTTGGACTGGTTCACCCGCTTCAACTTCGATCTTAGTCGACCGAATTGCCTTAACTAAGGCACAAAAGGTCGATAAGTATCAACACTTTTTGCAATCCAGCCGTCAAAACGTCGAAGATTTAATTGACGGTTTCAAAACTAAAAATTCCACAAAAATCAAAAAAATGTTCAGCGAATATCGTCAATTATTGGCTGATTTAGCCGATTTCAGCGATGTTCATATTGAAACAGAACTATTAGAAAAGCTTTGTGATATTGCCGAAAAACTTGGCGGTTCGGCCAAGACTTCCGGTGCAGGCGGTGGTGACTGTGGTATTGTCCTCAGTGATAAGTCCCTTGATATAGCCGAACTAAAAAAAGAATGGCAACAAGTTGGGATCACCCCACTGACTTTAAAAATTGGAGACATAATTGCTCATGCCTAAACAAGATGAACAAATTCAACGTAAAGTTGAGCATCTTTTCTTAGCAGAAAAATTTTTTAAGGAAACAGCATCTGCCGATTTTAATCGAGTTTCACTCTTGCATGATGCCCTACCTGAATTACGAATAAAAGACATCGATATGTCGACACAATTTCTGGGCCACCAAATTAGTGTGCCCTTTTATTTTAATGCGATCACTGGTGGCTCAAAACAATCTGAAAAATTCAACCAACAATTAGCCATGCTAGCAAGTAAGCTTAACATTCCCGTATCCAGTGGCTCCATGGGAGTCTATTTCAGATTACCTAAAGAAACTAAAAGTTCATTTACAACTTTGCGAGAAAACAATCCTCATGGCCTAGTAATAGCCAATGTCTCTGGTAAGGCTAATGCCACTCAAGCACAAACGGCGATTGACCTTATCAAAGCAGACGTTTTACAGATTCATCTCAACGTTTTGCAAGAATTAGCTATGCCCGAAGGCGATCAGGAATTTTTCTGGCTCGATAATATTAAAGATATTATTTCAAATGTTTCCGTGCCGGTAATCGTCAAAGAAGTTGGCTTTGGAATCAGCCAAGAAAACATTGCTCAGCTCTATAAAATAGGAGTTCGCAACGTTGATATATCTGGTCATGGTGGCACTGACTTTGCCCAAATCGAGAGTGCTCGAAACCACGACTTAGATTTAACTTATTTAGATCAATTATCCTTGACGACTGTTGAAGCTCTCTTAGAAACGGTCCCTTATCAAAATAAAATGACGATTTTTGCTTCAGGCGGCATTCGCACACCACTAGATGTTGTCAAGGCAATTCGTCTGGGAGCAAAGGCTGTGGGTATGTCAGGCCTAGTCTTGCATCATCTCCAAAAACATTCTTTTGAAGAAACAGAAGTCTTTTTCGACGACTTCATTAAACAATTACGAATCATTATGGCGGCTATTGGTGCTAAATCGGTCAACGACATCAAAAAAGCCCCCATCGTTTTCGATGAGAGCTTGATAAATTATATGCAGCAACGCCAAATCAACTTCTAACGTCTTAATCCTTTGGGATAGACGTTTTTTATTTGCTGATTGCTGTAACGGCCCCAACTGAATAGCTTTTCTTGAAAAGACAAGCCGATCCATTTATTATCAAAATCAGGTTTGGCAGTCAAAATAATCGATTCGCCATGCAAGTATTTCTCAAATTGTTCCGTCGTTAATTCATAAACTGTCTTTAAATCAGTAGGTTTGAGCGCCAATATCATTGCGATATCGGGTTCAAATCTATTTTTTTTGAATTCACCTAGTTTAAGACCATTTCTAAGAATATGCAAACCTTTGAAACGATTATCCAAACTAGCGGCCTGATATAAGAAATCAGCAATCTTTAACCAATTTTGTTCTTTAAGAGTAATCAAATTAGCTTGACTGAATTTTTGAACAAACTTGAAATCATCTTTTTTCAAGCCATCGTTAATTTTACGTTCTTTGACTTCAACCGGAGTACCATCTTTGACCAATTTGCACATAAAGTGGCCTTCACCGTTGAATTGATCAGGAAACATTCGCAACGTCTTAGTTAATTCTGGGTTACCATCAGCCCATTGTGGTCGACCATCTTCCATACCAGGATATTTTTTGACTGTTGCCAAATGCATATCGGGATACTTATTCAAAAACCAAGCAACATTTTGCTCATTTTCTTCAGGCGAAAAGGTACAAGTCGAATAAATCAATGCTCCACCGTTATTCAACAACTTATAGGCTGAATCTAAGATGTGTTGTTGTCGGTTAGCACATTGCTCAACATAATCCAGAGACCAATACTGAACCGATTCTGGGTCCTTACGAAACATCCCTTCACCGGAACAAGGCGCATCGACTAAAATTTTATCGAAGAAACCGGCAAACTTTTTCTCAAAATCTTTTGGGGAATTATTCGTCACAACTGTATTAGTAATCCCCATTCTTTCGATATTTGAGGACAATACTTTGGCCCGCTTGGAATTTATCTCATTGCTAACCAAAAGTCCCTTAGAGGCCATTTTTGAGGCAATATAAGTAGTTTTACTTCCTGGTGCGGCACACAAGTCGAGAATTTTATCGCTCTTTTGTGGATCAACGATCTCGGTCACATACATTGCACTAGGTTCTTGACTGTAAACATAGCCAGACAAATGATCGATTGAGTTACCGTCAATATCACCATAATAACCAATATTACTATAGGGGATCGGTTGGTCTAATGAATAGGCCACATTTTGAAAATTTGCTTTCAGCGGATTGAGTCGAAAAGCTTCTTGGCTGTCTGTTTCAATTGCTGCAAAGAGTTTCTCTGCTCGTTCCCCCAATAAATTACGATACTTTTCTTTGAAGTCAGGACTCAAATTGACTTTCATTTAAATTATTCACTCCGTTTACCAAAAAATATTTGCGACAGACCTATCAAAATCGTCACGATAGCCGACATGGCCATAAATAGATTGAAAGTGCTGTGACTTATGATAACGATTCGCCAATCGACCGCAATAAAGCCTAAGAACATTGGCACCATCGTATAGAGCAAGTAGCGAATCATCAGGCCATTACGGTAATTGTTCTTCAAATCACCCGTTAAATTAGAATGCGCTAAATCAAAACGCAAAGGAATCAGAATATAAAAGGCGATTGCCATGATTAAGAAGAACAACAAGACGATTCCGACCAGATACAATTCACCATTATTAGTTGCTTCGACATTCGTAAAATCGTCCGTCTGTGGAACATATTTATGCATCGAGCGCGTATGTAAAACTTGCTTGATCTTGCTCAATGTTTCTTTATTGTTAACTGCCCTGCCATCTAAAACTGTCGTCACTTCATTCAGATGATACTTAGACTTTGGTTGATTAGGTGACAGAGAGATCAACGTTTGTGAGTTGAGAATATCTGCGCCATCAAAGCCAATATTTCCAATGACTGAAATATAACGATTGTCCACTTTGATATAAGCTTGACTTTGAGGTTTGTAGGCTTCTAATTCAGAGGTCTTCCCCTGGATAGCAAAAGGAATTTGTGATGTAAAGTCATCTTTTGAAAAATAACGTCCGGAAATGATTGGCAATTTGTTGATTTTATTATGACTATAAATATAACCAACGTCACTATTCCCCTTTTCAAAGAAGATCAATTGATAGCCAGACATTTTCTTTTTTTGACTCAATTGTTGCACAGCGGTCACAATATTTTTCTTAGATTTTGTTTGTAAAACGACGGCTTCTTCACTCATACCTAGCCGATTCATCGTATTATTATATTTGATAGCATCACTTTTAGAAATGGCAACTCCGGTCAATAATACCACTAAGAAGATAACAATACTTGAAACAATTTTTTTCATAAAAATTCACCTATAATCTTGTCTTACTGATATCTTATTCTACACTAATCAACAATTAAAGGCTGAAACTAATTACAAACGCTTCAGCCCCTTTCCTATTTGATTAAAAATAATTGATCATGCACTAAGTCGTAACGTGAATAAAATCGATTGATCTGTTCGATTCTTTGATCTTCGACTAACTGTGCATTGTCCCAAAATTTCTGACTATTAGTGGCACCATCTTTTTCGCCAATCAATAAAAAGTTCACGTCTAATTGGCGGATTCTTTCAAGAATTTCATAGTCAATCTCTTCTCGGTCGGGACTCCAAGCAAGGATAATATTGTCAACTTTTTGACCATACTTTTCAATTGCCGAGATGGCATCGAGTGCTTCAATTGAGGTCAACTTTAAGTTACCCGTTTGGTCGTGCTTGGACCAACTTAAATCATCAGTACAATAAGTCTCAACCCCTAAATCTCGCAGTCCTTTTGAAAGATAACCATTACCAGCCATCAATTCTAAAAATGATTGACCAGAAAATTGGCGCTGAAGTTCAGCAACAAAGTCTTGCGTAATTGTGGCCCAATAACCAAAACGAATCTGTAGATAAGTTCGGAACTCGCCCAAGTCATGATCGAATTTTTCTAAATGAGCTGACATGGTTTGATAGGCAACTTCATCCAGTCTAATATTACTCTCCATAAAAGAAGTGATCTCTTTTTCAGTTAACTGAAATTGCGGAAAATGATATTTGGGCAATTCGTCTTGAGACAAAGCCAAGCAAATTCGTTCCATGAATTTTATGCGGGCATTAAAAACCATCCCATTCGGTAAAACTTTAGTATCTTCGCGTAATCCGTCAATATAATTCATTTTTTTCTCCCAAGACAATCTGCCGATATTTTAAAACTTTTCGACCTTCATCTTACTAAACTTTTCCCAACACTTAAAGTTATTCTTCCCTACTATGACACTTAACTGCGAAATGTTAGCATTCGATTAAATTTTAATAATGAAAATATCACAAATATTTCCAATAATTACGAAAAAGTGTAATATCATAAGTAGTACATGTACGAGGTGAAATATGGCAGAAAATAATCGTAGACGACAGCCTCAAAAAGACGAAGAAACTGGTTGGAAGTTTTGGTTGCAAACCATTGCTTTAACCATTGCAATCTATGCAGTCTTCTTCTTAGGGTTTAAGTTCATTCTTTCCAATGACAAAGTTTCGGGACCATCGATGCAACCGACTTTTGAGAACGGTGATAAAGTAATTGCTACTCGGCATTCAAATATCACCCGTGGCGATGTCATCGTTTTGAAAGCTCCTGATGAACCGGGCTCATTCTATATCAAACGAGTGATCGGTTTACCTGGTGACACTGTTGTTTCTAAAAACAACAAGATTTACGTTAATGGCAAACAACTTAACGAAGACTTCCTTAAAGCTGGTAGTAAGCTGAAGGAACCTGATACTAGTCTATATGCTGGTAAACCATACAGCTATACTTATAACTTTTCTCTGAGTTCTCTAGCAAAGAATTCACCAGAGTGGCAACAACGTTATAGCAGTTCTTACCTAAAGAAGATTGAAATGACTAACAAAGTTCCTGCTGGTACTTACTTCGTTATGGGAGACCACCGAACTGTATCTAAGGATAGTCGTATCATCGGTTTTATTAATAAAAAGAGTGTCATTGGTGAAGTTAAGTGGCGCTATTGGCCATTAAATAAATGGTCAACATTTTAAAATTTGAGTATCAAAATAATTGGAGGCATTTTTCATGGATAAACCAAATATTGCTGAAATGATAATTCAGTACGAAAAAGATAAAGACATGACTGATACGCAATTTGCTTTTGAGAGTCATATCTCAGTAGAAAGAGTTCATAATTTAAAATCAGGTGAATATGAACCAACAGCAGATGAAGCAAAAACAATCTTGGAATATATCAAACTACATCAATAGAAGTAATATTTGTAGTTTACCCTGATGGCGGTAACCAATTGGTTATCGTTTTTTTTATTGGTTTCGATTCAAATAATATTTTCTTATGTTATATAATATCTGTATAATCTATAAAAATATAACTTATAGTTTTATTTGATGAGGTGATTGAATGTTTTTGGGCAAAGTAATTCTTGAACAACGCAAAAAAATGACTTTAAATCAACAACAACTAGCTAACGGAATCTGTACACAAACCGTCATCAGTCGGATCGAAAATCAAAATATCTCCCCTTCCGTTGATGTTTTAGTAAAAATATGTCAGCGCTTGAATTTGACTTTGAATGACGTCTATTCAGAATTTTCCAAACTTCCTTCAAATAATTTGGTTAATGATAAATTAACAACCTTGTTTGAATTGGTTCAAAAAACAGATTTCGAAGAAGCAGCCAAGCTTCTTCCTAAAATTGCTACCAGTAATTTAACCAATCCGCAAAAATTGGAATTGAATTTTTTAAAGGGACAATTGGAACTACAAAAAAAAGAATACGACCAAGCCGTATTCCAATTCACTTTTGTTTTGACCAGCCGCAACCGTCAAAAAGACAGTTTTTGGGAAGTAATGACTAATATTGAACTAGCCGAAGTCTATTTACTAAAAGAACAACCAGAAATTGCCCAACACTACTTTGAAACTGCTAGTAAAGTTCCATTTCTGACCAATTTGACGATGCTTGAAACCATTGCATATCGAAAAAGTCAATTGAAGCTGGCGGCCTTTTTGTCGGCCAACCATGAGCTAGATACTAGCAATCAAGTCATTTTCAACAATCTAAGGCACAGCGATAATAATATGGTTGTAGCCCAAGCTACAGATGAGTTTTATTATTTAGCCGCTATCAACGCTCTTGCACAGGCTCCAAACGATCGTAACCAAGTTAGTCATTACTTGCTGTCAGCGATTGCTTTCGCAGAATATAACACCAATGACGCCTTGTTAGACAAAATTAATCAGACGATGCAAAAACATCAAATTACTGAACTCAAAATCAAGTCTTAATTTTTCAAATAGTCAAAAATACGTGAATCGTGAAAGTAAACAAAACAACCTTTGATACCACGTTTCATTAAAACATTGATCGAATTAAGAATGATTTTTTCTCTACTTTGGTCTAGATTGAGAAGATCATTTTGATGACGTTTTTTAAAAGCTTCACGGTCTTCATAGGCCTGCAAATCGATCTTGATTTTCCCAGATCCGTCATAGACCACAGAAGGACCAATTATCACTGCCACATAGTTTAAATCAAAACCTTGGACGGTATAGATCGAACCAATCTCATTGATAGTCTCAGGTTTTTGTGCCCAAGTTGTAGTTGAGTAGTTATACTGATCCCATGGCAGGTGAAAGTTACCTTCATTGACGAAATGCTTTTTCCCATCCAAGGTCGAAGGATAATCTGCCGTCGCAACGATTCGAGACTCACCTACTTGATCGTTGAACGATTTAATTTCTTGATACATAGTTTCAGCATCATTGTAGATTCGAAAGTCGTATTGATTGCTCAATTTAAGGAAATTGGACTGAGATTCTTGAACGGAATCGAGCGTCAATTTCTCAGTCAAATCATCGATCCATTTGGTGATTGATTTAGGGGCCTGCATGCGCATTTGCTGAATCAAAGTCGCCTTAGCATAATTTGCCCGTTGACGTTTAACAATTGCATCTAAGAGGCTTTGAGACCAGTAGCTTTTTAGTTTAAGCACTTGACGTTCATCAAAAACCAAAATGACAACTTTACTTAATTTAATTATTTCTTCTAATTGATTCGTTTGATTGAAATTATTGTAGTGATCACTCTCACTCAATAACAGATGAGCTTCATCGATAACGACGATATCAGCCGACCTTTTTTCTTTACGCAAACGGTTGATAAAGGTAGTAGGCCGCAAGAAACGATTCTTACGCAATTGCGAAAAAGCACCGGCGTTCTCTTGATAAACTTTCAATAATTCCGGGTGATTGACTAAAAAGTAATTATCTGTTTGATTATCTTTTGCTTGCTGTTCGATTTTTAAAAATAGTTGCGTTAAGATAACACTCTTACCCGTTCCAGCATCACCATTTAATTGAAAAACAGCTTTGGTTTCACCATTCAAATTAATTCGGCAAAACGTTTCAATCTCATCGAAAATAGCCTGTTGCTCTTGAGTAAGTTTTTTATTCGGAAAAACAGATTCTAACATTCAAATTACATCTCCAAGAAAAAAAAGCCTCACGGCTTTTTTATTTTTCGTCACTCTTTAAAACGCCACCAACTGCATAGTGTTCTTTTTCCATTTCGTTCAAGACTACATGAACGTGTTCAGCAGGAGCACCAGTGTTTTTTACGATTGCGTCTGTAACATCTTTGACCATTCCTCTTAATTGTTCTTCAGAACGACCTGCAATTAAATCAATGTGTACTAATGGCATAATGAATTCTCCTTAATTAAGTGAAGTAAAAAGCATTTAAATTATCTCATAACCTCAACGTTTTTTAAATACAATTCCCCTAACTTTAAGCCATCACGCCGACAGGTTTTTAATTAATAAGCGGGCAACAGCACTAGCAGAAAATGGATTCTGGCCCGTAATCAAATGACCATCCTGAATGGCAAATTCTTTGTAAGCTCGTTTCTTTTGAAACTTTGCACCATGGTCAAACGCTACTTGTTGGTTTAAAAAGGGAACGATTTTTCTCTTGCCGGCAAGTACCTCTTCGGCGGTCGTAAAGCCGGTGACCTTCTTATCCTTAATCAAATATTGGCCATTTACTTTAACGTTTAATAAACCTGCGATACCATGGCAAACCGAAGTTACGTAGCCATTCTGTTGATAAATCTTTTGAGTAAGATCTTGAAGCTCTTGATTCATCGGAAAGTCCCACATCACGCCGTGACCACCAGTATAGTAAATTGCCGCATAGTCTTGAATTTCAACTTCATTAGGAGAAAGCGAGTTCGTCAGCGCCCTTTTTTGAAAATCTTCACTCTCATAAACTTTTAAATCAGCTTCAGTTACGTACTTCATACTCCGAGGATCTAAAGGCACAAAGCCTCCTTTGGGACTAACATAATCCACTTTAAATCCAGCTTTAGTAACTTCTTCAACGAATTCCGTCGCTTCGCTCAACCAAAGTCCAGTAGCCTCATGTGTATTGTGATAACGGGTAGTATTAGTTAAAACAAGCAATATCTTTTTCAAAGTTAGTCTTCCTTTCCAATTATCCTCGTTGTGGAACCAGAGCTGATAAACCTTGCTCTTTAACCGCAAATCCTAATGAACTCCAAGCATTATCTGTGATCTGGACTGGTAATCCCTTGGCAATCCGCGCCATTTGTTGTTGATAATAACTTAGACCAATTAAAGAACCAACCTTCTTGTCTAAACCTTTAAGGTGAGTAGTTAAATGATGTAAGGTAATAGCTGTAAAGTTTCCTAGTTCAAATTGATTTGGTAAATCAGGTAATAAAACTAATGGACGAGCTAGACCAATGAGATCTGCTTCATGATTTTCAATCGCCTTTGACATACCATTAGCTGTACTAAAACCACCAGTTACTGCGACCGGAACTGTGACAGCTTGTTTAACTTTTTGAGCATACTTAATGAAAAAGGCTCCCTTACCAATCCCTTGAACTGTCGGTTTCTCATAGTTACCACCAGAAATCTCAATCAAATCAATTCCCAACTGATCCATCTTTTGAATCACCTTGAAAGAATCCTCTTCAGTGAATCCTCCCTCACGAAGGTCTGATGAATTGATCTTCAAAGCAATCGCAAAATCATTCCCAACTTTTTGACGCATTCCTGTATAAATTTCTACCAATAATCTCATTCTATTGTCTAAATTGCCGCCATATTCGTCAACCCGCTGATTATCATGTGGTGATAAAAATTGACTCAGCAAATACCCGTGGGCCGCATGAATTTCGACTCCAGAAAATCCAGCCTCCTTTGCAACGACAGCCGCATTGATAAACTTTTGAATAATTGTTTGAATCTCCACTTTAGTCAGAGCTCGTGGATCATTAAAGGCAAAGCTGTTTGAGCCCTCCATGGGAACTGCACTAGGTGCGACTGGTTGTTTACTGATAGTTTTAGGTGATTGTTTGCCAGGATGATTCAATTGCATAAAGATCTTAGCTCCATTGGAAGTCCCTGCCTTGGCCCATTGTTTTAACAAATTCAAATTGCTTCTGTCTTCAACAACAATGTTGCCAAATTCACCTCTGGCACTTTGATCGACCATGACATTACCTGTAATAATCAGTCCGGTTCCACCCTTAGCCCATGCCGAGTAAAGGTTTATCAACTCTTGCGTTGGACGATAGTATTTATCCCCCATTGTCTCACTAGTTGCGGCTTTCATAAAACGGTTCTTTATGGTGGTTCCATTAGGTAATGGTAGTTGCGTAAAAATATTAGTCATAATTTTTCTCCTGTTAATGGGTTTAAACATTTAAACGTATAGTTCAAAAAAATAATTTCATCTTAATTAGACGAAATACTTTCCTCTAGTGATTTGGTCAGCTCTTTAAGTAATTTAACCGTATCGTTTAACGAAACTTGATAAAACCGTTCTTTACCAACTTTGTTGACTGTAATTACACCTGCATCTAGCATCAATTTCAAATGATGAGAAACCGCTGGACGAGAGAGTTCCAATTGATCAGTTATCTGGTTGACCGTTAATTCTTTGTGTTTGCACAGTAATAAGATTATTTTTTGACGATTTTCATCTTGAAAAATTGCAAAAATAGGCATCCCGCGCTTAAAGATTGCCATTGTCTCTTCGGCCATTATTTATCTCCTATATGTTTAAATGTTTAAACGCATTGTATTACGATAATTGGTTAGTGTCAATAAAAAAACATTTCTAAGAAAAAAGTCTTCCCAGAAATGTCCTTTAGTTCTATCTTTAAAAAATCGAATTTGTATTACTTCTCATCGCTGGCCTTCATTTTATCATTGTATCCAAACAACCACGTGAGAATAAATGCGACTACAAAAGTACCAAAATGAGTAATTAAATAATCATAAAAGTTGGGACCAAGTACACTCTCAGTACCAAAAGGAATAATATCGGCAATATTGATATCAAAAAATCACTAAGGTTACATAAGAAAATATATTTGAAGTGAACATTTAACAAAATGAATCAAACCTAAACGCAACATCTTATCCATTATGAGAAAGAACTATTCCTGTACTCTTTTTTCTATGAGAAAAAACAAAAAAAGTCTCACACCTTGGTATTTCTACTAGGTATGAAACTTAACAAACGATTGGCTAACTTTATAATCAAGTTAGCAACTTTAAAAAATGACAAAATAAAAACACCAAGACGTAAAAATCAAGTATCATTGGAGTTCTCACCCAAACAATGAAAGATTTTTTTCGTCTTGGTGCTAGGACAGAATATCTTAATCGTCCCAAAGGGCTAACTTGTTATGAAATTTTCGATTAAAACACGATTAATGTTTTTCACTATTTAATTTAATGATTTCGAGAACAACATCCACGGCCTTTTCCATTGCTTCTTCAGAAACATATTCAAAACGACCATGCATATTCTCGCCACCTGCAAATAGGTTTGGAGTTGGCAGACCTTTGAAGGAAATTGTTGAACCATCTGTACCACCACGAACTGGTGCTTCATCTGGAACAATATCCAAGTTCTTCATTGCCTTTTCAGCTAATTGAACTACGTCCATATGGTCTTTCATAATCTCATACATATTGTAATATTGATCATTCATGTCGATCTTAACGGTTTCAGCACCATATTTATCATTCAATGCTTTAACGATTTCTAAGACCTTATTCTTACGTGCTTCCAGTCCATCACGTTCAAAGTCACGGATAATGTATGACATATCAGTGTGATCAATGGTACCTTGTTCGTCACATAATAGATAGAATCCCTGACGACCCTCAGTCTTTTCAGGAACTTCATCGGCTGGTAACATGCTTTGGAATTCATTTGCAATCAACATTGAATTAACCATAATACCTTTGGCACCAGATGGGTGAACATCTTTACCTGTAATATGAACCTTTAAACCCGCAGCACTGAAAGTCTCATATTCAAGTTGTCCGACTGGACCTCCATCGACTGTGTAAGCAAAATCAGCGCCGAAGTCTTTCACATCAAAGTGAGTTGCTCCTGTACCAATTTCCTCATCTGGTCCCAAGCCGATCTTGATTTTTCCATGTTTGATTTCTGGATGATTGATCAAATATTCCATAGCTGTAATGATTTCAGAAACCCCAGATTTATCGTCTGAGCCCAGTAAAGTATCACCACTAGTAGTAATTAGGGTCTGACCTGCGTAATTCTTTAGCGAACTAAATACTGCTGGGTCAAGAGTATACTTACCCTCTTCGTCAAGCTTAATAACACTCTTACCATCATAATTTTCAACGATCTTAGGTTTAATGTTCTCAGAATTAAAGTCAGCAGTATCAACGTGTGATAACAAGCCTAAAACTGGAACGTCATAATCAAGATTTGAAGGCAATTCAGCGGTCAAATATGAATCAACTTTGCGAATCTTAACATCTTTCAGACCAATTTCCATCAATTCTTCCGCTAATTTCTTAAGAAACTCGGTCTGTCTCTCAGTCGAAGGAATTGTAGTAGAATTCTCATCTGAACGAGTATTTTGCTTTGCATATTCCAAAAAACGTGGAATTAATTTTTCATATTTTATTGCCATTTTTATACACTCCCTATAAGAAATTATATGGTTCCGTATCCACTTCTGATTGTACTATATCTAAGCTTAATTTATTAGACCTTTTCCAATCATTTAAAATAGAAGCCATTTTCTTAATAAAGATTGCTTCAATATGGTGACCAGGATCGATTACGTTCAAACCATTAGCCATCATATCGTGGGCAGTATGATAATAGACATCCCCAGTGATAAAAGTATCAGCTCCAGCTTTTAAAACCTCTGGATAAAATTTACCAGCATCTCCACCGATGACAGCAACTTTTTGAACTTTTTGATTGCGGTCAGATTTCACATAACGCAAATTTTGGACATGAAAGGCATCGCGGACTTGCTTAGCAAAGTCGATTAAGTCCATAGGTTCTGCAACTTCACCCATCCGGCCAATTGAATAGTCATCATTTTCATCAAGGAAAGTGATGTTCTGGAGATCAAGAGCCTCAACCAGCCAATCATTCATCCCATCATGTGCTTTATCCAGATTAGTATGACTAGCGTAAACTGAGATATTGTGTGACAACAAGTCACGATACATTTGATTTTGTGGTGAAGCTAGGTCCAAATTATGGGCTGCATGAAACATTACTGGATGGTGAGCAACGATTAGGTCTACGTTTTTCTCAATTGCTTCAGCCACAACTTGAGGACGCACATCCAGAGTCGTCATGACTGTATTGACAGTCTGTTGGCGATCACCTAATTGAAAGCCTGTTGGATCACCATCCATTTTAATTGATAAGGGAGCAAATTCTTCGATTCGATTGATAACATCTTGAACTTTTACCATTTTAAAGTATCTCCTCAATATATTTAATATATTGGTTCATCACATCAATTTTTGCTTGGTCGATCTTTTTAGCATGTTGCATATTATTGACTGCCTTTTGGTAGCCATTTAATTTGCGTTGCCATTTATTGACAAAGCTTGCAGTTTTCTTTTCCATCAACACTGGACCCATTAGGAATTGAGCTTCTGTCAGACCAAGTGGCTTAGTGACTTTAGTAGCTTTAATAATTTCATAATCGTGATGATCTTCTTCCACGATATCTTCATCAATGATTGCAAAGCCATTTTCAACTAACCAATGCCGAACCAATGGTTCACCGATATTGGGTTGCAGCACTAAGGTTTTCACATGTGATAATTGTTCTGCAGTCGCATTCGTTAGGATATTTTGAATCAAAATTCCACCCATACCTGCAATTACAACTGTATCAATTAAATCTTCTGGTTGAATGACAGCTAAACCATCACCCAATCGAACATCGATCTGCTTACTCAAGCCGAATTTATCAACATCAGCCTTGGAGCGTGACATCGGCCCTGGAGCAACTTCTCCGGCAATTGCAAAATTGGCAACTTTTTGCTCAATCAATTCCACAGGTAAATAAGCGTGGTCTGATCCAATATCAGCCACTCTAGTATTTGCGTCAACCATTTGATAAACGGCTTGTAATCTTTTTGATAGTAAAGTCACTTTAACCTCTATTCTGCAGTCTTTTTATCTAAGTCTGTCATGTATTCGCGTGTCATTGGCATAGCTGTGCCACTTGGGCCATTAGTCAATAAGTACTGGATAACATCGATGTTACCACTTTCAAAGGAAGCAGCACAGGCTTGTAGGTACAAGTCCCACATTCGAACGAATCTTTCGCCATACATTTCCTTAACTTGATCTTTCACTTTACTGAAATTATGATCCCAGATTTCAACCGTCTTTTGATAGTGACGACGAAGTGGTTCTAAATCATCAATTTGTAAACCGGCATCCAAAATATTACCGACATTTTCTTTTACATCAGGAATATAACCACCTGGGAAAATATATTTAACTAGCCAAGCATCAACACCAACACCGTAATGTTGACCAGTAATACCGTGAATCAAAGCATTCCCATTGGGCTTCAAAAGCTTTTTGACTGTTTCGAAGTATCCAGGTAAGTTTTCCTTACCAACGTGTTCGAACATCCCGACTGAAACGACATGATCGAACTTTTCGTTAACTTCACGGTAATCTGCCAAAATAACTTCCATCTGATCTGTAAGATTTTCATCTTGTATCTTTTGGTTAACAAAGTCATATTGCTCTTGACTTAAAGTAACACCTTTAGCCTTAAGGCCATACTCTTTAGCAGCAGTGAACATCATTGTTCCCCAGCCACAGCCAATATCAAGGATTGTCTCACCTGGTTTGGTATTGAGCTTATTCAAAATGTGGTGAACCTTATTCATCTGAGCTTGTTCCAAGGTATCTTCTGGTGTTCGGAAGTAAGCACAAGAATATGTCATAGTTTTATCTAACCATAACTTATAAAAATCATTACCAATATCATAATGTTCTTGAATTTCTTTTTTATTTTCTTCTTCAGTATGACTGAACTTAGGAATATATTTCTTCAATTTAATACTGGACATGAAACTGTCAGACTGCGTATATGCCGAAGTGATCAATTTTTGAATTGAACCTTCGATTTCAATCTTTTTGTCCATGTATGCTTCACCTAAAGTTAAAGTAGCATGTTTTACAACATCGGAAATTGGAACCTTGTCATTAAATTTGATTGTTATATCAGATTTTCCCTGTGGTCCATAACTCTTTTCTTTGCCATCCCAAAAGATAACTTTAATCGGTATGGTAAAGGAACGTGAAAATATTTCATCATAAATCTTCTTATCTAACATAAAAATCCTCCAAAAAATATATGATTCCATTGTAAAACAAATCATGAAAAAATATAAATAAAAAGGTCATTTCCAGAAACACATTTTATTAATTGTCTGATTATTTCATAATAGGTTAATTATTTTTACGGAAATACGGATTGTTTTTTAAAATTCGAGTATAAAATGTTAAATCTTCAAAGGCTTCATTGAGGCGTTTTTGAAAATGGTCACTGTTGGCAACTTCTAAATTCAATTCACCCTGATCAGTAAAATTCTTACTTGCCTCCCACAATAACACTGGTTTTGGCAAAACTATCATCTCTAACATTTGTAGAATTGGCACTATTGCTCTGGCCGCCAACATTCCACCATCGGTATAGTAAGAATACGTTACAATTTGAACTGGTTTATGATCAACTTCTGGACCAATAAAATCTAAAGCGTTTTTCAAAGCTCCGCTGATTCCATGATCATACTCTGGTGACAGAATGATGTAGCCATCTTGCTTCGCAATAGTATTTAGCCAAGCTTGCTCGTTTTCATTCAAATTGCTGATGTGTCCCTCTAGAGGAGTTTCTTCATGGTCATAAAATGGCAATGGGTAATCCTTTAAAGGCATCCAAGTATAATGAACCTCTGCACTATCTTTAAAAGTTGTTTTCAAATAATTTAAAATATTTTCTCCCAATGAATTCGATCTAGCCGTACCTAAAATAATTCCAATCTCTAATGACATTTTCAATTTCCTCCTTAACGCAAAGTCCATTATAGCAAACCAAGAAAGCAACTGTCTTTGCCAAGACACAAAAAAACATGCTACTTTAGAAATACCAGCAACATGTTTTTCAAATCTATTCGTTATGTAAAATTTTATTACTCAAGGAAATCCTTAAGTTGCTTAGATCTTGATGGATGGCGCAACTTTCTGAGAGCTTTAGCCTCAATTTGACGAATTCTTTCACGAGTAACACCGAAGACTTTACCAACTTCTTCAAGTGTTCTTGTCCGGCCATCGTCCAAACCGAAACGAAGACGTAAGACGTTTTCTTCACGGTCAGTCAAAGTATCAAGCACGTTTTCAAGTTGTTCCTTCAAAAGCTCATATGATGCGTGATCTTCAGGACTAGTTGCATCAGAATCTTCAATGAAATCACCTAAATGAGAGTCATCCTCTTCACCAATAGGTGTTTCCAATGAAACTGGTTCTTGAGCAATCTTCAAGATGTCACGAACTTTTCCAGTAGGCATATCCATTTCAGCACCAATTTCTTCTGGTAAAGGTTCACGACCTAAATCTTGAAGCAATTGACGTTGAATTCTGATCAATTTGTTGATAGTTTCAACCATGTGAACTGGGATACGGATGGTTCTAGCTTGGTCAGCAATTGCACGAGTAATTGCCTGTCTGATCCACCAGGTTGCATAGGTTGAAAACTTGAAGCCTAGTCGATAATCAAACTTCTCAACGGCTTTCATAAGTCCCATATTACCTTCTTGAATCAAATCCAAGAATTGCATCCCACGTCCAACGTAACGTTTAGCAATCGAAACAACCAGACGTAAGTTGGCTTCAGCAAGTTTTTGTTTAGCTTCTTCATCGCCTTGTTCGATCTTCAAAGCTAAGTCAACTTCTTGTTGAGCATTCAACAATGGAACTCGACCAATTTCCTTCAAGTACATTCTTACAGGATCATTGACCTTAATATCGGTAGGAGCTGTAGTATCATCTTTATCGCTCTTCTTTTCTTCGCTCTTTTCTTTGATCAGAGCTAATTTAGAAGGATTACCTTTGTCGTCAACAACACCAATACCGACATCTTCCAATTCACTAATAAAATTATTTAAAGCGTCGCCTTTAAGCTTATAAGGTTTGATGATCTTTTCATTCAAATCATCTTCAGTAATCTTACCGCTCTTCTTAAGATCCTTGATCAGTTTCTTAGTTGCTGCTTCCAATTCTTTTGATACTGCTGGTTTTTTTGCTGTAGCCATATATATTTTCCTCCAGTATGCTTAATTACTTAGGATTCTTCGTACATCAACCAATTTCTTGACTAACTCGATCTGTAACTTATTGTCACCGACCATCGCCGCCCTTTTTAATTGTTCGTTGATTTCTTTTAATTGTGTCTCGAGACTCGAATTTTTGACATTTTTGACGTAGTCTTCAATTTCTTCGTCACTGTACTCTTCCGGCATGTTCATCATTTCCAGATCCGCTAGAAGATTCTTATCATCATCATCTAAAACATTCATGAAGTCAGAAACATTGATTTCATCATCATTCACATCATTTTTTTCAACATATGACAATAATTTATCAAAAACTCGTTGATAACTTTGATGAACAAAAGTAAAGCCTTCCCCTTTTAGGTTGATCCTCACTTCAGGGAAATTAAGCGCCCAATATAATAAGTAACGTTCAGATTTTTCTAAACGGTCATACTTAGGCTTGACGCTAGAAGTTACTTGTTCCAAAGCTTTTTGTTGAACGTGCTTATAATTGTTGGCTGGCTGTTGTATTGCCATTTGTCGCCGCAAAGCATCTAATTCTTTATTGATTGCTTCTTTAGATACTTGCATCTCCTCGGCAACTTTACCAACATACATATCTATTTCGACCGGAGACTTTAATTTTACGATTTCTCGCAATGATTGGTTCAAAAACTCTAATTGATCGTGTTCATTATTCAGATTATAGTTGCGCTTGAAGTAATTCAAAATAAAGGCAATTGGTGTCTGTACACCATTATTAGCTAAATTCTGAAACTTTTCAAAACCTTCACTGCGAATGTATTCATCAGGGTCCTTTTTATCAGGAATACTGATCACACCGTAAGTGAAACGTTCATCAGTCAACTGTGTCAAAGCTCGATAAGTTGCTTCAACTCCAGGATCATCACCGTCATAACAAACATTGATTTTTTGAGTCAATCGACTCAAGACATAAAGCTGTTGGTCAGTCAAACTTGTACCCATCGAAGCCACACCATTAGTGACGCCAGCCTTATAAGCACTAATGACATCCATGAAGCCTTCAAACAAGATCACACTGCCCGATTCTCGAATCTCTCTTTTAGCATTATTCAAGTTGAACAAAGTCTTCCCTTTATTGAAGATCTCGGTTTCTGGACTATTGAGATACTTGGCGGTAGATGCTTCCTTATCTAAAATACGTCCGGAAAAAGCAATGATATTGCCCGACTCATCAGTAATAGGAATCATCACTCGATCACGGAATCGATCAAATAACTCCCCCGCCTGATTTTCGGCAAACAGCCCCGATTTTCGTAAAACATCTTCACTGATATCACGATCCTTAAAGAACTGCAATAACAGGTCATTGTTATTGGGAGCATAGCCAATGCCAAAAGTTGTGATCAATTCATCCGATAAATCCCGACTTTTCAAGTACCTCATGGCAGGAGTACCGTTCTCTGTCTTGGTTAAAATGTGCGAATACAGTTTAGCTGCTTCGGCATACATTTTTAACAAAGTCTGACTGTCAGAATTTTGATACTGGTTATTGGTAGCTTCATATTGATCAGGAACCGGAATATTTCCCATCTGGGCAACTTCGATCACTGCCTCTGGAAAAGTCTTGTTCTCCATCTCCATGATGAACTTATAAACATTGCCACCACGACCACAACTGAAACAATGAAAAATTTGTTTGTCCTCCGCTACTGAAAACGATGGAGTTCGTTCTTCGTGAAACGGGCAAAGTCCAAACAAATTCTTACCTGACTTCTTCAATTGTACATATTTGCTAACTACGTCGACGATATTCGTCTTCGAGGTAACCTCATCAATGAATTCCTGAGGAATTCTCGTTGCCATGGCCGTCACCTCCTCATATGTTTACAAATAGAGCGAAACATAATCTAACACATTCATTTTTGGAAAACAAACATGTTGCATTATTCCACCAGCGACTAGAAATAAAAAAGTGCTCCCACAAAAAGTGCAAACTGGGACCACTAGCCACTTGTCAAATAACTATTATACACGGTTGATACTAAAAGTCACGTTATTTGATACTTTAAAACAAAAAAGTTGAATCATTCGATTCAACTTTTTAGTATCAATATTATTGTAGCAACACAACTATTTTGTCACGATCTTAGATAAATCGCCTAAGTTAGCAATCAAATGATTGGCAATGACCAATTGTGTTAAACGATTATTCTTAACTTTTTCATCTTTAGCCATAATCATATTTTCATCAAAGTATGAATCAATCACTGGACGCAATGCTGCTAATTGTTTAAAGAGTGCTTCCGCATTTTCATCACTAACTTGATCAACTTGTTCTTTCAATTGAGATTCTGATGGATTTTCAAACAAATTATCATCAACTGCTAAGTCATCTGAATAACCAAATTTAGCTTTCTTAGACAAGTTAACGATTCGGCCTAAGGCTTCCATAACTACCTTGAAGTCATCGTCAGTAGCATGTTTCTGGAGAACTTCAGCCACGTCGATCATTGCAATTGGGTCAACGTTAGAACCAGAAGCAACGGCATCAACGATATCGTTTCTGATACCACGTTGATTCAATAATTGACGAACCCGGTCGATCATGAACTCATTGATAGCTTTTTCATTCTTATTTAAATCAAGTTGAGCTGGAACTGTTAAATTAGCTTTCAAATAATCTTGCAAGTCTTCGAGGTTCAATGACCATTGATATTGATCAAGGATCCGAACGATACCATAAGCTTGACGACGTAATGCATATGGGTCGTTTGAACCACTTGGAATCAAGTCAACCGCATAGAAAGTAACCAATGAATCGATCTTATCAGCGATTGCTAAAGCAGCCCCAACTTTACTTGCTGGTAAAGCTCCTTCAGCTGAAATTGGCATGTAGTGTTCACGAATTGCTTGAGCAACAGCTTTTGTTTCACCCATAATCTCAGCATACTTTTCACCCATCACTCCTTGCAGTTCAGGGAATTCATCAACCATACTTGTTACGAGATCGAACTTGTAGATATCACTGGCACGAAGCAAATCTTTCGTCTCTGTAGCATCCAATTGGAAAATTTCTGCTAAATGTGCCGCAATTTGGTGAACTCGAGCCATTTTTTCGTACATTGTACCGATCTTAACGTGGAAGTTAACTGTCTTCAGTTTTTCAACGTAGTCAGCAATAGTCTTCTTTTGATCTTCTTTGAAGAAGAAGTCGGCATCTTCCAAACGGGCAACGAGAACTTTTTCATTACCACGGATAACATTTTCGATATGTTCGGTATTACCATTTCTAACTCCAATAAAGTAAGGAGCAAGTTTTCCTGCTTGGTCACGAACATAGAAGTAACGTTGATTATCTTTCATAGAAGTAATCAGTACTTCTTCAGGAATCTCTAAGTACTTTTGATCGAATGAACCATAGAAAGTAGTTGGAAATTCAACTAAGTTGTTAACTTCTTCCAACAAGTCAGCATCAACGTCAATATTCCAGTTATTATCAGTAGCAATTTTACTAATTTGGTCAGAAATAATTTGTTTACGTTCCTTAGCATCAACGATAACAAACTGTGACTTTAATTTTTCAACGTAATTTGAAGCACTATCGATCTCAACATCTTCACCTAAGAATCTGTGACCACGAGTCATGCGACCAGAAGTAATATCCAAAATTTTAACAGGAACTTCTTGATCATCAAGTAAAGAAACCAACCAGTGGATTGGACGGATATACTCGAAATCATATGAACCCCAACGCATTCTAGTTGGGAAAGTAATTGCTTTAATGACTTCATCCATGTGGCTTAAAACAGCTTCAACTTTTTGACCATCTTCATGTTTTTGAATATAAGCGTATTCAACGCCTTTTAATTCTTCAAAGAAGATATCATCGGGATTCATCCCTTGTCCGCGGGCAAAACCTTGCGCAGCTTTAGTCCAATTACCATCGGCATCTTGAGCAATCTTCTTTGAAGGTCCCTTAGCTTTCACGTCGATATCAGTTTGTTTTTCAGCAATACTCTTGACTAAGATCGTCAAGCGTCTAGGAGTAGAAAATTTTTCGATTGAATCAAAAGAAATACGGTTTTCTTTCAAGAATTTTTCTGCTCTTTGGGCAAATTGATTCACACTCTTTGTCACAACATGAGCTGGCATTTCTTCTAAGCCGATCTCTAACAAGTAATTTTTAGTCATTTTCGTTCTCCTTTACTGCATTGCTATTTGCCAAAAGTGGGAAGCCACGTTTCTTTCTTTCTTCAACAAAGGCTTTGGCTACCTTGTGGGCCATCTTTCTAATTCTTGAAAGAAAGGCCGCACGTTCAGTAACTGAAACTGCGCCACGGGCATCAAGTAAGTTAAATGTATGTGAGCACTTCAAAATATAGTCGTAAGCAGGATGCACTAGTCCTAAGTCCATCAAGCGGTTAGCTTCTTTTTCATAAGAATCGAAGAAGTGGAACAACATATCTTGGTTACTTTCCTCAAAAGAATACTTTGAGTGTTCGTATTCAGGTTCTTTGAAAATATCGCCATAAAGTACGCCATCGCCCCACTCCAAGTCATAAACTGAGTTCACGTCTTGAATATATGAAGCTAAACGTTCAACACCATAAGTGATTTCACTAGTTGTTGGGTGACATTGTAAGCCCCCGACTTGTTGGAAGTATGTGAATTGTGAAACTTCCATTCCATCAAGCCAAACTTCCCAACCAACACCGGCACAACCCATTGAAGGATTTTCCCAGTTGTCTTCAACGAAACGAATATCATGTTCAAGTGGCTCAATACCTAAAGCACGCAGTGAATCAAGATAATACTCTTGAATATCTTCTGGAGCTGGTTTCATGACAACTTGAAATTGATGATGTTGGTATAAACGGTTAGGGTTTTCACCATAACGGCCATCAGCGGGACGTCTTGAAGGTTCAACGTAAGCCGCATTCCAAGGTTCGGGGCCAATTGCCCGTAAGAATGTATAAGGGCTCATTGTTCCGGCACCTTTTTCTGTATCGTATGCTTGCATCAACATACAACCTTTATCACCCCAAAATTTTTGAAGCGTAAGAATCATGTTTTGAATATTTAACTTCTTTACCATTTTTTCTCCCTTCAGGTAGAAGACAAAAAAATCCCTTGCAGTGTACACTTAGGCACTTTCTGCAAGGGACGAGTATTCGCGGTTCCACCCTAATTCAGGACTAAAGTCCTGCACTTTTATATTCGAATTAAAAATTGTTCGCCATAAATCTGATCGAAGCTCTCACTGTCCTTCGTCGCTGTTTCAACATAAATCAATATACCATTTTTGAATGAATTGTCAATTACAGTCGCCAACGTTTCATTTTGTCGATGAAAACTTTACTCTTGGGATAATAGCCAACCGTCCCTAAGTAAATTGAGTCAATAGCATGTTGAATCAGATCCTTGTTATTCTCTTTAACTTCAATACGACCAACATTGTCCAAATCAATTTTACTGAAAAGACGCAAGAAATAGATGATGCGCTTGGGGATATGCAGACGATGGATATCGTTGTCATAATGCTTAGAACAAAGTAATCCTCCCAACAAGACCGAAAAATCGAAGTCTCCAGTTGTTTCGCCACCAACCACGCAAGCGTCCATATTAGGCTCTACTCCAAAGGCTTTTAATAATTTCATCTGCATGATATTCACGATGATCTGAGCATCAGAACCATTCTCGATATACAACAAAGCCTTAAAGAGCATGCGATACCAATCATCAGGCACTGGGTCATCAACAAACGCCTCATGGTATAAATCAAACAAAAAGGTCGCATAGGCATTCAATTCAATATCTTGGACAATTTCAGTGAACTGTTTAACATCACTAGCCGAATTAAGATATGACAAGCCACTTTCACGAATCACGCCTGAATATTCACCATATGAGAAAGTGATAACGGCGCCAGAGATCTTTGATTTGGCCGTTTGTGTTCCACGAACCAAAAAAGTTTTGAAACCATATTCTCGAGTCAAAATAGTGACTAAAGCATCTCGCTCTTTGTAACGCTGCCGGCGTACGACAATACCAAAAAAGTTATTTGGCGAGTTGGCCATTAATCCTTCAGATCCTTCAATGAGTAACCAGCACTTGCTAAGAAGGCTTTATCATCACGCCAGTTCTTCTTAACCCGGACCCAAAGTTTCAAATTAACTTTTTCACCTAACAGATGTTCAATTTTAATTCGTGAACCGATTCCAATATTCTTTAACATGGCTCCGCCTTTACCAATAACGATTGGCTTTTGGCTATCACGTTCGACATAGATATTTGCTTCGATCTGTAGCTTGCCGGTTTCACTGCGTTGATTCATCGATTCGACCACCACCGCAATTGAATGAGGAATTTCGTCTCTAGTATCTTCTAGGATCTTTTCGCGAATCAACTCACCGACGATAAAGTATTCCGGATGGTCAGTAATCTGATCATCAGCATAATATTGTGGACCAACTGGCAAATGTTTCGTCAAAGTATCGATAAGATCTTCAATATTATTACCATTAGTAGCGGAAATTGGGATAATCTCTGCAAAGTCCATCAAATCTTTATATTCGTCAATTTGAGGTGCCATTTCATCTGGATTGATCAAGTCGATCTTATTGAGTACTAAGAAAACAGGTGCTTTGACTTTCTTCAATTCTTCAATAATGAACTTATCGCCAGGGCCAGCTTGTTCGCCCGCTTCAGTCATAAATAAGACGGCATCGACTTCTTTAAGAGCAGAGATCGCCGCCTTGTCCATATATTGGTCCAAGTCGTTGTGTGGTTTATGAATTCCCGGTGTATCGAGGAAAATAATCTGACGTTCATTGTCAGTATAAATACCTTGAATCTTATTTCTGGTAGTTTGAGCTTTTGGTGAAGTAATGGCAATCTGCTCTTTGATGATTCGGTTCATAAAAGTTGATTTACCAACGTTAGGACGTCCAATAATTGCGACAAATCCTGACTTATAATTTTTATTATCCATAATTAATCCATGTCCTTATCACTGAATGCTAGTGGCAAAATTTCTTTAAAAATATACTCACGATATTCGTTGCTGTTATTGGTCAAGTAGACTGTATCTTCTGGTCCCATGAATTCACTCATAACTTGACGACAGGCACCACAAGGCTTTGAAAGTTCGTTAGTTCCATTGACGATCAAAATCTTGGAAACATGTGTTGCTCCCTCTGAAATGGCTTTAAAAATTGCTGTTCGTTCGGCACAATTGGTCAAACCATATGAGGCATTTTCCACATTGATTCCCGAATAGATCTTGCCATCATCACACAAAATGGCTGCTCCCACCGTGTAGTGTGAATATGGTGCATAGGCGTGTTGCATTGCTTGGTGGGCAACTTCAAATAACTGCTTTTCAGTAATTTCCACTAGTTCCAGTCTCCTTTTTTGTGTATCTCAGGTAATAATTATATAACAGAAGTTTGTTTCAAAAAAAGAATATCAGACTATTGCCCAATATTCTTTAAAAAATTTATTTTTCTAAACCATATGCACTTAAAATCTTCTCTTGTAAGCCAATCATGACTTTCTCTTCATCTGGTTTGATGTGGTCATAACCATTCAAATGCAAAATTCCATGAACAATTGTGTAACCTAGTTCACGGTCAAATGAATGCTCATAGTCTTTAGCATGTTCAGCCACGATTTCAACACTGATAAAGAGGTCGCCTAAGTCAACTGGCAGATCAGGAATCTGTGCTTCGAGGTAATCTAAAGAGTCTTCCCCATCGTTGATGGCAAAGCTGATTACGTCTGTTGCACGATCAGTGTCACGATATTCTTTGTTAATTTCATGAATCTTATCTTTCGTCACGAAATGAATCGACAATTGTGTACTATCTTTTAAATCCAATTTGTTGAAAGTAAATGAAACGATATCTTTGACCCAAGCTTCACGTGCTTGGTCGATCAAATTATCATCATTATATATCTCTAAATCCATAATAATCCCCAATAGTTATTTTTCAATTTTATCTGAATCTTCATAAGCATCGATGATCTCAGCCACAACTGGATGTCTCACCACGTCGGCTGAACTGAAGTTTACAAACTCCACGTGTGGCAAATTCTTCAAAATAGCCTGTGCTTGCACTAACCCACTACGGGCATGACCAGGCAAGTCAATCTGAGAAATATCACCATTAACGATCATTTTGGAACCAAAACCGAGTCGTGTCAAAAACATTTTCATTTGCTCACGAGTCGTATTTTGAGCCTCATCCAAGATTACAAAGGCTTCATCCAAAGTACGACCACGCATATAAGCTAACGGTGCTACTTCGATCACACCACGTTCCAGTAAGCGACTAGTATGATCAGAGCCCATAATAGCATAAAGTGCATCATAAATTGGTCGCATATATGGATCAACTTTTTCCTTCAAGTCTCCTGGTAGAAAGCCTAAACTCTCACCTGCTTCAACAGCTGGACGAGTCAAAATGATTCTTTGAACCTTACCCTGCTTGAGTGCAGCGACTGCCATAACTACCGCTAGATAGGTTTTACCAGTACCAGCAGGACCAATTCCAAAGGTAATATCATTGTGATTGATTGCATTCACATACTGACGTTGGCCAAAGTTTCTGACCCGGACCGGTTTACCGCTGAAGTCCTTGATCAACTCATCTTTATATAAGTCACCAAAGTAATCTAAAGTCCCTCTTTCGACCATTTTCAAGCCACTGACGATATCGGCCGCCCCAAGGCTAACTCCAGTTTGAACCAATTCCATTAGTTTTTTCAGTAAAGCCAGTGCATGATCAACATTTTCCTCAGTTCCCGTCACATCTAAACGGTCACCGAATGCATGAATTTCAACATCTAACCCTTCCTCAATTAAATGTAAATTACTATCATTAACTCCAAATAGATTTACAGCGTTTTGCGGATTTCTGATTTGAATGCTTTTTTTAATTTGTTCAACTTTTTCTGTCAATAAAGTCCAACCCTTCCATGTATTACCTTGAATGATAGCACAACAGATGATTTTTTTGACAAAAAAAAGGTTAAAACAAAGTAAATTGTTTTAACCTTTTGAAACTATCGATTAACGACGTTTCTTGTTGCGCTTACGAGCAGCCTCAGACTTTAACTTTCTCTTGACACTTGGCTTTTCGTAAAACTCACGTTTTCTATATTCTTGAAGAGTACCACTCTTTGAAACGGAACGTTTGAATCGACGAAGAGCATCATCAAGCGACTCGTTTTCACGAACGACGGTTTTTGCCATATGATAATCCCTCCTTCCGATTTCTAACGTAACTGTCTATTGCTCTTGCAGTTCATATGTTATTATAACAAAAAGAAGATAATGTTCAAATAATTTTTTACATTTTTTTGGAGGAATTTACTATGAAACAAAAATTAGATGTCTTTGTTCTCTCTGATGGTGTTGGTGAAACCGCTTTAAGAGTTGCTAGAGCAGCTTTCATACAATTCCCAGAAATGGATACAACTTTCACTAAATATCCCTTTATAAAAAAAGATGATCAGCTTCAAAGGATCTTAAATCGGGCTCGAGACGTCCATGCGGTGATTTTACATACAATTGTCTCAAAAGAAATCTGTGAAAATATCAATGAATTTTGTCAAAAGAATGGCATCGTCTATTATGATATTTTAAATCCCATTATTGGAACATATTCACAGATCAGTCATCAAACACCTTTGCGTAAAAAAGGCTTGTTGCATGAATTGGATAAAGACTATTTCGATATGATCTCTGCAATGGAGTTTACTATTACTAACGATGACGGTCAAAATCCAAAAGGTTTCCTCGAAGCCGACTTAGTTCTACTTGGTATTTCCAGAACTTCGAAAACCCCACTGTCGCTTTATCTAGCCAATAAAAACATTAAGGTAGCTAATCTACCACTATCACCGGCAACGGCCATCCCAGAGCAATTATGGGCGGTTGACAAGCAAAAGATCATTGGCTTAACTAACGATATGAATGTTCTATTAAAAATCCGTCGTCAAAGAATGATTGCCTACGGGTTAAATCCTGATACTAATTATTCAGATGAAGGCGAGATTCAAAAAGAAATCGACTACTCGAATGATATTTATCAAAAATTAGGTTGTCCGGTGATCAATGTTGCTGATCGTTCAATCGAAGAGACCGCAGCCATCATTATGGAAAAATTGAATTTCAATGGCTACAAAAATAGTTAAAAAATAATCCAAGTTACTAACCTATTACCTCTGACTCGAAACTTTGAATCAGAGGTTTTTTTATTTCATTAATCCGAAAATTATAAATAATTAAAAATATTTACTAAATTTGGTATATACCTATTGTTTGCAAACGATTCCAGGTTTATACTCTTGTTTGTTGTCAACTGAATTGAGCAACTATTAAGAGGGGGGATTTTTCATGAACAAATTCATGGATTGGCTTCAAGGAACTATCATGCCGCCGATGTCTAAAGTCGGTAACAATCGATACTTAGTCTCGATTCGTAACGGTCTTGTACTAACGCTTCCAGCTATTATCAGTGGGAGTATCTTTCTTATTTTAGGTAATATCCCGATTGCCGCTTGGACTAATCTGATCAAGCCTTATATGAATATGATCAGCGTCGCCGTCAATGGTTCTTTTGGAATCATTTCGTTACTAGCTGCTATCGGTATCGGATTTGAATTGGCTAAATCGTTAGAGATCGATCCAATTTCTGGCGCTGGGTTATCGACTATGGCCTTTGTTATCGTCTCATTCGATAATAAATTCAAACTCAACACTGATAATTTTTCATCATCAGGTTTATTTACAGCTATTATTACAGCAATGATTTCAGTAACTATTTTTAATTTCTTCATCAAAAAGAATATTGTCATCAAACTACCTGATGGTGTTCCCACGGCGGTATCAAATTCATTCGTTTCACTACTGCCTGGTTTTGTCATCCTGTTACTCTTTTGGGTCATCAGAATGCCTTTACACATCGATATCAACCAAGTAATTCAATCGATTTTCCATCCATTATTGTTTGCGATGAACACCTTACCGGGAATCTTAGTCTATACTTTCTTGGTCAGTTTACTTTGGGTCTGTGGTATTCACGGTGATATGACGCTAGAAGGAATTGCTGACCCTATCTTTTTACAATTTCTCGCTGCAAATGCAACCGCCTTTGCTCACCATCAACCACTGCCCTACGCGACAGCTGCCGGTTTTTCTAGTTTAATGGTCAACGTTGGTGGTACTGGTGCCACAATCACCTTGGTATTATTGATGCTCTTTTCCAAGAGTCGAACGTACCGCGATTTAGGACGAGTAGCTTTTCCAGGCGCCTTATTTGAAATCAACGAGCCCGTTATCTTTGGTTTCCCAATCGTTATGAATCCTTTGACGATGATACCTTTCATCATTATTCCATTGGTATTAGCCACTGGTAGTTACATTTTAATCAGCTTAGGTCTGATGAATGCTCCTGTAGCCATGGTGCCTTGGACAATGCCTCCAATTATCGGACCATTGATGGCCACAGGTTGGGATTGGCGTGCCGCCGTTTGGTCAGCTATTGAATTAATTATTGCTGGAGCAATGTATTATCCATTCTTTAAAGTAGCCGAAAAACAGATGGTTGCTGACGAACTAAAGAATGCCCAAAATGAAACTCAAACAACGACAGACCATCTACCTGTAAATTCGTAAAAAAATAAAGGGCCTCTAATTTAATAATTAGGTCCTTTATTTTTGTCTGGGAAAAGTCTATTGAGCTCTCAGTTTATCTTTCATTTCAGGATCAAATTGCCCTGCTTTTAACATTTCAATTTCTAGTTTGTATGGAGCAACACCCTTTTTATCATTTTCGTCTTTTTTAACATAAGGCGTTTCCATAATTTTAGGGACATTTTCCAACTGTGGATGGTGGGCAACATAATTCAAAGCATCAAAACCAATCGTTCCAAAACCTATACTGTCATGGCGATCCTTGTGCGACCCCATTTCATTCTTGGAATCATTCAAGTGGATAACGGAAAGTTTATCCAACCCAATAATGTGATCAAATTCATTCAAAACGCCGTCAAAATCATTTTTAACGTCGTAGCCGGCATCGTTCATGTGACAAGTATCCATTGTGACTGACAATTTATCGTTTTGTTGACAATTATCAAAAATTTCAGCAATTTGTTCAAAAGTGATCCCTACTTCCGTTCCCTTACCAGCCATAGTTTCAATCGCAACACTGACTTTTTGATCCGGCATAATAGCTTCATTCAAAGCTTGGCCAATTTGTTTCAAAGCCACCTCTGGCCCTTGATTCAAATGTGCTCCGGGATGAAAGCTCAACGCTTCAATACCTAAAGCATCCGAACGCATAAATTCATCATGCATAAAAGAGATCCCAAAAGGTAATTTGTCTGGTTTGACCGTGTTACCAAGATTAACAATATAAGGGGCATGACCAATAATATGGTCAATTCCGTATTCTTTCAAAAGTTTTTGGCCCTCTGGAATCTTCATTTCTGAAACATCTTTTCGACGAGTATTTTGTGGCGCCCCGGTAAAGATCATCATCGCATTAGCGCCATAACTGTGAGCCTCTTGTGCCGAGCCAACTAACATCTTTGGTGCTTTCATCGCTACATGTGAACCTATAATCATCCTAAAAACCTCCCTGAATTTAACTATCAAAAGTATAGCATAACAAAAAAAGTGAAACCTGACGGTCTCACCTAAAATTCTAATAAATATGTGCCTGATAGAAACGTCCCATAACTTTAACAGTATCGGTCACACTAACAAAGGCATGTGGATCAGATAATGACATCGCATTTTCTAAGTCATGTAATTCTGAACGGGAAATTACTGTAAAAAGAATTGTTTTTTCTTCATGCTTATAGGCACCTTCTGCATCATGAACAATCGTGATACCACGACGCATCTCATTTTGAATTTGCGTAATAACATTCTTTGGTTTTGAAGTTACGATCATAACTTGAAGTTTTTGATCCTTATTGTAAATCATATCAATAACTTGTCCGTTGATGAAGATACTGACCGCACTGTAGAGAGCATGGACCCAGCCGAAGAGAAAACCAGCACAGGCAACAATGAAGATATTGAAGATAATGTTGATCGTACCAACACTCTTACCAGTTTTCTTTCGTAAAATAATTCCCAAAATATCGATACCACCGGTAGAAATACCATTTCTCAGCGCCATTCCGGTACCGAAACCATTCGCTACTGCACCAAAAATGGCACAAACAAGCGGATCAGCAGTGATTCTAACAGGTGGCAATAAATGCATCATCAAACTGGCTAAAGCTACTGCAATCACCGTGAAAACAGTAAACTTATGATCGATTTTTCGCCACGACAATACGAATAGTGGTTCATTAAGTGCAAAGTACATAACCGCTGTTGACAAATTAAACGGCAACCAGCGATGTGAAACGGTAGAAATCAATTGGGCTGCACCAGTTACACCAGAACCATAAATCCCGCCCGGCGTCCAGAACATATTAACCGCAATCGATACCGCAATTGAATACAAAAAAGCTATTGATACTTTAGATAAGTACTGATGTCTTTCAATCAGCTTATCAATCTCGCCCATACTAAAAGTTCTCCTAGTTGTCTTAGTTACCTAAACATATTAGCACAAATGACGGGAATTTCAGACTATTTACGATGTTTTTTAATAAAATCAGCTCGACCGCCGCTCTCTTCGAGTTCAAAGCGTTCTGGATTTTTCTTATAAAAATCTTGATGATAGTCCTCAGCAGGGTAAAAAGTCGTCGCTGGTTGAATTTGAGTAACAATTGGTTCAGAAAATTCTCCTGATTCACTTAAAGCTTTTTTCGAGGCCTCGGCTATTTCTTTTTGTGACTCATTCTGATAAAAAATAACAGGACGATATCTATCACCACGGTCTTGGAACTGGCCCATTGCATCGGTTGGATCAGCTATTTGCCAATAAATTTCAACCAAATCTTGATAAGACACAACGTCGGCATCGTAAGTGATTTCAACAGATTCGGCATGACCTGTAGTCTCGGTACAAACTTGTTCATAGGTCGGATTGGCAACATGACCTCCGCAATAACCGGAAACAACTGAAATAATTCCTGGTTGTTCGTCAAAAGGCTTTACCATGCACCAAAAGCAGCCCCCAGCAAAAATGGCAGTCTCTTTTTTCATTAATCAGCATCCCCTTCATCAACATATTTCTTATAATCGGAATATCCTTGGTCATCCATATCTTCATATGGAATAAACTTCAAGGCAGCTGAATTAATACAATAACGTAAACCACCTAATTCTTGAGGTCCATCGGTGAAAACATGTCCCAAATGTGAGTCAGCACTTTCACTTCTAACTTCCGTTCTTTCACGACTCAAGCGAGTATCACGACGTTCCTTTAATTTAGCAATTGGTTCACTGAATGATGGCCAACCGCAACCAGCATCGTATTTCTTAGCTGATGAGAACAATGGCTCACCACTAGTAACATCAACATAGATGCCCTTTTTGTAAAAATCATCGTATTTTCCACTAAAAGAACGCTCTGTGGCAGCATGTTGGGTTACTTCAAGTTCTTCTTCATTCAGATTGGTTAGATCTTTTTTAAATTCCTTCATAAATAAACACTCCTTCTCTATTTATGTAACTAGTATAAGCTTTCATTAATTTTTTTCTAGCTATTTGCTTAAATTGTGTGCAATTAAAAAGCAAACTAAACAAAATATCAATTAATCAAAGGATTATCTAAGAACATCAGAAATGTATTTAAATACAGGATAAAAAATACCAGTACCTCAACCATCAATAATAGTTGACCCACTGGTATTTTAATCTAGAAATAATTTGTTGCTTTGCAAAATCTATCTTGCAAGTTTAGTTAATTGCAGTTTGTGTTAATCACATTAATCCTTTTTACTTACTTCAATGCCCAAATCATCCAATTGTTGTTTGGCAACTTCAAGCGGAGCATGTGTCATTGGTTCGGTAGCGTTTGAATTCTTAGGGAAAGCAATCACGTCACGGATATTGTCCTTGCCAGATAATAACATAGCGAAACGATCCAAACCGATTGCCAAACCACCATGTGGAGGACAACCATATTGCAAGGCATCTAATAGGAAGCCGAATTGTTCATAAGCTTTTTCTTTAGTAAAGTTCAAAGCCTTGAGCATCTTTTCTTGAATCTTGTAGTCATGGATACGAATTGATCCACCACCGAGTTCATAACCATTGAGCACGATATCATAACTTTGAGCGTAAGCTTTATGTGGATCTTCGCCATCATTTAGATAGTGAACATCTTCTTCATTTGGCATAGTGAAAGGATGATGGGCGGCAGTCCAACGTTGAATACCTTCATCATATTCGAATAATGGCCAGTTAACTACCCAAATAAAGGCAAATTCATTTGGATCATAAAGATGTTGTTCTTTGGCAATCGCATTTCTCAAGTAGCCTAAAGCATCGGCAACGACCTTTTTCTTGTCAGCAACGAATAGTAATAGATCATTATTTTCAAGGCCTAAACGTTCAACTAAGGCAGCTTCTTGAGGCTTGATGAATTTAGCAACGCCACCAGTTAACTCATTATCATTGAATTTAGTCCAGGCTAAACCTTTAGCACCGAAACGTTTGATATATTCTTGGTAAGCCTCAATATTCTTTCTGGAATATTTGTCAGCTCCATCTTTAACGACAATAGCCTTAACTTGACCCCCATTGTCAATGGTACCTTTGAAGACTTTGAATTCTGTATCGGCAAAAACATCATTAAGATTTTGTAGTTCCATACCAAAACGAACATCGGGTTTGTCAGAACCGAAGCGATCCATGGCATCGTCCCAGTTAATTCTTGGGAAAGGAGTCTTAACTTCAATACCCTTTTCATCCTTCATAACTCGAGCAATCAAACCTTCAGTAACAGTTTGGATTTCTTCTTTGCTCATGAAACTAGTTTCGATATCGATTTGAGTAAATTCTGGTTGACGGTCGCCACGAAGATCTTCATCACGGAAGCAGTGAGCCAATTGGAAGTAACGGTCAAAACCACCGACCATCAATAATTGTTTGAACAATTGTGGTGATTGTGGCAATGCAAAGAATCTACCTGGGTAGACACGTGAAGGTACCAAATAATCACGGGCACCTTCGGGTGTTGATGGTGTCAAGTTAGGAGTTTCGATATCAATGAAGCCGTTATCGTACAAATATTCATTAACAGAATGTTTAATCTGAGCACGAGTTCTGATGGCCTTTTGCATCTCTGGACGACGAAGGTCAAGGTAACGATACTTCAACTTAGTTTCTTCAGAAGAATCAATATCATCTTTAATTTCAAAAGGTGGTGTCAAAGACTTATTGAGAATTTCAACCTTTTCAACGACAACTTCAACTTTACCAGTTTTCATATCGTCGTTAGTAGCGCCTTCACCACGAAGTCTGACAGTCCCAATCGCATTGATGACATACTCTGAACGAAGCTCTTCAGCGGTTTGGAGTGCTGCTTGATGATCATTGTTGAAAACTAATTGGACGATTCCTTTGTAGTCTCTTAAGTCAACAAAAATCAAATTACCTAAATCGCGGCGTCGTTGAACCCAGCCGCTTAAAGAAACTTGTTTACCAACATATTCTTCTGTGATGTTGCCACAGTAATCAGTTCTTTCTTCCATAATTATCCCTCGATCTTTTTCAATTCTGCTGCTAAGTTTTCTAATGAAACGCTAACTTGGTCACCAGTCGCCATGTTCTTAACATTGGCTGTATCATTCTCTAGTTCTGTATCACCGATTGTGACAGTATATTTAGCGTGCAAATTATTGGCCGTCTTAAACTGAGCTTTAATTTTTCGTTGTAAATAATCCTTATCAGCACAGAATCCAGCTCTACGTAAGCTAGAGAGAATCTTAACTGAAGCTCGTTCAGCTTTTTGGCCGATAGTTACCAGATAGACATCCAAATCGTCTGTACTTGGCAAGTCTTCATCCTTCAATAACAACATCAAACGTTCAACCCCTAGGCCAAAACCAATACCTGGTGTTTCCGGACCACCTAATTCTTCGACCAATCCGTTATAACGACCACCGGCTAAAACAGTGATCTCCTTGTTGCCAAAAGCTGGATCAGTTACCATAAATTCAAAAATCGTGTGGTTATAATAATCAAGTCCGCGAACCATGGTCGAATCTACTTCGTAATTAATACCTAAGTCTTCGAGCAAACCTTTGAGATATTCAAATCTCTTTGCTGAAGCTTCGTTTAAATAATCCAAAATTGATGGCGCATTGGCAACGAACTTCTTATCATTCTCATCTTTACTATCAAGAATTCTTAGAGGATTTTTATCCAAACGAATCTTTGAATCCTCACTCAATTGATCTTTAAAAGGTGTGAAATAATCAACTAAAGCTTTGTGATAAGCGGCTCTTGATTCCGGATCGCCTAGCGTATTCAAAGCTACTTTCAAATTCTTAATACCTAAACGGTTTAAGAATTCCAAACCTACAGAAATAATTTCGGCATCTAATTCTGGTGAGTCAGATCCAAAAGCTTCGACTCCGATTTGGTGGAATTGACGTTGACGCCCAGATTGTGGACGTTCATATCTAAACATTGGGCCCTTGTACCAAACTTTATATGGTTTAACATGTTCTGGTCCATAAAGTTTATTTTCGACATAAGCCCGAACTACTCCCGCTGTTCCTTCAGGACGTAAAGCCAAATGACGATCACCTTTGTCTTTAAAATCATACATTTCTTTGGAAACGATATCTGAGGTATCGCCTGATGATCTTTCAAAGACTTCATATGATTCAAAGATTGGTGTTCTAATTTCAGAAAAACGATACTTATTAAAAGTTTCTTGAGCGATTGCTTCGACATATTGCCACTTTTGAGAATCTCCTGGCAAAATGTCCATCGTTCCTTTAGGTTTTTGATAGCGCATAAAAAATCCTCCTTAAATAAAAAACACCCTTGTCTAAATAAGACAAGGGTGCATTTTGCACGGTACCACCTAGTTTTTTTGCTGCAGTTAACGCCTGCCAAACGATAAAAAAGTCACACAATCAGTCGTTATCTGCTCTCAGCCACCAGATTCTCTGTAAAACGATTTATTTGATTAAGAATATACTTATAAACTATCCAAAAATACAGACGTTGTCAAGCCAATCAACCAATGTTAACGTTTTCTCCTAAAATTTATCAGCGATTTCACTTTTATTTTCAAACAGCAAGAAAAAGTGTAAAATTTATCAAAAATTTTGCAATCTAATCTTTCAACTTGTTGTCATATTAAGTAATATATAGTTATAGAAATGTCAGTAATTTGACACTAAGGAATCAGTTAAATGAAAAAAATTATAAAGTTTTTTATTAAAAACCGGATCCTTGTTGCTATTTTGCTCTTAATTGCTCTGTCAAGCTGGTCAACTGTCGCCCTAGCAAGTGCCAATGCTGTCGTTGTACAGTCTGATTCAGTTAATGTCCGAGTTGGCCCTGGTCTTTCCTATGCCAACATGGGACAGGTAAAAAAAGGTGACAAATTAGCCATCTTGGATGAAAAGAACAAGTGGTATCAAGTAAGATTGTCCGGAGATAAAATTGGCTGGGTTGCCAGCTGGCTGATCGATAATACTGATGTTAGCTCAGCTACTAATAAAGTTGGGATCATAAAGGTTCCTAATACAACCGTCTTCAAAGGTGCTGATGAGAACAGCAGCGTCTTGGGTACGATTGAACAATCACAAAAAGTTACCATTATGTATCAAGAACAAGATTGGACACAAATCCTTTACAATGGTACTGCTGGTTGGGTCAAATCGAGTTTCATCCAAGGTACCCAAGAAACTTCTGGTTCCACTTCAACGAGTGACAACTCAGATGATGGAATTAAAAAAGTTACAGTCACCCAACCCAATACTAAGTTACGAATTGAACCTGATCAAAACGGACGAGTAGTTAAAACAGCCAAAGTTGGTAAACAATTCGATTACTTGGGTAAAGACGGCAAATGGTACAAAGTTAGAGATTCTGACGGTTCAGTCGGTTACGTTGCCAGCTGGGTCGTAACGATTTCTGGAACTAAGAGTGCTGTTAAATCCGCCGCAACTAATATTTCAGAAGCAACTATCGTGATCGATCCTGGTCATGGTGGCGACGATTCTGGTGCTGAGTCTAAAAAAGATACTTATGAAAAGAATTTTACTTTAGCTTATGCAAAAGCTATTCAACAAGAACTGGCTAAAACAGGTGCACGGGTAATTTTGACCCGGACTGGTGATCAAAGTAAGACTCTTGGGCAAAGAGCTCGTTTGTCTAGCAAGATGCAAGCGGATGCCTTCATCAGTTTACACTTTGATTCCAGTGCTCAAGCTAATGCCGGTTCAGGCGTCACAACTTATTACTATAATAAGAATAAAGACGGTCAGTTAGCCGATGATATAAACTCACAATTGAAGAGTTTGGCTATCGGTAACCGTGGAACTGCTCAGAAAGACCTCTATGTCTTGCACTATAACAGCCAACCATCAATCTTGATCGAGCTAGGCTATATCAATTCGACTGCGGATTATAAGTACATTAACTCCAACTCGTACAAACAAAAGGTTGCGCAAGATGTTACAAATGGTCTCAAAGAATATTTCAAATAACAGTAATATAGCTGTGACAAAACAGCCTCTTTAGCATAAAAGTTCGGTGGGAAATTTTTTCAAATCCTCACCGAACTTTTTTATGTGACTTAAACTCGTAAAAAAAGCAAATCTTCCATAGATTTGCTTTTAAAATGCTATGCATATTTATTTAAATTAATAATTTGACTCAATTTCAAGTGAATATAAAAAAATCGTAACAATTAGTATATCTTTGTAAAAACCAAGACCCAGTTTATTCTCATTGGAATAGCTGTTCATTTCTTGTAATAGTTGACGTCCTTCAGTCCGATTGCAGCCGCCGACCCGTAAAATTTCCTTGGCATAACCTTGCATGTTTTTTAATTCTTCAACCTTATCAGGCATAATCATAACCTTGGGGTCAGTTTCTGCTACAATATCCATCAATGTATCTAAAAGATTTCGCTCAAAGTTGTCATTGTGACGACTCTTTAAGAATGGCAAAGCAATATCAAAAGCTGTTGGAAACCCCTTTATAGCTTCAGAACGTACTCCACCGATGCCATATTTCAAATATAACTTCTCACCTGGCATCAAGTCAGTCTTTTCTTCAAGCTCTTCAGGCTGCTCGTTATCAAGATCGACTAACATCTTTTTGACAGTTTCTTGCAGATGTTCTTGATCATATCCAGCGGCCGTCAAAAGTATCCCCAGTGAAAAAAGCGCACCTTGATTGGGATTTACGCCATTAGTTTCAGGCAAGTAAACGTTTTCCGCTTGTTTTCCCAAAGTACGCAAGGATTCAAACAATTCTGATAATCTATCACCGTCGAAATATTCTCCAAGTTGAACAAACTTAATGAAATAAGGCTTCAGAGTATAAACCTTGTCTATTGCTTGATGAATTGCTTGCTCTGAATTTGAAGAAGCGTCGCTTGGCTCTAGCAACCATGGCCTTGGTTGTAAATTTAATTCATATAGAAGCGACTTTATGGCAATTTTAGAAAGATCCGACTCACTTTTCATACACAATCACCTTTTCATTAATCAAAATTTGATGTAATAAGATGACCTTTTTAACCGAGTGAAGACATTGAAAAAGGTCCTGGCAAGACCGTTGTTAACGATTGGCATATTAGGTTCACATCGATTAAAAATATATTTACATCTCCCACGTTATTCTATGACATTTATTTATTATAATCCAGCTAATTAATGAAGCCTATGGGATATTTTTCATTTTTTATTATTCCACTTATTAATATTTTTGAAAAAAAAAACGTAGAATCAGCAGCTACGTAAGTAGCCATTGTTCTACGCTAAAAACATTTACAAAAACAAATTATTATTTAATTCAAAGACTTACTCCGAATAAGGATGAACGCAATCAGCTAATCGCGATTGAATATAATTTAATTCTGTTTTTTTCAACTCACGACTATCCTTAATCGTCTTTACCAGGCCAAGGATCGTTTCTTTTTCTTGGTTGTCAGTCAAATTCAAGCTGTATCCATTGCGTCGTAAGAAGAAATCCATCGCCGCAATAGCAGTTTGAGTATTATATTTTTCAAAAATATCATCACAAATGACGGTACAGAATAAATGAGTTAAATACTCATTCAAATTATCGAATTGGTTCAAAAACTCAATATTACTTTGCAAACGTTTCTCACTAAAAGTAATCTCGTCACTATCTTCAATTGCTAAATGAATTGCTACGACTTGATCGTATGACAATTTGTTCAGTTTATTTTCCATCGTTACATCCTAAAGTATTTTTTCGATTTCTATTAGATCTTTCACTTGATAATCATGATCAAAATCAACCTTATCAGCACTGAAAATGATTGTATTAGCGCCGACACTTTTACCGAAGTCAACATCGATCTTGCGGTCGCCAATGACCCACAATTCATCGCTCGATAATCCATATTTTTTGATCAAATACTGTAACATATCAGGATCTGGCTTACGTTGAAAGTCATCAGCAACACTGACAGCTTCTTTGAAATAGTCAGCTATTCCTAATGATTTAATCAATGGAAAAATAGATTGATCGCGGTGAGTCACGATAAATTGCGTATATCCATGATCAGCACAATAATGTAAAACTTGTTTGATATGAGGCATTAACGTGATTTTATCATGATATTCTTTTTCGTAGCGAAAATAACTGAGATAAAATACTTTAACCGCCTGCTCGACATTATCTTGATCTTGCAATAATTCAGTCACAAACTTTCTAACTGAAGTCTTCTTTGATTCCTTAAAAATAGTATCTTTTGACAAGCTAATATCAAAGTTTTCCCGCAGAGATCTCTGCGTCGCTGAGACAATCCCCGGATAACTATTGGCAATAGTGTCATCAAAGTCCCAAACAATACTCTTCATTATCATCTCTCCATTAAAATAGTTACTGGTCCATCATTGGTCAATGAGACTTGCATATCGGCACCAAATTCCCCAGTTTCAACTTTTAAACCATAACCTCGCAAAAGTTCGTTGAAGTGGTCGTACTTTCTACTAGAGGCTTCGAAATTTCCAGCCCCAGTAAAACTTGGACGATTTCCATGTTTGGTATCTGCATAAAGCGTAAATTGTGAAATGGACAAGATTTTTCCATTGACCTGATTGATTGCCAAATTCATTTTATCATCGGCATCGGAAAAGATTCTCATATTGGCAATCTTATGAGCCATATACTCCAAGGTTTCTTCATTATCCTCATCGGCAAAAGCTACTAATAAACAAAAGCCCTGATCGATTTGACCAAGGACTTTGTCATCAACAGTAACTTTAGCCTTTGAAACACGTTGTAACACTACTTTCATTAAGCTACCGTCCTCTTGATTTCATAGACATTTGGAATATTCTTCAACTTAGCAATAATATTATCCAAATGTTCCTTATTATTTACCCCAATGCTGACGTGAATGATCGCCATTTTTTCCTTGTCCAGACGACCGATCACATTATTCAGTGTATTGGTATTAGAATTTATTACTTGTAAAACTTCGTTGATCAATCCATTACGGTTAAAGGCATAAATATCCAATTCAGCGGTGTAACGTTTCTCTTTGGTGACATTATCCCAACTGACATCGATGAACCGCTTCTTTGCTTCCTCACTTTGGACATTAGGACAATCAGCTCGATGAATCGTCAAACCTCGTCCTTTAGTGATATAGCCGACAATATCATCCCCAGGAATTGGGTTACAACATTTGGCTAAGCGAATCAATAAATTATCGATTCCTTGAACAGAGATGCTGGTATTGGCGTTATTACGTTCCTTCTTCAGCTTTTCACTTTCAACTGGAGGCTGCACCGCTTTTTCAGTGGTATCAGTAATAACCTGTTCCTCGAGCTCTTTTTTCTCAGCTTCCTTTTTACGATCAGGGTCTTCACTCACTAACCGATGGACCACGTTAATTGGCGATAATTCACCGTATCCCACGGCATTGAACAACTCGTCTGGATCAGTATAATTGAAGATCTTCATCGCAATTTCCAAATGTTTCTTATCTAAATACTTCTTACTTGATAATGAACGATTCTTCAATTCGTTTTCAATTGCTTCTCGACCAAGAACGATATTTTCTTCACGATCTTTCGTTCTAAAATATCGTTTGATCTTGTTGCGAGCTCTGGAAGTATAAACGACGTTTACCCAGTCACGACTTGGTTCTGAACTGGAATTAGTCAACATCTCGACAATATCGCCATTTTTCAACTGATAGTTCAAAGGAACCATTCTGCCATTGATCTTGGCACCAATAGAATGATTACCTACCTCAGTGTGCACTTGATAAGCAAAGTCCAAGGTGACCGCACCTTTAGGCAATTCAATAACTTCGCCTTCAGGCGTAAAGACATAGACGCGATCGTTGAAGATTTCTCCTTTAACCGACTTCATAAAGTCAGAGGCATTGTCAGAGTTTTCTTGAAGTTCCAAGATTTCACGGAAGACATCGATCTTTTGTTCGTCATCGTCTAAATGAACACCCTCGAAATTACCTTCCTTGTAAGCCCAGTGAGCGGCAACACCATATTCAGCTACTTGGTGCATTTCAAAAGTTCTAATCTGGACTTCAAGTGGTTGACCACCAGGACCAATAATAGTTGTATGCAGCGATTGATAACCGTTAGCTTTTGGTACCGCAATATAATCTTTGAAACGTCCGGGAATTGGTTTCCACTTTGAATGGATCGACCCGAGGACGGCATAACAATCTTTCACCGAATCAACGACGATTCGAATTGCTAACAAATCGTATAATTCTGAAAATTGCTTATGTTTGTCCCGCATTTTTTTATAAATCGAGTAAATGTGCTTAGGACGACCATAAATATCATATTTAATACCGAGTGCATCGACATTTGTCTTAATATAATCGATAGCTTCTGCAATATAAGCTTCCCGTTGATCACGTTTACTATTCATCAAATGGACGATTCGATAATATTGTTGAGGATTAATGTAATGTAAAGAAAGATCCTCTAGCTCCCATTTGATTTTGCTAATACCTAAACGGTCTGCCAAAGGAGCGTAAATTTCCAAAGTTTCATTAGCAATCCGTCTTTGTTTATCAGGGCGCAAGGCTTTCAAAGTTCTCATATTATGCAAGCGATCAGCTAACTTAACCATAATCACCCGCAGATCCTTAGCAGTAGCGAGTAACATTTTACGGTGATTTTCAGCTAATAATTCTTGATGTGAATGATACTTGTATTTACTGATCTTAGTGACGCCATCGACAATTGTGGCAACTTGCTTGCCGAAGAGTTCCTGAACATCTCCCAAAGTGACTTTGGTATCTTCAACGACATCGTGCAAATATCCGGCAGCGACTGTATATGGGTCCATGTGTAACGAGGCTAAAATTTGTGCAACTTGCGTTGGATGAATGATGTATGGTTCACCAGTTGCACGCTTTTGATCTTTATGAACGTAGGCCGCAAACTTATACGATTTATTGACAAATTCAACATGCTCATCGTTCATATAACCACGACAGATATCTAAAACTTCTTCAGGCGTATAATCCTTATTCTTTTTCATAGAAATTCACCCCGTTTACAATAAAAAGCACTCATTGAGTGCTTTAAGTTATATACCATTATGATGGCTAGTTGCGATTATTTCAATTACTTTTCTTTTTCAAATAAGAAATAAATTAAAATACTTAGAACTAAATAAATTCCTGCTAAGAAATAGCCGTAACGTCCGTACTTAACAAAAACACTGACCACAAAAATGACTGGAAAAATAACTAAATTATAAAATGACAAGTTATATTTTCGTGAAAACCAACCGATAAAACTGGAAAACAAAATATTAATCACAAAGAATAGCCAAATAATACGGTTGGTTCTTCCTAAATGAAATAGATTAAAGATGATTGGCATGATGAATACCAATAAAATAGAAAGTAATGCAATGTAAGTTGTTTTTGATTTTTCAACTTTTTTCCAAATATTTTTCAAAATTCGATCCTCATTTTACATTTAGTTCGTACTTATATGATAGCACTGATAGGAAGTACATGGGGGCTGTTTCTGCTCGCATGATCCGTGGTCCTAGACCAACCGACAAGAAATCCGCTTGATTGAGAAAAGCAATTTCATCTTCTGAAAAACCACCTTCTGGTCCAAAAGTACAGACAATCGATTTGGGAAATTCATCCAATGATTGCGCTAATTGACTAATCTCACCATTCTTGGCCGATTCTTCATAAGCTACTAAATTGGTCTCAGCCTTATATTGCAATAAATTACTTAATTTATCCAGATAAATAACTTCGGGAATAATTCTTCGTTTGGACTGTTGCGACGCATTTTTAGCAATCTCGTTCAAACGGGCAAGCTTTTTTTCAACGACATTTGGTTTCCACTTCATGATCGAATACTTAGAATCAAAGAAAATAATCCGCTTTGCTCCTAATTCAGTTGACTTCTGTGTGATCCACTCGATCTTATCTTTTTTTGATAATGAACAAGCCACCGTCACATCTAACGGCATTTCAGTTGTAGGATTATCCAACAATTGAGTGGTCGTTTCAAAGCTTTGGTGATCATTGTCAATTCCCACAATCGTAGCGTGGAATAGATTTTGGTCAACATCTACCAAGTTAATGACATCACCTTTTTTATGACGCAACACTTTGATCACATGCTTGTATGTTTCCAAATCGTCTACTAGATAATTAGTGTCTTTAATTTTATTTTTAACGAAGTATTGCTCCATCTTCCGCCTCAAACTCTTCTTTTCTTCTACAAATCATCGTTGACCAACCTTTTAAGTGGAAAGCTTCCAAGACGATAAAACCTTGGTCTTCCATTTGCTGAGTGATTATTGCTTCTTTTTCATTGATGATACCTGACAAAATCACAAATCCATTCTGATTCAAATGACTGTCTAAATCAAGAATAAATTGTTCGATCACATCGGCTAACATATTCGCCACAATCACATCAACTTTGCCATTGACACCGTCTAACAATGAATTCTGGTAAACTTCAATATCTTCACAACCAGGATTCAATTGAATATTCTCTTTAGCTGCTCTAACAGCTTCAGGGTCAAGATCGTACGCTTTGATATCTTTGACACCCAATAACCGAGCTTGTATTGAAAGGATACCCGAACCAGTTCCTACATCGTAAAGTGAATGAGCATCGCCCAAAATGAGCTCTAAAGCTTGCATACATGAATAAGTCGTCGGATGAGTCCCGGTCCCAAATGACTTGCCTGGGTCCATTACAATCACATGTTCATCCGGATGTTGTGGTTGATAGTCTACCCAATTAGGAACGACGGTCAAATAACGGCTGATTTTAACGGGGTGGTAATACTGCTTCCATTCGTTTTCCCAACTACTGTCATCAAGTTCACTGACGGAAATTTCAACACCTGTCACATCAAAACCAAATTCTGGCAGACGCTTGATTTCCTGTTGTAAATTTTTCAAAATCTCGTCGTGGTAATTATTTTCATCAAAATAGGAATTGATCTTTGTTTTGACGTCGGTCTTGTCATCGTCAACCATTTCTGTCCCGTTGGCTCCAACACGCATAAAAATGTCAGAGATAATTTCTTGGTCAAAATCTTTTGGGATCGCAACTGATATTTTTTTCCAAAGCATAAACGTTCCTCCATTATTAATAAGATTACTAAAAAATGGCCATAAAAAAAAGACGTTCCCGCCTTTATTTGACGAAAAAGTTAATCGAATTAACAAATTCATCCCGACTTCTATCTATTTTACTCCGAGCTTGCTCCCAACTCAGATGATTTAAGGAATTATTCTCTAAATCTAAACATTGCAATGCAGCAATCAATTCCACAAAATAGTTATTCATTTTCTCGGCAATCCGACTATTTTGAAGATGGTATTTTTCGACATACGACATGCACAGTTTCATAAAGCGATGAATATTAGAAATGTAATTATCAGCTAACCGCGAATAAGTTTCATACCGAAGAGCCTCACCTCTTTCGATCACTTTCATCGTTTTAAAATACTCTGTAAAGACCTCATTGTATGTTACAAATCTTTCTAATAGAACATTCGTCTCTAAAATTCGATATTTGCTTGTCTTTGTTGCCATAATGATACACCCCATTTCCTTTTTCAACACTATAGCATACGTTTTAAGTTATGCAAAGAATAAGTTAAATATGATATGAAGGCTAATGATTGGAAAAAAAGGCAAAATCTTTAATCGGAGTAATTAAAAAATATACTTTGCTTTTTACTGGAAATGTACGCTGGTTTCTTTTGATCATGTTTAAATAACTTTCACAGAGAAAGACATATAATTTAAATAACTTTCACAGAGAAAGACATATAATATGAAGAAAAAATAAAATCAAATTTTATAAAGAGGCCCAAACGGCTATTTAATGCGTTTTCTTAACTATTTAAGTTGATTTTCAATTTTTATCACTTTGATAAATATATTTGTTCAATTTTATTTATTTTATTTTTAATAAAAAACGTAAAAAATTATTTTGCAGACAAAGAAAAAGGCAAAGTCCCAAAAAACTTTAGGACCTTGCCTTCAAACTGTATGCACACTCGCTTAAAACATCAATTACTTCTTATCTTTTACGTCGAGATCTTCTCCTGGCCGACCGACAACTTTCTTTCTTAAAGATTCATTATCTTTAAATAATTTTTGAGCCTCAGATAATTTTTTAGGACTATTCTTAATTTCTTGAGAAATTTTACTAAAATCATTCTTGGCAGGATCTTCTTGATTTTTCTTGAAAAAACTCATGCTAACCGCTCCTTATCCTGTTGTATCGCTAATAATTATATAACAATCGAGTGAAAATGGGTTTGAAAAGAAGAAATATTTTTCTACCAACCAAAGCTTCAATCCTTTTAAAAAATACTAGCTTTGTTATTATATACTACGTAACGATGATTTAGGGGTTGAAATAATTATGAGCAAAAAGAAAAAGATCCAAAAAACATTAGTCGAAAAGATCCTCGATAAGGAAAAAATCGACTACGTACCGATGACTTTTGAAACAGAATCTGATGGTGACACTCAAGAGTTAGTCACTGATAAAAGTACTCGGGATGGATACAAAATATATAAAACACTTGTCTTAACTGGTAATAAGACTGGCCCTCTTGTGGGCATGTTACCCTTAGACAAACACTTGAGCTACAAGATGTTAGCCAAATTGTCAGGAAATAAAAAAGTCGGCATGGTTCCACTGAAAGATCTTGTTAAAACGAGTGGCTTTGAACATGGAGCTAATAGCCCGGTAGGAATCCATTCCCTACATAATTATCCAATTTTCTTTGACAGTGAGGCTGAACGTTCGGAAAAAATTATTGTTTCGGCCGGTAAAATCGGTCAATCAATTTTGATCGAACCCCATGCACTGGCTAAAGCAGTTAATGCTACTTTTGGTGATTTTGCCGTAGATAATCCCGAATAATAAAAAAACCAATGACATAAGTCATTGGCAATAATATCTTTAAGCAGCTTTATTTTTTAGATTGTCGATAGCTTTTTCAATGGTTGTACCGTTACCAAAGTGGTTGCTATCATTAACATCAACTGCAGTGAATAATTGATCTTTAAGATCTAAAAGAATTCTATATTTCATATTATTCACGCCTCCTTTATGTTCCGTATATCTAAGAGGTAGCGACTAACTGTTACATTAAACGCTTTTAGCTCTAAAGTCAACCAAAAACTCTTTTACTTGACTTTAAAAGTAAATATGAATAAAATCTAAGTCACAATAAAAAAGGAGAATTAAATGAACAATATTTGGAAATACGTTTTGGGCTTCTTCATTGCCCTGCTTTTATTCTCAATCTTCATTCATATAATTTTGCCACTAGCACTTGTTCTGGCAATTATCGGTGGGATATATTACTTATATCGTAGACATCAAAACAACAAGTACACCCCCGATGGTCGCAAGAAAGTCAACTAATACAAAATAGAGGTCTTTAAGACCGTTTTTGAAGAATCATATACTAATCGATATGGTTCTTTTTCTTTGCACAGACTCAATTATACAAAACAAGGAAAAAAATAATTCCAGTTTTTGTCCTTGTTTTTGTAGAAACATCTATTTATTAGGCTTATCGATATCGGCTGTTCCTGCAATTAGCAACAAGACTCCCCCAGCCACTGCCGTAGTAATCAAATTTCCGTTACTCAACCATTTGAAAATAAACCCTAGCAGGGCAACAACTAGAAGCATAATACCTAGCCATAAATCTAATTTCATCAATAATTTCATTTTTCGCACCCTTTTATTATTCATTTTATAAAATTAATACTAAAATAAAGACTGAAACATCTATTAGTAACATTATACATTATCTTGGAGGGGTAACAAATGGACAAAGCACAACGTTTAAGTGTTTTAGACGATTTAATAAAGTTGAACACAGTTAATGGAAACGAAGAACTTGTAGCTAACTATCTCAAAAATTTATTCGAAAAAAATGGCATTAAAGCCGAATTAAACCAATATGCTGACAATCGCTATAATTTAATAGCTTCAATCGGTGATGGCTCTGGTAAGGTACTTGGCTTTACTGGACACGAAGATGTCGTTTCAACTGTAGATGACAGTAAATGGAATTATGGTCCATTTAATCCCAAACACATTGATGGCAAAATTTTTGGCCGTGGAACTACCGATATGAAAGGTGGTCTAGCTGGATTAGCCATTGCGATGATTGAACTTCATGAAGATGACAATTTTAAAGGCAATATTAAATTTATTGCCACTGTTGGTGAGGAAAAAGGCGAACTCGGTGCTGACAAATTAGCTAAAGAAGGCTACGCTGATGACCTATCTGCTCTAATCGTTGGTGAACCAAGCAACGCTTCATCTAAACTTGTGATGGATCAAATGATTGCCACTGGAATGATTGAGACTAATGGTAAGAAATCGGAATCACGAATAGCGGCTTTTTGTGCTCACAAAGGTTCCGTAACCTACAAAGTTATCTCTCATGGTAAAGCCGCACACAGTTCTATGCCTGAAGTCGGTATCAATGCCTTGGATAATTTGATTGCCTACTATAATCAACAGAGTGCTTACTTCCAAGAATTAGTCAAAACAGAAGATGATATTTTAGGCACAACTAAGCCATCTGTGACAGTGCTCAATGCTGGTGAACAAGAAAATACCATCCCTGATTACGCTGAAATGACTGTCAAGATCAGAACGATTCCTGAACACGGTAATGATGAAATAATTGCTGATTTGAAGAGTATTATCGATAAAATGAATCAAGCTGATCCCAAAATGAAACTTGAATTCCAACTACTCAGCAGCAACTGGCCAGTCAAAACTGACATCAATTCTAACTTTGTAAAATTAGTTAAAGAAAGCTACAAAGAAGTTCTTGATACTAACATTTTAACGGTTGGAGCTCCTGGTGGTACTGATGCCTCCAAATTTGTGGAAGCTAACCACGACCTGGATGTAATTGTTGCAGGACCAGGAAATGAAACTGCTCACCAAGTAAATGAATATTTATTTGAAGATGACTATCTACAGTACATCAATATTTATGAAGCCATTGCTAAAAAATTCAGTGAGCAATAGGCAAATAATAAGTAAAAAATTTTTGAACCGGCTGTTTTTTTATAAACTAGTTCACATTTGAAAAACTACTAATCCCCATATACTAAATATTCATTGCCACATTAATTACAATATTTTCAAAAGCACCCATCAATAATCCATTTTGATGAGTGCTTTTTTACTAGCCTCCCCTAATTTTCTCAATAAGCAATTATCATCACTTAGTAAAATTTTTAATCAATTAAAGTCAAAAAATTCTCTGTAGTTCATGGCGCCCCTTTAAAGTCTTTAGCCTCAATTTACAATCGTTTGGCTCATAATTGATAACCCGAAAAAAATAAGTTATTCTTAGTCGCAATTTTGATATAGGTTTTAACCAAAGTTCATGTTATGATTTTCACAAGAAAGCGTATTCTTTATTCATAAAATCAAGGTGGGTGATCTTATGTCTATTGCACTGATCGTTACAATTGTACTGGTAATGGGAGTCATCTTCGTTAATGGGTGGACAGATGCTACAAATGCGATTGCTACTGCTGTGTCAACTCGAGTTTTACGGCCACATGTTGCCATTGCCATGGCAGTTGTCATGAACTTTTTGGGCGCACTTTTTATGACCCTGTTCAATGCTCAAGTGGCGGAAACTATCAGCAATATTGTCAGTTTTGATGGTGCTGGCAACTCGAGTCAAATTGCCTTAGCGGCCTCGCTGTTTGCTATCGTCAGTTGGGCGGTGATGGCTTGGTGGTTTGGGATTCCAACCAGTGAATCACATGCCCTGATTGCTGGTTTAACAGGTGCAGCCATGGCCTTAGGTGGTTTGGATGCGGTAAATCCCAACGAATGGTTAAAAGTCATCATTGGCTTGGTAGTTTCAACTGTTTTAGGCCTAGGTGGCGGCTATTTGATCACCAAATTAATTATTTTTATTTTTAAAGGTGTCAATCGTCTACTAGCAAATAAAATCTTTACAATCGGTCAAGCTGTCAGCGCTATGGCAATGGCTTTTCTTCACGGGGCTCAAGACGGGCAAAAATTTATGGGTGTCTTCATGTTAACGCTTTATTACAACAATTTAGTCGAAAAGACTGGTAACGGCTTCAGCATTCCTATCTGGGTCATGGTCCTCTGCTCTGTCACAATGGGTATCGGCACATCGATCGGTGGAATGAGAATTATCAAGTCAGTGGGAATGGATATGGTCAAGTTGGAAAAGTACCAAGGCTTTTCAGCTGATTTAAGCGCTGCCATAACCTTATTTCTATCTTCAATCTTTGGTATCCCTGTTTCTACCACTCACACAAAAACTACCGCCATTATGGGTACTGGAGCTGCTCGACGTTTGTCATCTGTCGATTGGAAAATAGTTTACGATATGGTACTAGCTTGGATTTTGACCTTTCCGGGCTGTGGAATTATCGCCTACTTGATGGCAAAACTTTTTATTGCGATATTTTAAGGAGGATTTAAAATGTTACGAAAAAAAGAATTCGATTTTTTTAAAGCAATGGAACATTTAGCTGATGATGCCTTGGCAGCTAGCAAGGTCCTAGATGAAATCATCAATAACTTTGATACTCAGCCTTGGCAACAAAAAAGCGAGACGATTCACAAAATTGAAAGCGATGGCGATGATGAAGTTAAAAAAATCATGCATGAGTTATATATTTCTTTCATCACGCCAATCGATCGTGAAGATATTGTCCAATTAGTCGATAAACTAGATAACATCATTGATGGGATCGACGGTTTAACATATGAATTCGCTTACTTGCACATTCAAGAATTACGTCCTAATACCGATCAATTCATGAAGTTGATTAGTGCTGCCGTTCTGGATGTTTCACAAGCCGTCAAAGAATTCTCCCATTTTAAAAATTCTAAGATGTTGAATCAAAATATCGAAAACGCTAATAAAATTGAATCTCAAGGTGACGACCTTCACAACCAAAATTTAAGTATTCTTTTTTCAACAGAAACAGACCCTATCAACGTGATCCGTTGGCAAAAGCTCTACTCGGGTTTTGAAAAAATTCTCGATGCTTGTGAAGATTGTGCCGATGTAATTACCGGATTAGTTATTAAAAACAGTTAAAAAGTCGGAGTCTAAGTCTTGCCAACACGATTTAACAAAGAACCTAAAAAACAACTCACAGTCGTAATGATTGTGAGCTGTTTTATTATCTACAAAAATTTAAAATAATTAATACCAAACTCCTTCAACTTACCAAATTGAAGATTTCATTAATTCCTTCATTTCTTTAACAAAGTCACCATCGATCAATCCCTGCTGCGCTAAAAATTGATATAACTTATTCATACTCCGCTGTACTTGCTTTACCTCGGTCATACTGCTGCCATGAAAGTATAAATCACCCACTGATGAGGCATCATCGTCAAAAAGAGTTTTAAGATGATAAGCTAAATATTCATTCAAATATAACTTCAGCATATTTTGATGCGATTTGACCGTCTTTTTAGAATAATCGTCTTTAAGATAATCACTGAAACTAGCAATCAGTTCATCATTCAAATTTCCTATCGTGATAATTTGTTGATCAATTTTTTCGTAATCATCAGAAGATGAATACTTTTTCGCTGTAACGGCCGCTTCTTTTAATTTTTTACAGATATCTTGCAAATGTGTATTATCAACTTTTTTAGAATTTACTTTAGCCTTATGCCAAACGAGATTCTTTACCGCTAACGCCTCCGGTACAGAGCTGTAGTGAACAAAATTGTCTGAATCCAAATTTCGGACTGAGCTAGTCAAATCATTTGAAAGCAATACTTCATCCGTTTCGTTAGCATCCAAATATTGTTCTACTACCATCGATACTTCATTCAGATGTCCAACTTGACTCCGATTGACAGTTGGACCAATTTGCCAATCTCCGGCAGTTTTTAAATATTCATTAAGCGTTGCTTGTGAAATCCCCATATTTTGACATACCTCCGCTAGCTGCTCCTCAAATCTAGCTTTCATTTGTGAACGATTTTTGGCGTTGACATCAAATATGACAACCGTCAAAGTACTGGCATCATGACTAAAAATCACTACCTTTTTGCGATTATAAGTCAAGTACTTCACATGCCACGAAAAAACTGGATTTGCTAAAGCAGTTTGCTTATCTTCTTTCATTGGATAATCTTTGAATAAGGACTGTGCTTTTTGAACAACATTAATAAACATTCTGACACCTCTATAAGTTTTGTTGTACTGATATTATACGTTGAAATAATCACAAATAATAATAGAAAATGAAGTATGAGTCTTAAAAATAAGTTTTACTAACCCGATTTGACTTTTTCTGCTCATGCAGCTTATTTTCTAATGTGCTTGATATGTTTACGGACTTGCTTCATCTGCTGTTTACTGCCAAACATTCGATTTATTTTATCATTTTCTAATTGGCGGGAATTCATGCCATCATATGACATTTCTCGCTGCAATTTAAAGTAACTTTCCAGACGATCTAGGCTCAAAGTCCCCTCTGCAATCGCTTGTCTGACCGCACATCCAGGCTCAGTTTGATGAGAACAATTTCTAAATTTGCACCGGACAGCCAATTGTTCAATATCGCTAAACGTCTTGGACAAATCACCGACTTGAACTTGTAATTCCCGCATGCCTGGGGTATCAATTACTACTCCGCCTTGAGGCAACAATAATAACTGACGAAAAGTGGTGGTATGCCGTCCCTTATCATCAAATGTCCGAATATCATTCGTAACTAGTTTGTCTTCACCAGCTAACCAATTAATCAAAGTTGACTTACCAACACCTGAAGAACCAACGAAAGCAACTGTTCTATTTTGAGTAGTAAATTTTAATAAATCACTATAACCTTCTTGATTCTTAGCTGAACAGATGATGATATCAACACCCAAACAAACATCTTCCAACTGATGTAATTTTTCTGGTAGATCATCACATAGATCTGATTTTGTCAGAACTACTACTGGTAAGGCACCGCTTTCCCAACTAATCGTCAGATAGCGCTCTATGCGATGAACATTAAAATTATTGTTCAAAGACATACAGATAAAAACCACATCAATATTACTAGCAATAATTTGACCGTCATTATTTCCCGAAACTTCCCGAGTTAAGACACTTTTGCGGGTCAAAACTTGTTGAATGATGGCGACGTCTGAATTTTCATCGATCATAACCCAATCACCAACAGCGGGATAAGCCATCACATTCGTTATTTGATATTGCAACTTACCAGCAATTTTAGCCTGACTAAATCCCTTTTTTGTAACTATTCGATAAAGGGAACGATGTTGTTCGGTCACCCTTGCGAGAATTAAGTGAGGATAAGCTAATGCCATATTTTCAATATCTTCTGTTAAACCATATTTTTTTAAATTAATTTCCAATTTTCTTTTCCTTTACAAGTGGTGTCTCCTAAAACTTGCAAAAAAAAATGACACAATCACCCGATTGCATCACAAATAGAAAAAAGCATATTGCGCCAATTTCATTGTTTGCTAAGCATTAGGGTACACAAAATAAGCAGTTATTTAACTACTTTTATTTCATATTCTCTAAATCTTAACGAACAATGTCCATATAGCATCTACCTCATATTTTATTAGCTTTAAGATAGCATCTTCAAATTAAACTGTCAATTAGTCCTGAGACATTTGACACATTGAACAAAGTTCTGCAGAATAACTTAATAGAAACCACTCAAAATCAAACGAAAATGAAGGTCACGATCATGGATAAGCAAACTAAGTTTGTTAAATTAACGAATATTGGATTAGATAATTTGAAACTTTATAAGAAGGAGCCAACTGGCTATCTAGATAATGTCTGTTATCTGTATACCAGCACTAACAGTAGCCATACTTTTGTGGCGATGAACTCTACTCAAAAAGTATTAGATTTTTACAAGTTTAATACTTCAATGGAAAAAGACGATATTATGAAAAAAGTTATCAAACTCTTCAGCGATGATGAAGCAACTGATTTTAAGAAATCTTTTGAGTCGGTTCAAGAATTTTCTTTAACTGATAATGTTGTTGTTGAATTACCACTTAATAATGGTGTCTTTACAATCTAACTAAAAAACATCAAATAAAGCTAGTACTAAAATGCACTCTCTATATTGGAAACAATACAGAGAGTGCATTTTTCAATTCATATCCAAAACTCCAAGTAAATAATGTTTATGGTTCTCTTTTATCATCACGAATTTTAGCCATCACATGATTCAGCATGAGTTGATGATACTTATTATGCAAGGTAGGATCTGCATCTTTTATGTCGCGATACATCTGTTCATTTATTTTATCTAAAATATTATTAAACTGTTGCAGCTCTTCGTCACTCAAAGCCCGTAAGTACTTGGGAATAACTTGCATACTCTTATCTATTTCCAAACGACCAGCTTCAGTTAAACTAACGATTGTCACCCGTTTATCAGTGGTTGACTTTTTCCGTGATACTAATCCCCGACTCTCCAGTTTACGAACAAATTCGGCGACCGACTGTGGTGTCATATTAAGTCGTTCAACTAAATCTTTTTGTGACAAATTATTATTATCGGATAATGCTAACAATATTTTCCCTTGGCCTTGAAAGAGAGCTTTATAATCAATTTTGCGCTGAGCATCATCTTCAGCAATATTCTGTAACATCCCAAACTCGACTAATTTGCCGGCGGTCTTACCTTGATTAATTAAATCTGCCATTGATCAATTCCTCCATGTCATATTATACTCGCTAATCTGATTTAATTCAGGTCTACCTGAATAAATCTCTTGCTTTTTAATCAGGGACACCTTACAATGTATTTCGTCAGGTAGACCTGATTATTTTTCTCAAAAAGAGGTTATTAAAATATGCAAGCCAAGAATGCAATTACAGTCAATCATTTATCAAAAAAATTTATGCAACAAACTGCCGTTGACGATGTTTCGTTTACTGTTAAGAAAGGCGAAGTCTTCGGCCTATTAGGACCAAATGGTGCTGGTAAGACCACTATTCTACGAATGTTAACCACGCTATTGAAACCAAGTTCTGGTGAAATCACTATTTTTGGTCATGATATTCAAAAAAATGGCAAAGCTGCTCGGAGTACTTTTGGTGTGACTGGACAATATGCCTCGGTAGACGAAGATCTCTCGGCTAAGGAGAATCTCCTAATATTTTCAAGATTAAATGGTCTTAGTAAAAAAGCTGCTTTGGCAAGATCTCAAGAACTACTCCAAGAATTTTCGCTGGAAAAGAGCGCTGACAAATCAATCAAGGATTTTTCTGGTGGTATGAGACGAAGACTGGACTTAGCGATCAGTTTGATCACCCGTCCCGCACTGATTTTTTTAGACGAACCGACCACTGGCCTCGATCCCCGTACACGTTCACAAATGTGGGACACAATTAGAAGCTTAGTTAAACAAGGATCAACTATCTTTTTAACCACCCAATATCTCGAAGAAGCCGACAATTTGGCCGACCGAGTAGCTGTCATCGATCATGGAAAACTCATCAAAATTGGAACTCCCGATCAATTAAAACGTGAGACCGGTGAAGCAACTTTGTCTTTAAAAGTCGATCGAAGTCTTGATTTAACAGCCGCAATACAAATCTTTCAATCTGAATTGAGCACCAAGCCCAAGATAATCGATAACACCATCATTACTAAGTTTAAAAATACGGACCAGGCAATCAACGTTTTGGCACAATTAAAGAAAGGCCAAATCATTATTTCTGATTTGACCATTCAAGAACCTACTCTTGATGATGTCTTCATGGACTTGACTGTTGGTAAAAATTAAATAAGGAGCAAATACAACTATGGAAATCAAACAAACTCGTATTAATATAATTCAAAATATCATCACGATGGCTCATCGAAACTTATTAAAAACCCTACACAATCCCGATCAATTCATGGATGTCATCATTCAACCAGTTATGTTCACCTTACTGTTTGGATATCTTTTTGGAGGTGCCATCGCCGGAGGAGTGCACGCCTATTTACCAACAATCGTCCCTGGTATCTTAATTCAAACTATTTTATCTGCTGCTTCCGGATCTGGTACCCAAATCAGAGAAGATATGGAAACTGGAATTTTTGATCGTTTCAAGTCCTTGCCGATTGCCCATGTTGCTCCTCTAGCAGGACAATTATTGGCCGATATCTCAAGACTCTTTATTGCCACCATTGCCTCTTTAACAACTGGTTATTTAATGGGGTGGCGTCCCAATGTTAATTTTGGTTGGATCATTGTCATTATCTTGCTAGCTATCTTCATTGGCTGGGCAATTTCCTGGATCTATGCTTTGGTTGGACTATTAGCAAAAAGTGCCACAATGGTTGAAAGTATTTCCTTGATGACCATGTTATTATTGTCATTCTTATCCAATGCTTTCATCCCTATCAAAACTTTACCTAAAGTCTTACAAATCATTGCCAATCTCAATCCCATGACTTATGTCATCACCGCTATCCGCCAAATTTTAATAAAAGGCACATTTCCTAACACTGCTTGGACCGTTTTAATCTTTGGCCTCGCAATTGTCCTGATTTTCGCACCGTTGACTGTTTGGGCATATAACCGACAAAGTTAATCCCTATTAAACCTAATTTAAAAATTGAAAAAAAATATTGATATCATTCTGAAATCACGATGTTTGAGTCCTTACTTTTTTTTAAGACCTTTTGTCTACTTCTTTTTTAATTTGTAACTCGAGTATGACTGAAAAATATAGCTTATAAACAACAAAATTAACCAAAACAAAAACCCTTAGTTCGGCTGATATCCAAACTAAGGGTTTGCTTCGATCATATCTATTTTTTAGAAATTTGCTTTCATTGATTTATCAATATAAGAGTTGCCCTTACTTATCCATTCTTACTTTCTTAAACACAATACTTAATCCCAACATAATCACACCAGCAACTGTCATCAAAATACCACTAGCAGCACCAGCTTGTGGCAATCTACTTGACCCACTTGCCGAACTTGTATCATTTGATTGTGCAGTATTAGTTAATGGAACCAAACCACTACCTCTATTTATTGAAGATAATGTTTTTTCTTCATTATTACCATTAAAGTCTAAATTTCCCTCTGAACCACCGTTGATAATAATCTCTTGATCATCGTCATCCACATTTCCATCAGGTTCTGGCTCTGGACTTGTTGGTGTTGGATCAATTGTAAAGCCAGGGTCAACTAATTCATTCCCTTCGTTGTTTTCATCTGGTTCGCCTGGCTCTTCTGGCACAGTCACAATATTGTTGTTATCTTGCAAGTCCCATCTGTGAGTTTCGCCACCAACAACATTCACCTGTTCAGCTACGATATTACCGTCTAAATTGTGATGAATATTGATTGTGGCATCTGGAGCCAATACACTTCCTTGGAATGTATTATTCATTTCAATCACACCATCAAATTGCTTGTTAGCGTTTGTACTATCATAAAAATTCCAAAGCAAGTGGTTGTCGTCAAAATATTCTGTTTCTTGATTTGGTCGTTCGATAGGATTTTCTGCGCCATTATTGAATCTCAATTTAATTTGAGAATTCATTGCATAAGGATTTTGCCCCTTAGTGTCAACGTTGATAATAATTGAAGTGCCACCTTTGTCAGCTGATAATCCTGAAATTGTTAAAGGTGTATTGGCATTCAAAACTTCGGGATCTAAATTGATCACGATTTGATTGTTCGTATCAACTTCAAAATCACTAAGATCAATTACTCGTTGGTTTTGGTCTGAAAAATCAGCATTAGTAATTGTCTTAGAATTCGCCGAAACTAAACCTGCTGATTTGCTTTCCAAATTAATAAATTCTTGGTCAAAATCTAAATACTCGTTTGAATCTTTATCTTGGAAAATTTCATTATTAAGCAAGTGATTGATTGGGGTTTCATTAACTAGTGGAGAAGTATTGTCTTTGCCCAATTCAACGTCATTTGCTTCTCCAAAAATCACCTTATTTGTACGGTGATCGTTGGAACTAACGAATGAGCTTTCTGACATATTTTTTACTTCTTGAACATAAGAAATATCTTTATCCAATAATTTTTCATCCGTAATGTTTGTCCCAAAGTTAACATTTCCGAACAAAGATCCAACCGCAAGGTTTCCATTTGTATGTGCGTTTAAAGTTGCTTCTTTAGCAAAGATATGGAATTTAGAAGCGTATCCCAAATTGTTTTTAGATACGTCTTGAAAGTCGTCACTGACTTTGCCACCATTTTGAACTTCTGGATTGAGTGACTTCTCAGCCACCTTTTGAATTGATATTGCTGTATCATCACTAGCTTTCACATTTGTGATTCCCATCCCTGATAATACAACAGTACTAATTGCAACGCATGATAAAATATTCGCCTTCTTCATTTTCATTAATAATATGTTACTCCCTTATTTATTTCTTGATATAAATATTACCTTATACAAACGATAAGTTTGTTTCAAGTTATGAAAATAATTTTTTTGAATTTTGAATAGAAATGCTTTTTGGCATAAAAACAGACCATGAATTTTATGAAAATTCATGGTCCTATTTATTGTTTCACTTAAAGATTACTGATCCTGTATCCATTCTTTAATTAATTTCTCATAATCTTGGATCAATTGTTCTTGCTCAACAAATTTTCCCAGAGTATGAATCGAGTTCATCTCTTCGTTCAACAAAGGATGCTTATTAGTTCGTTTAGTATCCTCTGTGCTGACAATTCCTTGATTGGAAAGCTTATTAATATATTTTTTATAACCCATCGATAATAACCAAATATCTCGTAAACAACAAATTCAACCAAAAGAAAAACCCATAGTTCGGCTGATATCAAACTATAGGTTCACTTCAATCATATCTACTTTTTAAAAATTTGCATTCATTGATTTATCAATATAAGAGTTGGCCTTTACTTATCAATTCTTATTATCCTTGCGCATCGTCAATTGGATTCGATTTCGATTCTCATCGACACTTAGGACCCAGACGCTCACAATATCACCAATGGTCACAACGGTACTAGGATCACTGACAAAATGATCCGATAATTGGGAAATATGAACTAGGCCATCTTGTTTAACCCCGATATCAACAAAAGCACCGAAGTCGATCACATTTCTAACCGTTCCTTGCAATTCCATTCCCGGCTTCAAATCAGCCATAGTTAAAACATCTTGTCGCAATAGTGGGGCTGGCATGCTATCACGTAAATCACGGCCTGGTTTACTCAAGCCAGCCATAATATCAGTCAAAGTTGCTTCCCCAATAGCTAATTTTTGTGACCATTCTACCTTATTCAACTTACTCAATTTCTGTTGTAATTCAGGCGTACCTAAGGAATCTGGTGTAGCCTCGATCCCTTGTAAAAGCTGATGAGCGGCGGGATAACTTTCAGGATGAATATCGGTATTATCTAGTGGTTCACTTCCAGAAATAATTCTCAAGAAACCGACCGCTTGCTGATAAGCTTTAGGTCCTAAACGTGGTACCGACTTCAAGACTTTACGACTGTCAAAAGTTCCATTTTCATTTCGATATTTCACGATATTCTTCGCTGTCGTAGTCGTCAATCCTGAAATATGAGTCAATAGTTCTGGACTAGCGGTATTCAAATTGACACCAACTTGGTTAACCGCTGTTTCCACAACTCGATCCAACTGTTCATCTAACGACTTTTCAGGGACATCGTGCTGATACTGACCGACACCAATCGCTTTAGGATCAACTTTAATCAATTCCGCTAAAGGATCTTGCAGACGGCGGCCAATACTGATGGCTGAACGTTCTTCGACATGCAGATCTCCAAATTCTGCTCGAGCATTTGCACTGGCTGAATATACTGAAGCTCCGGCTTCATTGACGATCACATAATAGATTGGTTGGTGCAAAGCCTTCAAAATTTGACTGACAAATTCCTCCGATTCACGGCTGGCAGTCCCATTACCAATCGCAATCATTTCAACCTTATACTTTTCTAATAATTGTTTGAAAATTGGTGCAGCTTCTGCCCTTTTTTCACTGCTGGCTGGTTTATGCGGATAGATAACTTGTTTGGCTAAGAATCGTCCGTTTGCGTCGATAATAGCTAGCTTACACCCGGTTCGATATGCAGGATCAAAGCCCATTACTACTTTACCTTTCAAAGGTGCCTGCATTAAAAGGTGATAAAGATTTTTACCAAAAATTTGAATTGCATGATCATCAGCAGTTTCAGTTAATTGACGACGCAGTTCTCTTTCAATAGCGGGTCCAATAAAACGTTTATAACTGTCCTCAAAGGCTTCCTCGACTCTCTTTACAGCAGGACCTTGGTGACGTCCTATCAATTTAGAATGGCCATAACGAAGAATTTGTGCCGTATCAACCTCGATTCCAACAGTTAAAATCTTCTCTTTTTCACCCCGATTAATGGCTAAAATTCGATATGGCGGCAGCTGCTTCAAAGCTTGCGTGAAGTCATAATAAGTTTGATAAACTTGTTGTTCATCTTTTTCTTTGGCTCCACGTTTGACCTTACTAGTTAAAGCACCATTTTGCCAAGTATAACCCCGAACCCATTCTCTAAAATCAGCTCTCTCACTAAAAGTTTCCGCCAAAATTTCGTGTACTCCTGCCCAAACGGAATCCAAATCAGGCAGATCCTTATTGGGATCAATAAAGTCTGTAGCTTTACTGTCCAGATTATTTTGAGGAAAAGTTAGTAACCACTTAGTCAACGGTTCCAAGCCAGCTTCCCGAGCAATCGTAGCCTTGGTACGACGCTTTTGCTTATAAGGCAAATAGAGATCTTCTACTTGTTGTAAAACTATAGCTTGTTCTAATTGTTGCTTCAAATCAGGAGTCAATTTACCCTGTTCTTGAATTAATTTTAAAACATCTTCACGACGTTGATTTAGCTTCAATAAGCGACTAGCCTCATCTTCAATTGCCCGAATAGCTACCTCATCCAAAGCACCTGTGCGCTCTTTTCGATAACGAGCAATAAATGGAACCGTATTTCCTTCATCCAGAAGCGACAATACAGCTTGAATTTGAGGAACTCGATATTGATTAAGTTGTTGATGAACCGGTTTCGCCAATTCATTCAAATTAGTTTGTGTTTCTTTAGTTGCCATTACGCGCCTCCACGTCAAACTAGTTAATTACGCGGCTTTAATTATACCATGGTAACCAAAAATTTCTGTATCTCAATTTATGCGAAAGTCCTAAAACTAGCCTTTATTTAGAGTATAATTAAATTAAATTTTTTTAATTATGGAGGGCAGCTTTATGGAACCAGCAGAACAAGTTGAACAGGCTCTTGATGAAATGAAGATCAAATATCAAATTGTTCATCACCCTATCGCCCACACTACTGAGGAAGCGGATAAATTCATTGAGGGAATCGAAGGTGTCCGCACCAAAACGATGTTTCTCACCAATAAGAAAAAGACCGCATGTTATCTGTTAGTCATGGATGACAGCAAACGACTTGATTTCAAGCAATTTGAGACTTTGACTGGTGCCAAGAGACCAAAAATGGGGCATGACGACCTGTTGGCAGAAAAACTTGGCCTGGCACCCGGAATTGTTTCCATCTTTGGACTTTTGAATAATAAAGATCATGATGTCAGAGTCTACTTCGATAAAGAAATCTTGAGTGAAGCGCGAATGAGTTTTCATCCCAATATCAACACCAGTACTATTTTTGTGGCATCAGATGATGTTTTACAGTTCGTGAAAAATTTAGGCTATGACTATCAAATTATCGACCTAACTGAAGCTTAGCAATTACCATTTAGAATAGAAGGAAAAAATTAATGAGTTTAATTTATATTAGAAAAGCAACGATAAAAGATCTACCAGAAATTATGAACATTATTGATGAAGCTAAGGCTCTGTTAAAAGCTGACGGTAGCGTTCAATGGCAAGGCGGCTACCCTAATAGTGAAATTTTGACCAAGGATATTGCGGCCATGCAGTGTTTCGTCTTGATAGTTGATCAAAAAGTTGCTGGTACGGCCACTTTGATTGTCGGTAATGAACCTAGTTATGACGAAATCATCGGAGGTTCTTGGAACAATACTACTGATCCGTATGCTACAATCCATCGCATTGCAATTGGAAAAGCCTTTGCTGGTCAACATCTCAGCCATTTCTTCTTATCAAATCTAATCAGTGCCGCTTACGCTCAAGGGGTTCGTAATTTCAGAATAGACACTCACGCCGTCAATAAACGTCTTCAAGCTATGGCTAAAGGTTTTGGATACATTCATCGTGGTAAGATCTATGTCGATGAACCCGCTGAGAATCATGAAGACAACGCCCGCTTAGCCTTCGAACTTAATTTATAATAAAAGCCACCCAAAAAACGGGTGGCTTTTATTCATGCTTCTATTATAATTAGTCTTCATTGATCATTGAAACACCAGTTTTATTATTAAAATTGCCGTAATTATCAATTGTCAATCCCAAGGCCTGATTCCGTTCAACATTAACGACTGAGATACGTTCTGGTTTAAGGTACTGATTCTCCCCGATTTTCCACCAATATTGACCGTCTAATTTAATGTACTGACCATACCAGTGCTTCAAGTGATTATTAGCAACAATTGGCAAAGTCCGATTGGTAATGTTCATTTTTTGATCAACTTTCTGATAAACGCGAACTTGACTACTATTACCAACGTCATCAGCGCCCACAATAATAGTTTTTACTGGCGCCTTTTCAACTGGTTCATCGGCAACGGCTTGGATATTTTGAATAGGTAATAAAATCATTAAGAAACTTAATCCTAACAAAACTGGTAAAAACAATTTTTTCATCTATACTTACCCCTGTGATATTTTTTTAACAGATTTTAGTATATCAACGGCTTATATTGAGAGCAAGCAGATTAATCACTCATGTGCAGTAATATTGCTGGATTTATTAGGATAAATAGATAAAGCGAAAGTATCCCAACAATTCCCCAGACAAAATCAAACTTGAAACAAATCCTAATTTCATATAATTACAGGCATCTTTAAATAGATTTACCGAACAGAAGGTTTCCAAACTAAGCATAAAGATAAAGATAACGTGAAATCCCCGAAATACGACTAGTTTAAAATAATCATCGTGAAAGTTCCGTATCTTCTTCGTAAGGCATCACTAATTTTAAATGGTAATTTTCTTGTTTTGAATTCGTTGTCAAAATAGTGTTAATTAAAAAAAATACCAATCTCACAATATAGTTGAGGTTGGCATTTTTTAATTTAATCTGTAACCATCTGATTCCGATACAATCCTGCATAGAATCCATTCTCTTTTAGCAATTCTTCATGGTTACCTTGTTCAATAATTGAACCATTCTTCAAAACAACGATCTTATCAGCGTTCAAAATCGTCTTCAAACGATGGGCAATCACAAAACTAGTCCGACCTTGAATTACTCGATCCATCGCCGCTTGGATATTAGCTTCAGTAACGGTATCAACGTTTGATGTCGCTTCATCCAAAATCAATAACTGTGGATTGGTCAAAATCGTTCTCGCAATTGACATCAATTGTTTTTGGCCGGCAGAGAAAACACTCTGTTCATCGGAAACCTCTGTCTCATATCCATTTGGCAAACTTGTAATAAATTCATGAATATTAGCTTGCTTAGCAGCATCGATTACTTGTTCCATACTTGCCGTTGGATCTCCATAACGGATATTGTCAGCAATCGTTCCCGAAAATAGTTGAGGGTCTTGTAAAACGATTCCAACATTTTCACGGAGAGCTTTTAATGAAAATTTGCGAATGTCTGTCCCATCAATGGTAATTGATCCGCTATCAACATCATAGAAACGATTCAACAAATTCATGACGGTCGTCTTACCAGAACCAGTTGGTCCTACCAATGCGACCATCTCGCCTTTATGAACTGAAATCGAAACGCCGTGTAAAATTTCCTTGCCAGGTAAATAACTGAAATGAACATCGTCAATTTGTAATTCTTGCTTAATACCTGATAATTCTTGACCAGGTTTGGGCTCTATTTCATCTGGTTGGTTTCTCACTTCATCGACTCGGCGCGCTCCCGTAATGGCTAATTGAATCATTCCATAGAGCGATGTCAACGACATAATTGGTTGATAGTATTGTTGTGCATAGTTAACAAAGACCACCACTAAGGCCAAAGCTGCCCCAGTTGATAAAGTACCATTTAAGGCGAACCAGGAACCAAAGAAGATGACAATGGCAGTATTCAAAAGCGACATCCCTTGCATCAAAGGATTCAAAACTCCAGACCAAATTTGACCTTTTAAAGCTGAGTTACGAACCTTTTGATTGTGCTTGAGAAATCCTTTTACGGAGTCATTCTGCAAGCCATTAGTAATGATGACTTTTTGGGCGGTCACTTGTTCATTGATATAACCATTCAAACTTCCCAAGTCATCTTGTTGCTGATTAACGGCAACGCTAGCTTTTTTCATTACAAAGGCTGCGATAACTAAGGCAACCGGTGTGGAAGCCATCGTGACCCAAGCCATCGTGACGTTCTGATCAAACATGACGATCAACAAACCGATAAATTGTGCCACTGATAAAAAGATTTCAATCAAAGCCTGATTCAAAGCATTAAAAATATTATCCAAATCAGAAGTATAGCGGGCCAAAATATCACCATCGCTGTGCGAATCAAAGTATTGCACTTGCATCCGTTGCATCTTTCTAAATAATCCCACTCGCATTGTACCAGTCGAATAAGCTGTGATACGGGCCAAAATCAAACTGGCAATGAATAACGTTCCGGCATCACCTAAATACAGACCTAAATAAATCAGTAAGGTTTTGTGAAAATTACCTAAATTAGCATTAGCATGGGTTGCGGTATGAGTCCACTGTTGAACGTAAGTTGTTAATTCAGAAACAGCTCGTCCCAAATATGTGGGGGCAATAACGATACAGGCAGTAGAAATGCCAATCAAAATTGCCGTCATCAAGAATCCAAACCAATATCTTTTAAAATAATGGCCATAGTATTTACTAGCATTCTTTAAGTCGCTCATGACATTCCCTCCTCTCGTGCCTTTTGTGTTTGATAAATTTGTTGATAAACAGCATTATTGGCAACTAATTCATGGTGAGTGCCATTTCCAACTATCTGGCCATTATCCATTACTAAGATATGGTCAGCCCTAATAATGGAAGAAATCTTTTCTGCAATAACCACGGTAGTTGTCTTTTTCAAATCTTTATCCAAAGCTTCTTGGACCAGTTTTTCAGATTGAGCATCCAGAGCGGAAGTCGCATCATCCAAAATCAAAATCTTTGGTTCCGCAATAACTCCTCTGGTGATAGAAAGTCGCTGCTTTTGTCCCCCGGAGAAATTAGAAGAACGTTCTTCAACTGGAGCATCATAAGTCATTGGCAAACGGTCGATAAATTCCGAAGCTTGAGCGATGTTGGCTGCCCAGGCCATTGTTTCCATATTGGCATCGGATCTAACTTGTCGTAAATTAGCAGAAATTGTGCCTGAAAACAAAGTTGACCGCTGCAAGACGTAAGCAACTGTTTTACGTAAAGAAGCCTCTGACAATTGTTTGACATCAACTCCCCCAACTTTGACAGTTCCAGAATCAGGGTCGTACAAACGTGCGATCAATTGTGCCAAAGTTGTCTTACCTGACCCAGTTGCGCCAACAATTCCGATCATTTCACCCACTTTAGCTTTAAAACTAATATCTTTCAAAGTTGGAGTTGCATCCCCTGGATAAGTGAAGGTTACATGGTCAAATTCGATCTCGCCTTCAACGGGTTCATTATTACCTTCGATATAAGTCATACTTGGTTTTGTATCCATAACTTCGCCAATTCGGCCCAGTGAAATATTTGCTCTTGAAGCCATGATCATTAAAAAGCCACCATTGATGACCGCAAATAAAATTTGCATTAGATAGGAAATAAAACTAGTGATCGCAGCTAAATATGCTGGATGAACGGTAATATTTTGACCAACGATGTAAACGGCTAAGACAACTGCGATGTTAGCTGTTAAAAAGAAAGCTGGCATCAAAATCGCAAAGTTGTAGCCAATTTTTGCCGTAACTTTTGTCAACCGATCAGAGGCTTTAGAAAATTTTGAAATTTCATTGGGTTCCTGAACAAATGATTTCACGACACGAATACCCATCAAATTTTCTCGAGCAACCGTGTTAACATCTTCGATATTTTGTTGAGTTTGAGCAAAATAAATACTCATCTTTTTGTAAGAATACCAACTAACACTTAAAACAATCACCATCATACCCAACAAGACCCACCACTGTTGCGGCATGGTCACCATAGCTAAAATAAAAGCCCCGATAAACAGCAATGGAATTCGGCTAATTTGTTGAAAGCCAGCCATCACGATCTGTTGAACCTGATTGATATCATTTGTCATTCGCACGACTAAATTAGAAGCTGAAAATTTTTCCACATCGGCATAAGCAAACGTCTGAATTTGTTCATATAAATCAGCCCGCAAATCAGTAGCCACGCCCAAAGCGACCCGTGCCGAATAAATCGTATTTATGACTCCAGCTAAAATTCCCACGATAGCTAAACCGATCAAGACTAATCCTTGCTGAAAGATAACCGTCTTATTGTTATTTAAAATGGCATTCATAACTACTTGCAATAACCGTGGTTGCCAAAGAGTTGCAAAGACTAAAGCTATGACTGAAATCAAAGCAATGGCTACATCTTTTCGGTAACGTTTGATATATGGTAGCAATACCCTCATAGAGTTTCCCTCCTTCTCTAATTCAAGCCTTAAATTGAGAGTTAAAAAAGGACAAGACGCCTAAAAACACAGCAGCATCTTGTCCAGCCAGGCTAAAAAAGCCGACCCTCCGATAAATAAAAGTTGAATTAAAACGTTATTAGAAATGGTACACTGATTAATTATTAATTTCAAGATTATATTTGATAAGAATAAAAATATAAATGAAATTTTAACATTGCTAAATCTTGTAAATTTACAAACAAAGCTGCTGAAATTTATATCATGAGTGATTAGGAATCAAACTAAAAACCAAATATGATTTAAATCCTTAAGTTTGGATTTTTAAATATGTATATATTGCTTCTGTCTTCTCGGAGGTATGATGAATCATCAAGAGGTGAAGGAACAATAACCTTTATAGTATTAATGAAATTAAAAGAGATAAGGAGTGTTTAACATTTTCAATCAGTTAAACACTCCTTATTTACTTATTTAACATCAAGCTGATTAATTCTTAAGACACCGTTAAACTTAAATTATTTAATTATGACTATCACCTACAACCTTAACCTTTACTCTAGTTGTATCACCAGGTGCATATGAGAGTGGAATTTCTTCTACAGAAACTGTAGAAACAGTATTTTCAATTGCACCAGCACTGACAGCCTGTTGTCGTGCTTGCCGTTCTGCGTCATTAATGGCATCTGTTCTTGAGATATCAACATATTGATAAACCTTTTCGAATTCACCACCAATTTGAGCAATTGTGGCTCCAATTGCATTTGCTACCCCACCATACTGATCAGTGTATATATGAGAGACTCCATGAAGATTCTGTGGAGCAATTATTGCACCACCACCTACTAGGATAACCGAAATATCTTGAGAACTAGTCTTCATACAATCAAGTCCATCCTCCAAAATTTCTTTGATCTTAGACATTGCTTTCAATGCAAAGTCATTATCCAAATCTTCAATTAATTTAGGATCGCCAACTTCACACATACCTAATTTGGTCGCAATATCAGTCGTTGTAACAGTATTTCCACCAAACACTTTTGCTTTTTCAGTAATTTGATATCCAACACTATCTGGACCAACTGTTACTGTCCCGTCTTCCTTTTGTCTTACAATGCTTCCACCACCTAAACCAATAGATAGAATATCTGGCATACGGAAATTAGTTTGAATACCACCGACATTTACTGATTTAGAAGATTCACGTGGAAATCCATTGACTAAAACACCAATATCAGATGTTGTTCCGCCGATATCCAGCACTAATGCCTCTTTTTGTTTGGATAAGTATGCTGCACCACGAATGCTATTGGTGGGGCCACTTCCAATTGTTAAAATAGGATGACTTTTTGCATAATCAATCGACATTAACGTTCCATCGTTTTGACAAAGGTATTCCTGTGCATCTGTAATACCTTCAGATTTTAAAGCTTTGCAGAAACCATCTGTAACTAATTTAATCACTTTGAATAATGCTGTATTTAGAATTGTTGCATTCTCACGACCAATTAACCCAATTGATCCAATGCTTGAGGAACAAGAAACTGGCATACTATTACCAAGTATTTGATGGGTCAGTTCTGCAACTTTTTCTTCTTGATCATTATTAATAGAAGAGAAAACTCCAACAATAGCGACTCCATCTATTCGGTTTTTCCAACTCTTTAATATTTCCCTAACCTCATCTTCATCAAATGGACTGATTTCATCCCCATTAAACTCATATCCACCATGAACCAATGAATAGGAATCAGACAAAATTTTGGTAATATCTTTAGGCCATTCTGTATAGGGCAAAATTGAAGCGGTTGCTGGATAACCAATTCTAATTACACCAACTTTACCAAGATTTTGGCGTTCAACAATTGCATTTGTCGCTTGGGTGGTCCCCAACATTGCTTCAGAAATATAATCGGTTTGAATATTACTCTGTACGATCACCTGATGAATAGCATTGTTAATGCCACTTTCAATATCTTGGGTTGTATGAGTTTTGATGCTTGATACAACATTCAGATTGTCATCCAAAATAACCGCATCCGTATTTGTTCCTCCAACATCAATTCCTAATTTATACATGTGATTCACCCCAACTTTCCACAAAATCTTGATATCTTTTTTCAATAGGTACATAGTCAACTTCATACTTGAAGTACCGAGGACCAACTGATGCTATTCCTGCAGGAGTTCGCCATTTATCATCGGCGGGTAAACCAAGAATATGGACACGTTTGCCATATTTGATTTCTTCATTTGTCACAGGTTGAAGAGTATCAATATCTACTATCGTAATTAAATCTGGAGCCGTGGCTAATACTTGTTCATCAGCCTTGAAAATAATGTTTTCATTTTGGAATTCAATCTCACCCGTCATCCCAAGATTCTTATCCAAGCCTTTAATTGTCGTTTTACCAAAGTTAAAGCCATCTTTTGTTGTATGTTGGATATCAATTATTTTCCCTGTAAACAGACGATATCCCTTAGTTATTTCCAGTAACTGATTCAGAGCTTCATCAATCGAACTGTATTCGTTAGAATGTTGTATCAAATTACCAATTTTTTGACTTTTTGTGACAATTCCTAATACACCAGCTTCACGTAACTCCCTGCCGGTAAGCCCATCACTAGCACTTGTTGCGGTTGCTCCCATCTGAACAGTTGTAGAACGACCAATTTTTTCGGCCCACACAGGGTTGACAGTGTTAATCAAATTTGTATTACCGCGTTCGTCAGTAATGACCATGGGTGTAACATCGTGTCCAGCTAAAACAAAAGTTGACATTTGAAGTTCTGGAAAAGCCCTACCCATTCCATCAGCGTCTACAATTGGTAAATTCATATCACTCGCTGCCACAATAGGAATCATTGAGTTGATTCCTCCTGCTTCAATAGGAAATGTTCCATAAATCTTTTTACCATAATAGTTTTCCAACATCTCAAAAGAACGTTTGAATTCACTACCATTAGGGAATTTTTCTAAGGAAACGGCCGGAGCTCCAATCCCTGAAGCTGAAACAAATAATTCATCATCGGGAGCCTCTTCGGGAGAAATCAATTTAACTGGTCCATTTTTCTTGATCATTGAAAGTGCCATTAGCTTACCGATATATGGATTCCCTCCACCCCCAGAACCTAGTAGTGCAGCTCCGATAGCAATTTCTTTTATATCTTCTGCAAAAAGTTCTCTACTCATGCCTTATCGTCTCCTTCATTTAAACCCTAATTAAGTATTTTTGTACTTTCTGTTTTCTTACCAAACAATTTCATTCCAATGTAGTAGATTAAACCAGAAGCAATAATAACTGTTATTGATTGAATTCCCGAAGTAACAAAATATCCGATTAACGAACCACCAATCCAAGCCACAATCGTAACAATTGGGAACTTATCTGAATCATCAGGCAATCGTCCTGAAGCCCGACTTACATCAAGGGATTTTCTATTTCTTTTTAAAATCCAATAATCAACAAACATGATTGATGCAACCGGTGGGAAGACAACTCCCAAGACGGTTAAAAATGATGAAAACTTATCAATAACACCAATAACAGATAAGAAAGTTCCTAAACAACCAGCTACAATTGTTACCCACGCTCTATTTAAATTTATATGAAAAACTTGTTTGAAGAAATTGACAATGTCCAAACTAGCTGAATACAAATTCAAATCATTAACTTTAACTGACGAAAGAACAATTAGAGCAATTCCAAACATACCTGTTAATTGGTAAATGATAGGCATGATTTGGCTTGTTCCAACTGCATGCGCCATCAAAACACCAATAACGTTGACACCAAGTTCTCCAACTAATGTACCGATAACACAAATCCAAAAAACATCTTTACCATTTCTAGAACGCCGTGTTAGATCAGGCATGATTATTGCACCAACAATAAAATTACCGGTAACCATTGTAATAGCAGAACTTAAAGTCATCGCTGCACCCGGAGCTGCCATCGTTACAAGTCCAAAGATGGTATGCCCCTTCATCATGTTATAAATGGCGACACCTAAAACAACTAGAAAGGCTGGCACGGAAATATTTGTTGTCCAGCTTAAACCTTTGAATCCAAAAATAACTGACAAAGTAACCACCAAACCCGTAATAGTCGAAACTATTCCAAAATTTGCATTTTTACCGATGATAGAAACAATTCCCTGAGCAAATACAGAGTTTTGTATTCCAAACCAGCCAATTAAACTGATGGCAAAAGTTAATCCAACAACTGCAGAACCAATTGTTCCAAAGCCTGTCCATTTGGATAGTAAACTCGTTGCTAATCCCTCTCTTTGACCAGCCAAGCCTAATCCATAGGCAATAAATTGCAAAATAACACTTCCAATAAGTGTTGATAGAACAGCATCTCTAAATGACATACCGTAACCTAACTCTGCTCCCAACATAAATTGGCTTAAACAAACAAATCCACCGATTTGAACCATCAGGATTTTCCACATTGGATCTCGTTCTTCTTTGGGAACTCGTTGTGTAGAATAATCGTCAAACGTTCCTTCACTAGTTTGTGGCTCTGTTACCAAAGGTTCTTTTTCATTATCCAAATCCATATGTAAATCCTCCTTATCAAATATCAGTAGTGTGTTTCTAATGTGATTAGATTTAGATTAGAAAAACATTATTAACATTAGATTTATGTTAGAAATATTAACAGATTATTTGTGTTTTTGCAATAAATTGTCAACATTAATTTGGATTTTTGATTTTTATAAAGGAATAGCTGAACATTTTCCAGCATTCATTAGTTTTTATTAATTAAAGAATTCTAATAAAAAGTAATTGACAGTTTTTATTTGAAATTCTTAATTATATCTTTAATTCAGAAAAGGAACCTAATTAATCTGAACTCTTAAGTTTGGACATTTAATTAGATCTTGGTATGAGCGGCTTGACAATAACCCTTACGGGTATGAGGAAGGTTCTTGCTTGATTTACCGTTATACCAAGTTTCACAAGATTCTTAAATCTTATTTTGATTTTCTTCCATGATTTCCAGATATACTGTCTGAATTTGGGACGGAGTAATTAATCAAGATTTTTGATTGGTTTCCTTAAAAAACATAGAAGCTCCTACCTCAATTTCACTTAGTGAATAACTTGAGAAATTGCTTAACTTCTCCTTTTGGCTTGTCCACTTGAATTCACTAAAAAAACCCTTAGTTTTTACCAAAACTAAAGGGTTCATTTCAAATCGGAGAGATGATTTAAATTTCTTTTTATGAGAAAAAGTCTGATTCGACTACGTTTTTTTATTTATCAATCCTACTTTTAAATTGAGAAAAAATAATAATTAATAATCCACCAATAATAATTCCAGTCGTATTAGCAATGACATCGTTAATATCACTAGTCCGATTGATCAAGAAATAATGTGATAAATAATACTGCGCTATTTCAAAACCACTACTGCAAATTATGCCGAACACTGCCAGAATCAATAATGGTATTTGTGGAACTGATTTTTTGATTATCATTCCTAGAGGAATTGTTAAAATTATATTTTCAAAGAAACCGACGTCGTGAAAATAAAGCCTTGTCTCATTCACACGTCCAATCCCTGGCGGCAAGATCTGGACAGATAATCCGTCAATTGAGATGGGCGTGAACAAAATAGCACTGATTCCTATCAGGTAAAGCATTGTTAACAATGCTAATGGAAAATGTTTAGAGTTTTTATATTGATGGACCACAAATAACGTGACACAACTTAAGATTATTAGAATAATTGTTATTGGTATCCATCGCATTTTGGGCCTCTTATAAAACTTTCATTTAGACCGCTATGCTACCATATTTATCCTCAAAAACAAAATCGACTCAAGATTGAACTTTGATGTATTCATCTTTGCCAACACGAAAATATTCTTGACCATGCAAGTACAATACTTGATCAACTTTCCAAGAACTCTTAGCTGGCAAAGTTTCCTTGATAGGTGTCCCTTGAGCATCGTACAATTGAACTTCTTGATCTGCCTGATAGATAGTAGAAACTGGTTCTGTAGCGACAATTCCATCAACTTTGACATAAGCGTCTGTAGCTACTCGATACATTTTGACCCCATTGATCAATACGTAACCATCAGTATTCCAGCTACTACCTGCTTTTAAGCCTTGGCTTAGCAATTGACCTTGAGAATTATAGAGCATTGTATTACTTGGTACCGTGACGACACTCTTTGCATCAACTGGTTTAAAGACAATACTCTCATCTGCGGACAAGTATTCATCAGTCGCCACTCGATAAAAGGCCTGTCCATTGATGGCGACGATTTGATCGAACTTCCATCCACTATTTGGTGTCAAAACATCTTTAATCGGCTGACCTTTGCTGTCAAAAAGAGTTGTCTCTTTGTTAAAGGTCTTTAACTGTCCCGCTCCTGGCAAAACAGCTTCGTAGTCACTAGCCGCAATGTACTCACCTTTTGATAAGTAAAAGAGTTTACCATTGACCTCAGTTGTTCCTTGCACACCAATTGCTGCTAAATTACTACCAACAGTGGTGTTTTTATCAACCATTTTAACTTGAACTAGTTGAGGCTTAGTTGGAGCTGTTGTTGGAGTAATCACTGGTGTTTCGACAGAAGGAGCGGATTGAACGGGGTTTTGACTGAAGACTAGATTGACTACCTGAGGATTTTGAGTAAAGCTACCTTTCAAAAGGCCAGCGTCACTAGTCAATGAATAACCTTCCACCTCACTATCAGCAGTTAAATCATAAGGACTACCAATTGTTGTACCGGCGACGACCTTGGTTAAAGCTTGACCATTTTGTTCGATTGGTTTACCGCTGGCATCTAAGTAATTGATCGTGACTGTTGGATTCTTTTGCCAAATCAATGGTTGAACGTTAGTAATAATGGTATCGAAAGTTGTATTACCAACTGTCTGAGCGACATAGGCGTCAGGATTTGTCGAATAGTCCCAGCCAATATGTCCATAAGTCAACTGTGCAGCCGACGAATCTGGTGTCTTCAAAACGTAATTATCATTGCCAAGATTGGTTAAATTATCATCAGCAAGACCTGCTTTAGCGACTGTGTAACTAAAATGATAAGTGTCAGCGATATCTTTACCATTTATGCCAATGATTTTTGGTGCGGTAAAACTAATCGGTTGATTTTCAACGGCGTAAACTGGTGTTGCAATTCCGATCGTATCATTTGAAGCAATGGCCGTCACACTATTACCGGTCGAAGTCCCCTGTAGTGGCGAGAAATCAGTAATTTGTGAATTAGTCAATTCAATTAAATGACTGCTTTGCCCATTATCTGCATATTTATCCAAAGTTGGTTCAACGGCTTTTAGTTCCTGATCATTCAAACCACTATTAACTGAAACCTTGGGGTCACCATTTAGTTCAAGATCAGTTGCTCTACTAAGGTCCAAATTGCTCAGTTGATTTACATCGATTTGTTGACCCTTGGGCGAACTAAAATTCCCTGAAAGGGTTAAACTTTGAAAAGGAATATTCTCCAAGGGGCGCAAATCAGGATTAGCTTTGTCATCAGCTGCTAAATCAACTTGAAAACTTAAAGTTGATTTAGCTGGCATCAACTGCAAATATTGCATACCATCAAGACTCTCAATCGGTGTATCTTGGTCATCAGACATCGAAGTTTGTGTCTTATTTTGACGTAAAAGATAATTGGTTTCACTGATTAACACATTGTTTGGGAGAATTTTTTTAACTTCACCAACAGTCAGATCCTGAGTTGGCATCAGACCAAAGCTGTTTTTAACAATGTCACCTAATAACGGATCGGCAAACTTAACGACTGTATCATCGGTCACATTGCTGGGGATTGCATAAGGATTCGTTGTATTATCTGTGCTTGTTACAGGTGGTGTTGGTTGTGATGGAGTTTGACTAGTAGCACCAGGAGCAACACTTGCAGTTGGTGCTGCTACAGGATTTTTAACGATATTGATGGTAGATGTCGAACTAACAGTACTAGAACTCGAGCTCGTTGCAGTTGCCCCAGTCGCGCTTGGATTGGTTGTGGCCGCAACAGTTGAAACCGTATTTGTAGTTGAAGTTACCGTTTTAGGTGTGGTTGTATCTGCTGCTGTATCTGTCGCAGTGGCCGACACTTTCGAATCGGTCGTTGGTGTTGGAGTTGTTGCTGTTGAAGCTTGTGATTGGGTCGTTACTGGTGTCGCTGCAGTCGAGGAATCCGTGGTCGCTGCTTTAACACTTTGGCTTGAAACTGAACCTAAAATGATTGCTGAAAATAATGAAACACCAAAATATAAACTCTTTTTATTCATTAACATTTCAATCCACTCTTTTCTTTGTTTTCGCGCTCATTTTAGTGCATGTTTAAACAAGAATGAATCATTAACCATTACCTTCCACTGACCGGTTAAAGCAATATTCCATTAATAACTACAGCCAAGCCATTTTATTCCGAAATGACATTTTGGAAAAATCCTTTTGCTAAAAGCGCAAATAGAGCAGCAACTCAAAATTGAGTCACCACTCTATTTACATTAATGCTCGGCAGCAAAACCTTTTTTGTCTTGCTCCCATATTAGTAACGGAATATTAATTTCTCAGTCTACATCAGGCTTTGTGACATGAACTGATCGGCTTTGAAGAGCTGTTAAAAGGCCAACGCCTACAGCTACTCCAATAATAATTGCTAAAAAGAATAAAAATAGATTATTGGTTGCCCCAAGAACTCCGACAATCGGGCCACCATGCGGTACAACATCAGTTATTTTGAAAATTGCACCGAAGATTCCAGCAACTGCGGAACCTAAGAGAATTGAAGGGAAAACTCATTTGGGATTAGCGGTTGCTGAAGGAATCGTACCCTCAGTAATCCCAATTAGTCCCATTAAAACGGCAGGAACAGCTGCAGCTCTTTCATCTGAACTGAAGTTTTTACCGTTAATCAAGGTAGCAATTCCAACTACTAATGGAGGTACTGGAATTGCACAAGCTACAATACCCATTATTTGAGGAGCATTGGCCGTAATGGAAGCAACTCCAAACAAGAAAGCGACTTTATTGATTGGGCCACCCATGTCAGATGCGACCATTAATCCCATGATTCCTCCAAGTAAAATACTGGTTGAAGGGTTGGCAGATAAAGCTTTCAATAATGATTCTAAAGCGGTCATCAACCAAGAAATTGGCTGACCTAACAAATAGACAAAGGCTCCTGATAAAATTGCCGTTCCTAATAATGGAATTATAAAGATTGGCATTATCGGGCGTAATTCTTTTGGCACCTTCCAAGTATTGATCCATTTAACTAGATAACCACCCGCAAAACCAATCAAGATGGCGCCTAGAAAACCTGTTCCGGCTTTTGTCCCTAATATGTCGGGACTATTAGCGACTAAAGCACTGATCATTACTGGAGCTAAGGCAGCCCGTCCTGCAATCGCATCGGCAATATATCCAGCTAGGACTGGAATCATCAAAGTAAATCCTAAAACTCCGACTTGATTCATAACTGACCAAACCGTACCTTTAGGAATCACCATGCCACTGCTTGTCGGATGGCCACCAAAGGCAATCGATAATGCAATGAATAATCCCCCTATTACAACGAAAGGAATCATGTGTGAAACTCCATTTAATAATTGCTTAACAACTGGTGATTGTTGAGTTTTTTTTGTTGTTTTTACAGTCGTTTCATTCTCATTGTTATCCAAAAAATTTCCAACATGATACACCGGAGCCGTTTCACAAAGTTTGATTAATGATTCCGGATCTTTAATAGCCGTGGTAGTGTCACCAAAAACAACTTTTTCGCCATCGAATCTTTGAATATCATCGACAGTCACGTCAGCACCGAAAACTATGGCATCGGCGTTCACAATATCTTCTAAACTCAAAGTGTTTTCTGTCCCCGAAGCACCTTCAGTTTCAATCTTAACTTTCGTATAACCTAACTTCTTGGCAGCTTCTTCCAATTTCTCAGCCGCCATGTATGTGTGGGCAATTCCCACTGGACATTTAGTTACCCCAACTAAGGTAGTCATTGATCCATCCCCTTTTCAACTTTAGTTACTCATTTACCACTTCTGCAACCATTGCGTAAAGAACTTTCGGATTCGATAGATTACGTAGAATTCTTTCAATATATTCAGTTTTAACTAGATTTCGGGACAACTGCGACAATAATTTCAAGTGTTCGTTGTCAGTCGTATTCTTAGGGGTTAGCAGTACGAAAACAATTCTTACGCCATTACCATCAAGTGCCTCCCATTGCACCTCTTCCTTGAATGTAAAGATACCAACTATTGGTTCGTCAAGTGTCGACACAACCGCATGTGGAATGGCTAAACCGTGAATGAAGCCCGTTGTACCAAGCTCTTCTCGCTCAAAAAGACCATCTTCTAACTCTGATTCACTGACATCGATTTGGGATGCGAGTAAATTGGCTATCATTTTCAAAGCATCATCTTTAGTATTGGTACCCATCTCAATGTCAGTAAAAATATAATCAGGTTCAAGTATTTGTTTAGTCAAAGTCATTTGCTCCTAATAAATCAATAATTTCTTGCGGATCATCACTGATTAAAAGTTGATTGATCAAAGGTTTGTTCTCAACTAATTTATTCAATTGATGATAGATTTTTTTCAAACTAGCCGTATCGATTCCTTTTAACCCCATGAAGAAAGCTAAATGAATCGTCGTTCCTAACCAATCGATACCTGCTTGTGATTTAATAATGCCAATGAATGGTTTCTCAACAAAATCAGTTGTACTGTGTGGCAAAGCGATCCCATCAATGGCTGTACTGGACAAAAGTTCTCGCTTGACTGCTGCTTGAAAAATTCCGTCTTTGGCCAACTTTAAGTCAACAGCTTGAGTGGTAATTTGCTTAAGAACGGCTTGATAATCACTGCCAGTTTCATTGAAAATTATCAAGTCAGGTCTCAGTAATTCCTTAAAAGGTGTTGGTGGTAGGTTGGCTTGTTTGATATTGGAAACTAACTCCAAAATCGATTCTCGATCAGATGCGTTCAAAAATGGCGTTACTAAGACAGCAGGTTTGGGTGCATTGAGCAAAGCCACGGTGGAAATGATAATGTCAGTTGCAATGTTTTCCTTAGGTAATTCATGCAAAGTATAAATTGCCTTCACTTTCACAGAATCATGTAAATTTTGGTTGATTTTTTCTTCCAAAAACTTAGCTGTTCCGATTCCAGAATTACAAACTATCGCGGCCGATACTTTTTCACCGACGATGCCTTTACGTTCGCTAAAAGATTCGAAATACATTCCTATATAAGCAATCTCATTATCTTTGAAGACAACATCAAATTTTTGTTGAATCTTGCTAGATAATTCCAGTGCCTCTTCAAAGGCAAGCGGATATGAACGTTTGAAATTCTCAGTATAGGGGTTGACTGTGTGCATCCCAAACTTGATTCGCTTGATTGCCATTGAAATATGCTTGCTGACACCATCTAGAAATTGATCATCATAAATATTGACGTGTGTATCTGGTCCGATAATCAGTTTTTTGATAGCTTCGATCTCATTGTCCTCGTCGAATTGAAGAGATTCGCTATTTTCCAACTTGATCAAAATTACGAAATTATTCAGAAATCTCTTTTGATCAGCAGAAAAGATATATTGAAATTTTTCTTCAAAACTGCTGGCTAGACAATCAGTTTCATGTTCTAACGGCGTTGCATGATATTCAGTCTCTCGATCACGTAAGAAAAAGCTTGAATTACTGAACAACGTGTATTGAATCAACAGATATATCACCAAAGAGGTGTATTCATATTCCGTTGTCCTAAAATGGTAATATTCCAAGAACTGGTCAACGAATCGAAATATTCTTTCGGCAGTCTCTTTGCTGAAAAAGTTGCTCAAAATTGGTGGTAGAATTACGTTGTTTTTATTACTTTGATTCAAATCTTCTCCCCAATAATTGTGAAAAACGTCAATCATGAATGCATATAAGTAATCCTCTGGCATTTTTAAACGCAAGTATCCAGAATTATTGATCAAAGCACCATTATTATCTGCCAAAAACTTTCGCAACCAGGCAAGGTCGTTTTCAATACTTCTTTGACTAACGAACAACTTCCCAGTCAATTCAGAGATTGTGATCGTCCGCTTTTCAAACAATAATGAGGCAAGAATGTACATCCTTCGATCCTTGGGTGTGATAGGATTCCAAGAATCTTGATATACAAATTCTTTCTCAAAATCAGCCCGCTTGCCTACGAAATATATTCCCTTACCTCGGTCTCGAACCAGTTTCAAATTGATGCCTAAACTATCCACGTACGAAGCGATATTTGACAAATATTTTGAAATGGTTGGCTTAGAGATTTCAAAGTTTTTTTCAAGGTCAGAATAATGTGCTGTTGATTTATTCCAAATGTACTTACTTATGTCAATTTCTAGATCAGAAATAATCACGATAGGCCTCCTTTCTCTTCTAGCTGATAGCCCTTACATATAATACGAAAAATTATTCTTTAAATACCGAAAGATATTTTAATATTTAATAGTTAAAAGTTTGCGTAAACAGGCTCCTCGTGTAAATCAAATCTCCCAGTTATTCAGCTATTTGAGGGGAACTTTAACATAATAACATGTTTAAACATTTAGTAAACAAATTTATTTAATTTAGGCAAAGCAATTTAATTATCAAACGAAATTTAGACAACCTCCATTTTCGATTTTTAATAATTTATTTTTCATATATTAAGTTGTATGATTGTTAAATTATGAGCAAATAAATAATCTTAACCTTTTATTTGAATCAAACTTTACAATCTTTCAGGTGATTTTGAAAAGAAATCAGCTTTGTCAAAAGACTTATTTTGAGCAAAAAAAAAGACAACCCAATTATTGAGTTGTCTTTTCGATGAGATTACTATCTTAACTTAATCCCAATCATAATCTGTTGGATCATTTAATCCACGTCCAGTTGCCTTATCCAACATAATTCTTTGTTCAAAGTGTGCTACATTTCTCTTAGTTTCTTTAACCATATCAGGGTTAACAGATACATAGTCGATACCGCTTTGAATCAAGAAGTTAGTGAATTCTGGATACTCAGATGGTGCTTGACCACAGATTCCAACAGTCTTGCCATCTTTATGTGCAGCTTTGATCAAGTGACGAATAGCACGTTTAACAGCTAAGTTACGTTCGTCAAAGAGGCCAGAAACTGTATCATTGTTACGATCACAGCCAAGGATCAACATTGCTAAGTCATTTGATCCAATTGAGTAACCATCGATGAATTGATTGAATTGATCAGCCAAAATGATATTTGATGGAATTTCGGCCATCATGTAAACTTTGAAGTCAGCTCCACGAACTAGGCCTTCATTTCTCATAATATCTGTAACTTTTCTAGCTTCATCAACTGTTCTGACAAATGGAATCATAACGTTCAAGTTCTTCAATCCATATTCGTTTCTAACTTTCTTAACAGCAGCTAATTCTAGTTTGAAGGCTTCAATATATTTTGGATCGTAGTAACGAGAAGCACCACGCCAACCTAATAGATCAGCTGGTTCTTGTGGTTCATACTTTTCGCCACCCTTTAGTTTACGGTACTCGCTGGACTTGAAGTCTGATAGACGAAGTACCATTGGTCTTGGAGCCATTGCACGAGCTACCTTGGCAATTCCGTTTGAAAGCATGTCGACAACTTTCTCAGGATGTCCTTGTTCAATCAAATATAGTGGGTGTTCATGAATAAAGGTTGTCCAGAGGAACTCTTCACGCATCAAACCAATTCCGTCAGCAGGCAATGATGAATATTTGTCAACTAGATCAGGATCACCCAAGTTCATCATGACACGAGTTGCAGTTGGAGCAAATGTTTCAGCTGCTACTACTTGAGCGTTATTTTGAGTTGATGGATTTGATTTCTTCAAAAGACTTTCAACTTTTCCACGGTAAACGATACCATTCTTAGCATCAACTGTAACAACGTCACCGGTCTTCAAAGCCTCAGTTGCAGCAATCCCTTGACTCTTAGTCCCGACGATACATGGAATCTGCATTTCACGAGAAACGATTGCGGCGTGACAAGTCATACCACCACTGTTTGTAACAATGGCTGCAGCCTTCTTCATTGCAGGAACCCAGTCAGGTGAAGTCATCAAAGTTACCAAAACTTCGCCATCTTTAAATTCATTAATATCCTTTGGATCATCGATTACGTGAACAACGCCACTAGTTAAACCAGGACTTGCTGGTAAACCACGAACTGCTACTTCAGCGTCTTCTTCAGAAACAATGTCTTCGTCTTCGGCACTATTTTTCTTCTTCTTTTGTGACCAAACTGTTTCAGGACGAGCTTGAACGATCCAAAGCTTGTTGGTATTGGAGTCCAAAGCGAATTCCATATCCATATAACATCCATAGTGACGTTCGATCTCTTTAGCATAGCCTGCTAATTCAATTACTTGGTCATCTGTCAAAACTTGTTTATCTTGAATATCGCTTGGAACTTCTTGCTCAACTGTTCCACCATTCGTAACTCTCATCAATTCAACTGGTTGTTTGATGATGTTACGATCAACGATTTTCATTGATTGCTTATCGATTACAAAGTGGTTTGGTGTAACCTTTCCAAGAACAATGTACTCACCTAAACCATAAATTGCATCGATCACGATCTTAGAATTGTCACCATTAGCTACATTAACTGAGAACATAATTCCTGAAGCCTTTGAAAAGACCATCATCTGAACTGCTGCTGAAAGAGCAACTTTTTCGTGTGAGAAGCCTTGCTTGTGACGATAATATGTTGCACGGTCAGTGAATAATGATGAATAACATTGTTGAACCCGGTTAACTACGTCCAACTGTCCTTTGATATTCAGATAGGACTCTTGTTGTCCAGCAAATGATGCGTTAGGCAAATCTTCTGCTGTGGCTGAAGAACGAATAGCAACGAATGGATTCTCTTGCCCCATTTTGTCCCCTAGATCAGCGTATGCTTTATTAATGTCGTTTGCCAAATCTGCTGGCATTTGAGCATCAACAATCAAGTTTCTGATCTTTTCACAAGTTGCATGCAACTCGTCAGAATCTTCGTAGTCTTTAATTCCTTCCAGCAATTCGTTAACTTTATCATTCAAACCAGTTTGTTCCATAAAGTAACGATATGCGTGGTCCGTTGTGGCAAATCCATAAGGAACCGGAACATTCATTGAAGAAGTCATTTCTCCTAATGAAGATGATTTGCCCCCGACTAAGTTGACATCTTTACGATGTAATTCATCGAACCATAAAACGTTTGCAGTATCTCTGTCGCTCATAATACTACCTCCATCTAAAATTTGATAAACACACTATGAAAAGAAGCTAATTACTTTATTCAAGTAATATTGATTACGTTTTTATTATAGTTCATATATTCACAAATAGTAACCCATTTTTTGATTTCAATAAAAAAAGCTTTTCCATAGTCATTTAATCCAAAATAAATTTGATAAAGTTAAATGCAGATAGACCGCTATCTAATAGGTTTTTAAAAAATCCAATTTTATATTAGCTTTTTTAATAACAATTACATACAATTGTTATTAAATTAACAAAGTCAACCAATTTGAACAGTTTCTTCAAATAAAATGGTTTAAAAAAAGCTATCTCTATCTACGATTTGGTCCCTTTTTGGGATTGATGATCATCTTGTTTTTTGAGATTTTTGTGCAAACGCACAATTATTTTGTATTTGCTTGTTCTCGCCATTTCTTTAGAATAATAAATCTAGCTTCTTTATTCTTTATCGTGTGGGTAGATTAATTCTACTGACACGATTTTTATATCAATCCAAAGAATAAGATCAAAGATTAAAGTATTACAACAATATTCGATATTAAATAGTATCTATAAAGACAGGATCACATCAAAAGCCAATATGGTTAGATTTCCCCTATGTTCAAACTAAAAAGCACCGAAGACCCGATAGATGTTCTTGAGCAACTTGAAGAGGATAAAATTCTAGATATAAAGATGGATAATAAGTTTAGTAAGGACAATTCGTCATTGGCTATCTTTGCTACTCTTTTTGCGAAATAGCTAATCAAGAACTCGAAAAAAGTTCAAGATTTTCTCGTATGTGAGAATTTCTTGAACTTCTTGTTTGTTAGAACACAGCCCCAAGAATTACTGAAGTATGTAACTGCAAAATATGTCTTCTACCAAGGAACAATACCTTTAGTATCAGAGAACGTACCACTTACTTCGTTTGATTCATCGGTTGCTATTTCAACAGTCCTAGCAACACCTTGCTGTACGGTTTTTTGACCACTTTGACCACCGCCACCAGCAAAAGTTGTATCTACCCAGCCTGGGTTCACCGCATTAACAGTTATGTTGGTGTCGCTTAGTTCATTCGCTAAATCTACTGTAAACATATTAACCGCAGCTTTAGATGCTTGATAACCAACCGCCGTATGTCGATGCACACTAGGGTCAGAGGATAAAGTCAAGGAACCAACTTCACTAGAAATATTAATTATTTTTGCAGTTTTAGCTTTTCTCATGAGTGGAATGATATTTTGAGTGACACTGATCAAACCAAAGAAATTAACATCAAAGTCTTTTCTTACAATATCCAATTTAATCTTTGAAGGTTTCTCGTGATTATCTAGTGCAATACCAGCATTGTTAATTAGGATGTCAATACGACCATATTTTTGTTCAATGTATTTTGTTGTAGCTTTAATACTTTCTTCATTTGTAACATCTATTAATACCAAATCAGTCTCAATCCCATTAGATTGTAATTTTTTGATTGCTTCTTGTCCTAACTGTTTATTTCTTGCACCTAATAAGATGAACTGCCCTGCTTTGCCTAATTCAAGAGCTAATTCAAACCCCATGCCCTTGTTCGCACCTGTTATCAATGTGATTTTCTTATCCATAATTGCCCTCATTTGTTATTTTGTTATGATGGTTGTAATAGTACCCCCTAACGTAACGTGAGGACAAGACAAAAAGGGTCTAAGTCAAATCGTGTTGGTGAGACCTATTTCTAAGAATCATACCTTAATTGGTATGATTCTTTTTCTTGATGTCCTTTTTTGATTGGTCAAAAAAAATCGTGCCAGTAGAAATCATCTACCAACACGATAAAGTTTAGACCCATATTTAAGGGGGTATTTTTAAATAACTAAATATAGTTTTACCAATTAATAATTCAAATGTTTATCTTGATCCAAGCCATTAATAGCTTCAATTTCGTCATCTGTTAACTTAAAGTCAAAGATATCAAAGTTAGCCTTAACGTGATCGATATTAGATGATTTAGGGAAAATAACAAAGCCTGTATCTACTTGCCAACGAAGCACTACTTGAGCGGCAGTCTTTTCGTGGACTTTGGCAATCTTATTGATGGTTTCGTCTTCCAAAATCAAATGACCGTGGCCAATTGGTGAGTAGCCTTCATTGATAATGCCATTATCACGATCAAACTTAGCCAATTCTACTTGGGTCTTGTAAGGATGACGTTCGATCTGGTTGACCATTGGTTTAACTTTGCACATATCAAAGACTTGCTTCAATTGTGCTTCAGAGAAGTTTGAAACACCGATAGCTTTAACTTTACCTTGATCGTAAAGTGTTTCTAAGGCTTTCCAAGTATCTAAGGTTAAATCGAAGTTGTCATTATTTGGCCAGTGAATCAAATAAAGATCCAAATAATCTAGTTGCAGGTCCTTCAAAGTTTGCTCAAAGGCAGCCAAGGTCTTGTCATAGCCTTGATCGGAATTCCAAACTTTTGAGGTAATAAATAAATCTTCACGTTTAACATCTGAAGCTTTTAGGGCTTGACCTACTTCAACTTCATTGCCATAAATATGTGCACAATCAAAGTGACGATATCCGGCATCCAAAGCACCCTTCATTGCTTCAGCTACTTCAGACCTCTTTATTTCATAAGTTCCAAAGCCTAATACTGGAATGGAAACGCCATTACTTAATTTTTGATATTCCATACTTATCCTCCCACATTTTATAAATATCACTATATACAATTATATATTTTTTTAGATTTTTTCGCTTCCGAAATGTCTTACGCTATTTTTTTAATGAACTTTAGCGTTATCCTTGAGATATAAAATATCCAGAGGAGGTTTTGAAAATGTATCATGCAGCAGAAAGTCGTTACGATAACCAACAAGTTCGTCATGCCGGTAATTCTGGTTTGATGTTACCACCGATTTCTTTAGGACTTTGGCGCCATTTTGGTAGTGCTGACCCACTTAGTGATCGTCGGGACGTAATTTTACATGCCTTTGACAAGGGAATCTTTCACTTTGATGTGGCCAATCATTACGGTAATGGTCAAACTGGCTTTGGTAGCTCCGAGGAATTATTGGGCCAAATTCTAAAAGATGATTTAAAGGCCTACCGTGATGAATTAGTTATTTCCACTAAGGTCGGTTATGAAATCCATGATGGTCCTTACGGAATTGGTACTTCTCGTAAGTCGCTGATTCAGGGTATCAATGACTCATTACAGAGATTAAACCTTGATTATGTTGATATTTACTATGCTCATCGCTATGACGATCAGACTCCAATTGAAGAAACCGTTCGTGCTTTAGACGACATAGTTCGGTCAGGCAAAGCTTTGTACGTTGGTGTTTCCAATTATGAGGTCCCTGAAATGAAAAAAGCTATTGCTCTCTTTAAACAATTAGGA